>JBKKAZ010000222.1:0-3297 GCA_046714435.1 Casimicrobiaceae bacterium
TTGCCTACCGGTCGAGCTGCGCCCAGTGGAACCAGTTGCGATTGAGCGCCTTGAACGCGAGGTCGCTGGCGAGCCCGATCAGCCCGATGACGATGATCCCGAAGATGATCTGGTCGGTCGCGAGCAGGGCCTGGCTGTCGGTGATCATGTGACCGATGCCGGATGACGAGCCGATCAGTTCGGCGACGATCACGTAGGTCCACGCCCAGCCCAGCACCATGCGCAGGATTTCCGCGATCTGGGGCGCGGCGCCGGGAATCAGCACCCGCCGCACCAGAGCGCGGTCGCTCGCGCCGAGCGTGTACGCCGCTTCCACCAGGTCACGCCGGGTGTTGCCGACCGTGACCGCGATCATCAGCACCAGCTGGAAAAAGCTGCCGATGAATATCACCGACAGCTTCTGCGCTTCGCCGATGCCTGCCCAGAGTATCAGCAGTGGGATGAACGCGGACGCGGGCAGGTAGCGCGCGAACGAGACGAACGGCTCGAAAAACGCTTCGATCGGCTTGTACGCGCCCATCGCGACGCCCAGCGGCAGGGCCAGCACCGCCGCGATCACGAAGCCGCCCAGCACCCGCCACACGGTCATGCCGATGTCGCCCGCGAAGCCCATCTCGGTGAGCAGCGTCCAGCCCGACCGCACCATGGTGATGGGGTCGGCGAGAAAGGTCTTGCTGACGAAACCGCCCAGCGTCGCCGCCGACCAGACGGCAACGAACAGCACGAAAAAGGCAATGCCGAGCACGATCCGCGTGCCCGGCGCCACCGGCTTCAGCGGCGACATCAGCGAGCGAGCCGGCTACTTGATAAAGCGCGTGTCGACGAGCTTCGACAGGTCCGGGATCTGCTTGATGATGCCGACCTCGAGCAGCAGGTCGGCCGCCTCCTTGGAAAACTGCGCATGCTCGCCGGCGAAGAACTTCTGGTTCGCCGCGCGGTCCTGCCAGCGCAAGTAAGCCTGGCTCTTGTCGAACTGCTCGCCGGACTGCTTCACGTCGGCACCCATGATCTCGAAGCTCTTTTTCGGATCGCTCTTGATCATCGCGAGCGCGTCGAAATAGCCGTCGGCAAGCGCCTTCGCTGCCTTCGGGTTGTCGCTCAGGAACTTCGGCGTGCAGCCGAAGGTGTCCATGACCATCGGGTAGTCGACGGTGGTCGCGATGATCTTGGCCGCGGCGGGCTTGTCGCGCACGGCGGACAGGTACGGCTCGTAGGTCATGCCGGCGTCGAGGTCGCCGGTGCCGGCGATGAACGCGTTCGCGGCCGCCTGCGGCTCGAGGTTGACGACCTTGACGTCTTTCACCGACAAGCCGTTCTTCTTGAGCATCCAAGCCAGCGTGAAGTAAGGCGCCGTTCCGGGCGAACTCGCCGCGACCGTCTTGCCTTTGAGGTCGGCGATCTTGCCGATCGAGGGCTTCACGATCATGCCGTCGGCACCGTAGCTCTTGTCGAGCTGAAAGATCTGCGTGGTCGCGACACCGCCCGCATTCCAGACGATCCAGGTCTCCACGGTCGTCGCCGCGCACTGGATGTCGCCCGACGCGATCGCGAGGTGGCGGTCCTTCTGCGGGATCTTTTTGATCGTGACATCGAGCCCGTGCTTCTTGAAAATGCCGGCCTCCCTGGCGAGGGTCAGCGGCGCGAAGCCGGTCCAGCCCGAAATGCCGATGGCGACCTTGGTTTCCTGCGCCTGGGCGGCAGCGATAGGCAGCAGCGCCAGGGCGGCGATTGCGAACGAATGTTTCATCGATGGCTCCTTGGTGGCAGAAAATGTTTGCTTGCAGCGTGATGCAGAATGACCGGAGATGCACAGTGCCGCGCATGGTGCGCGTTGTTCGGTGCTGTTGCCGGCGGGCGCCGACGGGCCGTCCCTAGGCGCCCGCCTGAATCCCATCCCGATGCAAAAGGCGCAGCGAACCAGTCCCGCCATGCACCGACCGCCCGGACGCCTTTTGCATCGGTCTGCTAGGCCGGATTCCACAGCGCGGGAAGGCCGGCCAGACTGCGAATTATGCGCGCGAGCGAACCGTCGGTGACCTGCCGGGTCGCGCGCTCGATGTCGGGTGCCAGGTAGCGGTCCCGCTCGAGCGGTGCGCAGTGCGTGCGGAGGAGCGCGTGCGCCGCCTCGATCGGCGCGGAACTCGTGAGCGGCCTCAGGAACTCGATCCCCTGCGCCGCGGCGATGAACTCGATGCCGAGGATGGCGGCGGTATTGGCGATCATCGGCTGCAGGCGCCGCGCGGCGAACGTCGCCATCGAAACGTGGTCTTCCTGGTTGGCCGAGGTCGGCAGCGAATCGACGCTGGCCGGATGCGCCAGCGACTTGTTCTCGGAGGCGAGCGCGGCCGCGGTGACGTGCGCGATCATGAGCCCGCTGTTGAGGCCCGGATCCGCAGCGAGGAAAGGAGGCAGGCGCGAGACGCCGGCATCGATCAGCATCGCGATGCGGCGTTCGGCGATCGCGCCGACTTCCGCGATCGCCAGCGCCATCCCGTCGGCGGCAAGCGCGACCGGCTCGGCGTGGAAGTTGCCGCCGGACACCAGCTCGTCGGACTCGGCGAAAACCAGCGGATTGTCGGTGACACCGTTGGCTTCGCGCAGCAGCACCAGCGCCGCGTAGCGCAGCTGGTCGAGGCAAGCTCCGACCACCTGCGGCTGGCAACGCAGGCTGTAGGGATCCTGCACGCGATCATCCCCGGTCAGGTGCGAACGGCGGATCGCGCTGCCGGAGAGCAGCGTGCGGTAGTACTGCGCGACGTCGATCTGTCCCGGATGGCCGCGCAGCGCGTGGATGCGCGGATCGAACGGACCGTCGCTGCCGCGCGCGGCGTCCACGGTCATCGCCCCGATGATCAGCGCGGATTCCAGCACCGGCTCGAAGCTGAGCAATGCGTGCAGCGCGAGCGCGGTCGAGGTCTGCGTGCCATTGATCAGCGCGAGCCCTTCCTTCGCAGCCAGTTCGAGCGGCGCGATGCCGGCCTGCCGCAGCACTCCCCGCGCGGGCACGCGGGCGCCATCGACGAGCATCTCGCCTTCGCCGAGGATCGCGAGCGTCATGTGGGCGAGCGGCGCGAGATCGCCGGAAGCGCCGACCGACCCTTGCGCCGGCACGCAGGGGACGAGCCCCGCGTCGTGAACCGCGAGCAGCGTGTCGATGACCTCTTCGCGCACGCCCGACGCGCCGCGCGCGAGGCTCGCTGCCTTGAGCGCGAGCATCAAGCGAACGATGCTCGGTGCCAGCGGCGCGCCGACACCAACTGCGTGCGAGCGGATCAGGTTCTGTTGCAGCGCTTCGAG
>JBKKAZ010000223.1:0-3692 GCA_046714435.1 Casimicrobiaceae bacterium
CCTGCCGGTCGCGCTCGGCAATGAGCAGCGGCCGCTCGACCTCGAACTGGTGACGCCAGGGCGAAGCGGCATAGGCGTCGCGGGTAGGCTGCGGATACTCGGCGATCGATACGTTCGGCATGCGAACCGGCAGCGCGGCGGCAGCGAACGCGGGCACGCACTCGGCCAGCACTTCGCGCCAGCGCGCCTCCCAGCGCTCGCGCGAGAATGCCGCGCACATCCCGAGGCCGTTCTGCGCGAGCAGCCCGACCAGCGCACGGTCCTCGACCAGCCGCTCGACCGCCGCGATCAGCGGTTCAGCGCCGGGCCGGATCAGCATGCCGTTCAGCCCGTCGACGACCACGTTCGGCAAGCCGCCGACGAACGTCGCCACCAGCGCGTTGTTGGTCGCCATGCCTTCGATGGCCGACAACGAAGTACCCTCGGCAACCACGGTCGGCACCAGCACGACGTGCGACTGCGCGAACGCACCGGGCATCGCATCCATCGGCAGCTTTGACCAACGCACACGCCCCGGATGCCGCGCGACGAACTCCGCGGCGATGCGCTCGTCCTCCTCGTCACCCGTACCGCAGATCGCAAGGTCGATCGCGCTCTGCCTGGGCAGCAAGTGGTCGAACGCGGTCACCAGGTGGCGAAATCCGCGCTCGAAGCACAGCCGGCGCGGGAACAGGAACTTCAGTATTTCTTCATCGAAGCGTTTCGGGGATGGCCGGAACTTCGCCAGATCGACGTAGTTCGGCACGTAACGCAAGGCCGGCACCGCCCGGGTGTCGATCGCACGCAACCAGTTGATGAAATTAGTGTCCACGCACACGCACGTACGGCATACCCGCAGCGCGTCGATCAGGCGACGAAATCGCTCCGGGTTGAAACTGTCGAGCCGCGCCCCCTGATAGTCCCAGTGCACGCCGTGGTTGATCGCGACGACCGTCGGCGACGCCGGCAATCGGCAGGCGAGTTCCTCGGGCGAGGCAACGACCAGCGCGGCGTCGCGAGTGTGATCGGCGAACCCGAGCGAGGCCTCTCCGAAGTCCATCGTTCCGGCGACCGGCACGCCGACGACATCGATGCCATCAACGACTCGCGCGAACGGCGCGTGCGCGTTCTGCAGGATGCGAGGCTCGCCGCCCAGCGTCCGCACCAGCCGGGCGAGGTCGAGCAGATAGCGCTCGGCGCCGCCGTCGTAGAGCCGGACGCCGTCCCAGTCGAAGAAATTGAAGCAGACGAAGTCGACGCGCGGCCGGGCTGTCATGGCACTCGAGGTCCTGCTGGGCGTTACCCAAAAGCGTGACGCGGGATTCCGAGAAAACCGTCGTCCCCGCGAAGGCGGGGACCCAGTGACTTCCGTCGAACGACGCTAGGTTCCCGCCTTCGCGGGAACGACACCAGTTTTACGTTGCACGTGACTCAATTCCGTATGGCTCAATGGGGTCTTAGCGCTGCGCCAAGGCCCGCGCATTCTACCCGTTCGGCTGCTCGATGCCGGAACGTGCGGCCGCATGGAGGACGCGCCAGCCGGCCCGCGGGTGCAGGTCGCTCACTGTCGCCGCGAGCGCGAAGGGATTGCCTTCTTGGGCCAGACACGGATGGTGCGCGGGATCGGTCTCTGCCACGAGGCTTCCCCAGCGCGCCCGAAACAGCACTTCCTCGCTCGCCAGCCGCTCGCGTTCCGGAAGCGTCAGCTCGAAGCCGCGGGTTGCGCCCTCCTCGTGCACGACGCTCGCAAACGGCGTGAACAGGTTCGAATACCCGGCTGCCTCGAGGCGCAGGCAGAAGTCCACTTCGTTGTGCGACACCGCGAAGCGCTCGTCGAAGCCGCCGACTTCGAGATACTTGCCTCGCTCGACCGCGAGGCACGCGCCCACCACCGCGCTGACCCGCCGCCGGCTCGCGCACCAGGCTCTCGCGACCGCGTCGTCGGGGTCGAAGCCGGCGAGCGCGCTGGTCGCTGTGCGGTTCACGCCGAGCAGCACGCCTGCAGACTGAACGAAACCGTTCGGATACATCATCAGCGGGCCGACCGCACCGATCCCTCGGCGGATCGCGAGCGAGACCAGTTCGTCGAGCCAGTCGTCCTCCGGAGCGTCGGTGTCGTTGTTTAGCAGGACGACAACGCGTCCTCTCGCCGCTGCAACGCCGGCGTTGCAAAGGCGCGGAAAGTTGAACTCGCCAGGCACCGTTTCCACCGTCAGATCGCGTGCACGTCCGGCCTGGCTCAGCAGCGTCGCCACACGCGGATCGGTCGAGCCGTTGTCGACGATCACGACCTCGGCACTTCGGGCTGTGCGGTTGCGCTGCAGCGACGCGAGGCATCGCTCGAGCAGTTCGGGGCGGTCGCGGGTCGGGATGACGATTGACGCCGCGGCGTCGCCTCCCCGATAACGGATCCAGGGCACACGCAGCGGGTCGGCGTCGACTATCGCGCCGCGACGGGCCGCGGCAGCCTCAACGTGGTGCTTGAGCGCTTCTCGTTCGCGCGCATCGGCAACCGGCCAGCCGGGCGCTGCCGGCAGATGCGCCAGCACCCGAGGTACATGAACGAACGATTCGGGCGCGAGCGTGGCAGCGGCGTCCAGCAGCAAGCGCCAAGGGCCGGCGGCACCTGGACGCCGCGCTGAACCGATCGACGGCGCAAGCGACGCATGGATGATCAACCAGGCCCCTGGATAGTTGTGCTCGATGATCTGCTGATCGTCCCAGGCCGGCTTGTGCACCGGTTGCGCGGGACGGCCCTTCTCGTCGGCGAGGTCATGGTCCGCATACACGATGCAGGCGTGTTCCAGCGCACAGGCCTCGGCGACCGCACGCGCGGCGCCCGGCTCGAATTCCATCGGCGCCGTGATCCACCACAACCACGACGACGCGGCGTCAAGGTCCACGAGCCAGCGGCCAAGCGGGTGGATCGGGCCATCGGCTCCTCGCTGCCATTCGCCGTTCTCGGCACGAACGAGTACCGCGCGGGCCTCAGGCAACGACACCCGTCGATCCCGCAGCAGCGCTTCCGCGGCGCCCCGCTCGAAATCGACCAGCACCACAAAGTCGACCCGCACGGCGCCGGAATCCGCTGCCGGCTGCGCGTTGCGCCAGGCGCGATACTCGGCCGGTGAGGGGCCGCGTGGCCGCATGCGCGTCAACATCGACCCTAACTCGCCACGCGCGGCGAGCTGTCCGACGCGGCCGATGAATGCGAGCAGCCGGCCGGGGCTCCGCAGCGCGTCGGCAAGCCGCCGGCGCAGGCGCACGCGTCAGCCTCCGCGCCGGCGAAGTCGGCGCACCAGCGCGGCGACGATGCGCCTGGTTGCGTCGTCGTCCTGTTGTGCCGCCCAGCCGGCGAGCCGCGAGTCCGTCGTGGCAACGTCCCGGCATCGAGCTGCGCGCGCCATCGCCTGCCACAGCAAGGTCCGGTGCGCGAGCGCCTGCTCGGCCAGCCGCGCGCGCAACCCAGCGTCGACGCGAAACGCCGCATTGCGATCACCTCCGCACACGCACTGCAGCGCGGCCGGAAGACGCTCGGCGATCTGATCGAGCGGCATTCGCAACGCCACAGGGATGCCCAGCGCGTCGCCGAGCGCGCTCACCTTGCCGTCGTATTCCAGCGCAATGACCGGTCGCGCGCTCAGGTGGCCGAGCAGCACGCCGTGCAGGCGCATCGCGATCAGCGCGTCGCTGCCGGCGATCAACGACGCCGC
>JBKKAZ010000224.1:0-31424 GCA_046714435.1 Casimicrobiaceae bacterium
TTTTGGCTTTTTTCCCTCTGGGGGGCTTTTTTGGGGGGGGGGGGTTGGGGCCGGGCCCCGCCGTTTTCCGGGCCGGAATGTGGCAAGCTGGACGGATCGCACCCGAGTTCCCAGGAGACGCCGATGAACGACGACACGTTCAACATGAGCCTGCGTAAGTTCCTGAAGACCGTTGGCGTCAACTCGCAGCGGGAGATCGAGCAGGCGGTAGCCCGTTCGCTGGAGTCAGGCCAGCTGACGGGCAACGAGTCGTTTCCCGCCCAAATGACGCTGACCGTGGGCAAGCTCGCGTTGAAGGTGAATTTCGACGGCGAGATCAGGCTCGAATAAGCGCCCTTGCGACGCGCCAGGCGCGCCGTTTCGCGCGGCGCCAAGGCGTCATCATCGGGCGCCGGACCATCGCGCTAGAGCGCAGCGCCTGGCGTTCGCGCGCCGGTCCGATGCCTTCAACCGCCGCGCGGATCGGGCTTGGCGACCGGTTGGAATGCCGGCACGCCGAATTGCCACAGCAGGAACGACGCCGTGTCGGCGAATCGCGCCTGGGTCTGCGCGCGCGAGCTGCCCTGGCCGTGGCCATTGTCGTACTCGAGCCGCATCAGCACCGGTTTGCCACTGGTCGACGCGGCGGCAAACCGGGCGCCGGCCTTGAGCGTCTGCCAGACGTCGACGCGGGTGTCGTTGACGCCGTGCACGAGCAGGATGGCGGGGTAGCCGGTGCCGTCGCGGATCGCGTGGTAGGTGCTCATCGCCATTAGCGCGCGAAACTCCTCCTCGATCTTCACGGTGCCGAACTCGGGAATGTTCGCGACGCCGTTGGCGCTCGCCTCGAAGCGGGGACCGTCGAACACGCCGACACTGGGCACCGCTGCGGCGAACAGGTCGGGACGCTCGGTGATGGCGCGGCCGACCAAGATACCGCCGGCGCTACCCCCGTTGATGCTGAGGCGCCTGGAACTCGTGTATTGGTTCGCTATCAGCCATTCGGCGGCCGCGATCGCGTCCTTCCAGGTGTTGGGCTTGGTCGCCTTACGCCCCGCGCTGTGCCATGGCTCGCCGAAGGCGCCGCCGCCGCGCACGTGCGCGATCGCGAATACGCCGCCGCGTTCCAGCCAAGCGTAGAGCTGCGGACTGAAAAACGGATTCTCGGTGATGCCATAGGCGCCGTAGCCGAACAGGATCGTGGGATTGCTGCCATCGAGCTTCACGTCCTTGCGCGCGATGATCGACAGCGGCACGTCCACGCCGTCGTGACTCCGGTAGCGCACTTCGCGGGCCGCGATGTCGTCCGGCGCATCCAGCGCGCCGGCGGCGACGAACGGCAACGGCACGACCCTGCCGGCCGAGGGCTCGTACATGTAGGGCTTGGCCGCACGGGTCCAGCCGGCAAGCGACAGCAGAACGCCGTTGCGGTACGGCGTCGCGCTCTCGATCCTTACCGAGCCCGCGAACGGCAGCGCGATCGGCTCCAGCTTTGCCTGCGGATGGTGCGCGAGGCGCCAGAGCGACTGGGTGCTGCCGTCGCGGCGGACGATATAGAGTGCGTCCTTCGCCGCCCGGATGTTGGTGATCACCCCTTCACCGGCCGGGACGACGATCTGCGCGCTGGCGCGATCCGGCGCCGCGAGCCGCATGCGAACCACGTGGTAGCGCGGTGCGCCCTTCGAACTGCGCAGGTAGATGTAGCCGCCGGCGATATCGATGCTGCCCGCCTGGTCATCGATCGTGACGACCTGTCGCCAGGTCGCGTTGCCGGCCTTCGCCGCCCCGAGGTCGGACAGGTAGAGCGCTCCGTTGCGCTCAACGCCAAGCCTGACCAATGCAGCCGCAGTTTGCGTCCCCGGGATCTGGAACACATCGCCATTCGCGTAGGCAGGCAGCTTGAGCTCCGCGTTCAGGCTGGGGCTGAACACCCTGCGATCGGTCGCCGCCTGATCAAGCGCGCGGAAATGTCGCGTGCGATCGTTGAAGCGTTCGGTCGGCGGCAGCTTGTCGTAGCCTTCGCGCAGCCGCGAGTAGAAGAATCCGCTGCCGTCATCGAGCCAGGTCACGACGGCATAGCGGATGCGGTCGATCGGTGCGATCAGCGGCTTGCCCGACCCGACCTCGACGACGTGCAACGTGCCTATCTCCCCGCCGCCCGACTGCAGCGCATAGGCAATGCGCCTGCCATCCGGCGACGGCGCGAAATCGAGGATCGCGTGCGGCGTGCCGGCCGCCTTCGACAGCGCCTCGGGATCGACGATCGGCCGATCAGCGCCTTTCGCCGTTTCACGCCAGACCAGCCGGAACTGGTTGTCGGCGGGATCGCGCTTCAGGAAGAAGTAGCGGCCGCTGGCGACACGGACCGTACCGCTGGCCACGCCGGAGGCCTGCGACCCGATCGCCTGGATCCGTTCCAGCAAGGCCTTGCGTCCGGGCAGCTTCGCGAGGATGGCTTCGGTCGCGTCGGCCTGGCTCCGCATCCATGCCTGCACGCCGGGATCCTTGACGTCCTCGAAAAATCGGTACGGATCGTCCACCGGCACTCCCCAGTGCGTGTCGGTGACGTTGTTGGGCGGCGGTGGCGCAGGCACGTCGACACCCGCGAACGTAGCGGCGAGTGTCGGCCCCATCCATGCGAAGCCGAATGCAAACGCGGTAAAACGCGCGGTGCGAACCAGATCTTGCAACTCAGGCTCCAGCAAGTGGAAAGACACGCCGGCGGGCCACGCCTAATGTGCCCCCAGGGTCTTTGCATATCTACGCAGCGGCTACGACCATGGCGGGGATCGACGTTGCCCGCGCCGCCCGGAACCGCTCGAGCAGCACGGCTTCCTGTTGCTTCGCGAGCATCAGGTGGCGCTCCTTCACGTGGCCGTAGCCGCGGATCTGCTCGGGAATGCTGGCGAGATCGACGGCGAGCGAATGATTGTACGGTGCGAGCTTGTCGAGAAGCTCGGTGATCAGCGTTTCGTACTCGCCGATCAACGCGCGCTCCCGCTTGCGCTCGGCAGTGCGGCCGAACACATCGAACGCTGTCCCACGCAACCCCTTCAGCTTCGCCAGCACGCGAAACGCCTTGAGCATCCACGGGCCGTACTCGCGCTTGCTCGGTGCTCCCGTGGCGGGATCCGGCTTGGCGATCATCGGCGGTGCGAGGTGGAACTTCAGCGTGTAGTCGCCCTCGAACTGCGCCGCGATCCGCTCGACAAAGTCGGTCTGGGTGTACAGCCGCGCGACCTCGTACTCGTCCTTGATCGCGAGCAGCTTGAAGTAGTAGCGCGCAACGGCTTCGGCCAGCGTCGTCTCGCCAGGTGTGACCGCTGCTTCGGCGTCCTTCACCCGCGCGACGAGGTCGCCGTAACGCGTAGCGTACGCCGCATCCTGATAATCGGTGAGGAAACGGGCACGGCGGGCGAGCGTTTCCTCCAGCGACGTCGACAGCCGCTGCGAATCGGGGAGCTCGCGCGTTATTGCTGCTGCGGCCACTTTGGCCGGATCGACGGCAGCGGCGCGTCCCCATTGGAAGGAGCGCTGGTTGGATTCGATCGCCGTGCCGTTGAGCTCGATCGCCTTCATGATCGCAGCTTCCGACAGCGGCAGCCGGCCGCGCTGGTAAGCGAAGCCCACCATGAACAGGTTGGTCGCGATCGAGTCGCCCATGAGGCCGGTTGCAAGCTTGGTCGCGTCCAGGAATTCGGCGTCGCCGGGGGCGATGGCGTCCCGGATCTCCTGCTCCATCGACCCCAGCGGGAACTTGAGATCGGCCTCGCGGGTGAACGACGCGGGCATCACCAGCGCGGTGTTGACCAGCGCCTTGGTCCGGCCCTTCTGCATCTTGGCGAGCTGCTCGTCGCCAATGCCGGTCAGGATGTCGCAGGCGAGCACGAGGTTGGCTTCGCCGGCCGCGATGCGGGTCGCGTAGATCCGTTCCGGGGTTTCGGCGATGCGCACGTGCGAAACCACCGCGCCGTTCTTCTGCGCGAGGCCGGTCATGTCGAGTACCGAGCAGCCCTTGCCCTCGATGTGCGCGGCCATGCCGAGCAACGCGCCGATGGTGATGACACCGGTGCCGCCGATGCCGGTGACCAGGATGCCGTAGGGGTTCTCGCAGCTCGGGCGCAATGGCTCGGGCAGGTTCGAAAAGTCGCCGGCGGCGGCCTTCTTCGGCTTGCGCAGGCTGCCACCCTCGACGGTGACAAAGCTCGGGCAGAAGCCCTTGACGCAGCTGTAGTCCTTGTTGCACGACGACTGGTCGATAGTGCGCTTGCGTCCGAACTCGGTCTCGACCGGCTGCACCGACACGCAGTTCGACTGGATGCCGCAGTCGCCGCAGCCCTCGCAGACCAGCTCGTTGATCACCACGCGCTTGGCGGGATCGACCAGCTTGCCGCGCTTGCGGCGGCGGCGCTTCTCCGCCGCGCAGGTCTGGTCGTAGAGCAGCACCGTGCAGCCCGGGATTTCGCGCAGTTCGCGCTGCACCTGGTCGAGCGCGTCGCGAGGATGAATCGGAATCGAGGCGTCGAAATAACCGGCCGGATAGCGGTCCGGATCGTCGCTGACGACGACGATTTTCCCGACCCCCTCCGCCGCGCACTGGCGCGCGACGTCCTGTGGCGACAGCGGTCCGTCGACCGGTTGACCACCGGTCATCGCCACGGCGTCGTTGTAGAGGATCTTGTAGGTGATGTTGACTCTTGCCGCCACCGCGGCGCGGATCGCGAGCACGCCGCTGTGGTAGTAGGTGCCGTCGCCGAGGTTGGCGAAGATGTGCTTCTCGTCGGTGAACGGTGCCTGGCCGATCCACGGCACGCCTTCGCCGCCCATGTGCGTGAATTCGGAGGTCGCGCGATCCATCCAGATCGCCATGACGTGGCAGCCGATGCCCGCGGTCGCACGACTACCTTCAGGCAGCCTGGTCGAGGTGTTGTGCGGGCAACCCGAGCAAAAGTACGGGATGCGGGCGAGCTGGATCTTGGGCTTGGCCAGCGCGGCTTCCTTGGCGTTGATCCATTCGACGCGCTGCTGGATTTGCCGCGCGTCGGCGGCGCTGGGGAGGAGTCCGAGCCGCTCGATGCGCTTTGCGATCACCCGCGCGATCATCGCGGGTGTCAGCTCGCCGGCGGCCGGCAGCAACCAGTCGCCGTGCGGCCGCACCCATTCGCCCTTTTCGTCGAACTTGCCGACCACCCGCGGGCGCACGTCGTCGCGCCAGTTGTAGAGCTGTTCCTTCAACTGATACTCGACGACCTGGCGCTTTTCCTCGACCACCAGGATCTCTTCGAGCCCCTCGGCGAAGTGGCGCACGCCTTCCGGCTCGAGCGGCCAGGGCATGCCGATCTTGTACAGACGGATGCCGAGCGCCGCGCATTCGCGGTCGTCGAGGCCGAGATCGTCGAGCGCCTGGCGGACGTCGAGGTAACTCTTGCCGGACGTGATGATGCCGAGCCGGGGCTTCGACGCGTCAATCACCACGCGGTTCAGGCGGTTCGCCCGGCAGTAGTGCAGGGCGGCGTAGATCTTGTAGTCCTGCAGCCGCGCCTCGGTGGCGAGGAACGCGTCCGGCCAGCGGATCGACACCCCGTCCGGGGGCAACGGAAAATCGTCCGGGATCACGATGTCCACGCGCGACGGGTCGACGGATACCGACGCCGAACTCTCGACCGTGTCGGCTACGCACTTGAAGGCGACCCACAGCCCCGAGTAGCGGCTCATCGCCCAGCCGTGCAGACCGAGGTCGAGGATCTCCTGCACCGACGACGGATACAGCACCGGCATCATGGCGGCGGAGAACGCGTGGTCGGACTGGTGCGGGAGCGTCGACGATTTCGCAGCGTGGTCGTCGCCGGCTAGCACCAGCACGCCGCCGTGCTTCGAGGTGCCGGCATAGTTCGCGTGCTTGAACACGTCGCCGCAGCGGTCCACGCCCGGGCCCTTGCCGTACCACATCGAGAACACGCCATCGACCGTGGCGCCGGGATGCAGGTTGACCTGCTGCGTGCCCCAGATCGACGTCGCCGCGAGATCCTCGTTCAGGCCCGGCTGGAATTTCACGTTGGCGCGGTCGAGAAACGCGGACGCTTTCCAGAGTGCCTGGTCGAGGCCGCCCAACGGCGAGCCGCGATAGCCCGAGACGAAGCCGCCCGTGTTGAGTCCGGCCAGCTTGTCGCGCTGGCGCTGCAGCATCAACAAGCGGACCAGCGCCTGGACGCCGGTCAGGTAGACGCGTCCCGCATCGAGGGCATACTTGTCGTCGATCGCGACGTCACGCAGGAGTGAGGTGGCTGGCGCCATGGACGGGATGCTCCGCAAAAAGATCGTGTCTTTTGTAAGGCCGCCGAAGACACCTTGGGTTCCCGAGGATGTTCCGCAGCGATGGTCGGGCATTCGGTCCGGCGCCGGGCGGGCGGTGCCTTCCTGCCCCTCGTGAGGGCGGTCGGCGTCAGGGCGCGGAGTGTACGCTTCCGTCACGCGCCTGAACAGGCCAGAATGCACGCCGGATGACCGAATTCGCGCTCCTGCCGGCCATTGAAATCGAGACTGCCGCGTCGCCGGACGCCGCGGTGATTTTCCTGCACGGTCTCGGCGACAGCGGCCACGGCTGGTCCGACATGGTGCCGGCGCTGGGATTGCCGACCACACTGCGGGTACGGTTCCTGTTTCCTCACGCGCCCGAGATGCCGGTAACGATCAACAGCGGCTACGTGATGCCCTCGTGGTACGACCTGTACGGCGCGGACTTCAAGGCGCACGCCGACCTTGCCGGCGTGCGCGTGTCTCGTGCCCATGTCGAGCAGCTGATCGCGCGAGAACGCCGTCGAGGCATCGCGTCCGAGCGCATCGTGCTCGGTGGATTCTCGCAGGGCGGCGCGGTCGCCTTGTACGCGGGACTGCGGCATGCCGAGCGCCTGGCGGGCGTGGCCGCGTTATCGGCCTACCTGATCGATCCCGATCGGCTCGCCGAGGAAGCGGCGCCGGCGAATCGGCACACGCCTTTGTTTGTCGCGCACGGCAGCGAAGACGAAGTGGTGCGCCATGCCTGGGGCGACGAGTCGCGGCAGCTGCTCGAAGCGGCCGGTTGGCCGGTCGAATGGCACAGTTATCGCATGCCGCACAGCGCGGTGCTGGAGGAGTTGCAGGACCTTGGCCACTTCCTCGTGCGGGTGCTGGGGGGACCCGCCTGAACGCGTAGGACTCGGCAGAAACGCGCCACCTCGGCGCGTCCGAGCGGCAAGTCATCGCGTCCGATGGGGCGGCGCGAAGCCGAACGACTCGAAAAGTTCGAGCGCCTCCGGGTCGACGTGCTGCGGGCCGGCGACGTAGCTGCCGAACGCCGCGCCTCCGACCGCGTAGTGGCCCAGCGACGCGCCGCCGATCGCGAGTGTGCCGATCGCGCCACCGCCCACGGCCAGCAGCGCCGACAGGGCGAGTCCGCCGAACGCGGCGAACAGTCCCACTGACAGGCCGCCGAACGATACGAGCCCGGTGGCCAGCCCGCCGAACGCGAACACGCCACGCGCCCAACCACCCACGGCCACCACACCGGTGGCGATGTCTCCTACCGCGAACATGGCCTTTGCGTGGCCACGGACTTCATCTCGCTCGGGATCGGGTCCGACCGCGATCGCGTAGAGGGGGAGCCCGAGGAACTCACGTTCGCTCTTGCGCCGCACGCCAGTCGCGCGCACCAACGCGCGCCGCTGCGCGGCGGAGAGCGAGTCGAGGACGCGGCGCTGCTCGGCGGTGAGCGGTTCCGGCTTGCTGCTGTGGAATGCGGCCATGGGTGGGCTCCGAGGTGTCAGTCGTTGCCGCCGCGCGGCGGCGATTCGTCGGGGACGCCGCGCTCCGGCGCCGCACGGACACCGCGACGCGAAATCGCGTCGCGCAACAGGTACTCGATCTGCGCGTTGACACTGCGCAATTCGCTCTGCGCCAGCCGCTCCACCGCCACCCAGAGGGCCGGATCGATGCGCAGCAGGAACGACTTGCGCTCTGCCATCGAGTCGTTCAGCGGCGGCCGGGGTTCGCCGGAGCGCTTCTGAATCGCCGGTAGATTCCCACGACCAGGGCCGCGACCGCGGCGACGAACAGCAGGAGGCCCGCAACGAACGGACCCTCAGCGAGGCGGGCCGGCTGCACGGTGTTGGCGTGCAGGATCGCGAAGTGCACGCTGGTGACCATCAGCGCCATCAAGATGGCGATGCCGGCGCCGAAGGCCCGCAGCGCCGCGAGCGTCCCGCCCTGCTGCGCCGGCGCGAGCCAGTGGTCGCGATTCGGAAGGTTGGTGAAGCGCGGGAAGCGGCCCGGAAGGACCGCCGCCATGACGTACACAAACCAAGGCAGGCCCAGCACGAACACCAGCATGAACGCGAGGTAGCCATCGCGCGTCATCCAGCTGTCGGCGGCGCCGCCGGCGCCGAAGTGCGTGGCGATGCGCGGCGGCACGCCGCCCATCGTCGCGGCGACGGTCGCCGCGCCGCCGACGGTGACCGCGACCAGTAACCAGGTGAGCATCCTTCCCATGTTCGGACCTCCGCGCGTTGAATGTCAGCTGTACAGCGTGCCGGTGTTGATGACCGGCTGCACATTGCTCTCGGCGCAGAGGACGGTCATCAGGTTCGACACCATCGAGGCCTTGCGCTCGTCGTCGAGATTGACAACCTGCTTGGCCGACAGCTCCGACAGCGCCATTTCAACCATCGATACCGCGCCGTGGACGATCTTCTGGCGCGCGGCGATGATTGCTTCGGCTTGCTGGCGGCGCAGCATGACCTGCGCGATTTCCGGCGCGTAGGCGAGGTGGGTGAGCCGCGCCTCCTCGACGACCACACCGGCCTGCTCGAGCCGAGCCTGCAGCTCCCGCTCGAGTGCCTGCCCGACCGCCTGCGAGTTGCCCAGCAAAGTCGGCTCGGTCGTCCCTTTACTATCATCTTCGTCGTACGCGAACGACGAAGCGAGGTGCCGCACCGCCGCTTCGCTTTGCACCTTAACGAAGTTCTCGTAGTCGTCGACGTCGAACGCGGCTCTTGCCGTATCGTGGACGTGCCAGACCACGACGGCGGCGATCTCGATCGGGTTGCCGCGCTTGTCGTTGACCTTGAGCCGCTCGCCGTTGAGGTTGCGTGCGCGCAGTGACAGCTTCTTGCGGGTATAGAACGGGTTGGTCGCCCGCAGGCCCGGAACTCGGCTGGTGCCGCGGTATGCGCCGAACAGCTGGATGATGGCTGCCTCGTTGGGCTGCAGCGTGTACAGGCCCGCGAGCACCAGGATGCCAAGCACGAACACGACGACGATCCCGACGATCGCGGCGACGCCTGGCCGACCCGCGCTAATCGTGGCGGCAAGCCGCCAGCCCGCCAGGACCCACAGTCCCAAGCCGAGCGCAAGCGCGAGAAAGCCGCTGAAAGTGCGGATCGGACGTTCGCTACCGGCGGGAGGCCGCTTGCCCGAAATGCGTTCCATGAGTGTCTCCGTAGACTCGCCCGCTCGCCGGGGCAGAGTCGCGCCCGGTCGTGGCGTATCAAAATGATATCATCATGGAATCGGTTCCTGTCCAGGTGGACCGACAAGCGGCAGAGGCCACCGCTACGCAACCCCGGCGGCCCTAAAACGTCCTTGCTTTCAGGGTATTACGACCCGATGCCCCTGACCCGCCGGGTTTGCCTGTTCCGTCACCCCGGATTACGATTTGGGCTGGAACTTGAGCGCTGCCGAGTTCATGCAGTAGCGCAGCCCGGTCGGATCCGGGCCGTCGGGGAATACGTGACCGAGGTGAGCGTCGCAGGCTGCACAGACGACCTCGGTACGGCGCATGAAAAACGAACTGTCGTCGTCTTCGCGCACGTTGGCCTTGTCAACCGGCGCGTAGAACGAGGGCCAGCCGGTCCCGGAGTCGAACTTGGTCGCGGCGTCGAACAGCGGCGCGCCGCAGCACACGCAGTCGTAGCGGCCGGGGCGGTGATTGTCCCAGTCCTTGCCCGAGAACGCGCGCTCGGTACCTTTTTTGCGCGTCACCCGGTACTGCTCGGGCGAGAGTTGCGCGCGCCATTCGGCGTCCGGCTTTTCCACCTTGTCGACCATCGCAACGCTCCTTTCCTCAGTAACGACCTCTATCGGCCGTAGTCTATAGTGGCGATCCGACAATTTCCTTCCTGCGTTTCGGTTCGTCTTGGATCTGGCACCTTCGAATTCGTTGCGTCGCGATGCGCGCGTCATCGGCCTCGTCGGCGTCGCGCACGGATTTTCGCATTTCTTCCAGCTCGCGCTCCCGCCGCTGTTCCCGCTGCTCCGCGCCGAGTTCGCCGTGTCTTGGTCGCTGCTCGGCGCGCTGGTCGGCGTGTTCTACGCCGCGTCGGGGATCGTCCAGTTCGCGGCCGGATTCTGGGTCGATCGCATCGGCGCACGCCCGGTGCTGCTGGCCGGCATGGCTCTCCTGGCTTGTGGAACGCTGTCCGCAGGGTTCGCCCCCGGCGTGGGCTGGCTGTTCCCGATCATGGCGCTGATGGGGGCAGGCAACGGGGTGTTCCACCCGGCCGACTTCGCGATCCTGAACGCCACCGTCGCGCCGCGCCGCCTCGGCCACGCCTACTCGACCCACGGCATTTTCGGCAACCTGGGCTACGCGATCGCGCCGGTGGCGAGTTTCGGACTGGCCGCGCTGTTCGGCTGGCGGGAGGCGCTGGGCGCGATGGGGCTGGTCGGCATCGTGGTGCTCGGCGCGATGGCGACGCAGCGTTCCCATCTCGTCTCGCACCGGGCAGCGGATGCGCACACGCATACCTTGCGCGGCAGCCTCACGCTGTTCCGGGACGCGGCGATCCTGAGCTGTTTTGGCTACTTCATCGTGCAGACGATCGCCACAGTGGGCATGCAGACGTTTGCGGCGAGCGCGCTTTACACCGGATTCGACGTGCCGCTGTCGCTCGCGAACTCGGCGGTGACGGCGTATTTGCTCGGTGCGAGCGCAGGCATCTTCGCCGGCGGCTTTCTCGCCGCACGCTCGAATCACCACGAGCGCATCGCGGTGGGCGGGTTGCTGGCCGCATCGATCCTCATCGGTCTGGTCTACCTTGGAGTGGCACACGCGATGCTGCTGCCGTTGTTCGTGGCCATCGGCTTCACCCTTGGCGTCACCGGGCCATCTCGCGATCTGATCGTGCGCAGCGCCACCCCGCAGGGGGCGTCGGGGCGCGTGTATGGATTCGTCTACTCGGGACTCGACGTCGGCGCGACGCTCGGTCCGCTGTGGTTCGGTCTGATGCTCGACCACGCGCTCGCGCGCCAGATGTTCATGGTGGTCGCGGTGTTGCTGGTGATCGCGATCCTGACGGTGTTGCAGGCGCGACGGGCGATCGCGTCAAAAGTCTAGCCGCGGCTCCTGCAAGCGCGCCCACAGGGTCGCGAATTCTCCAGTCGCCCAATCCAATTTCAACTCGGGACACTCGATGGACCTAGGCATCGCAGGCAAACGCGCGCTGGTGTGCGCGGCAAGCAAGGGACTCGGCCGGGGTTGCGCGCAGGCGCTGGCAGATGCGGGCTGCGAAGTCACGATCCTCGCGCGCACCGTCGTCGACGTCGAGCGCACGGCGAAAGAGATCGGCGCGCGCGCCGGGCGCGACGTCGCCTGGGTCGCCTGCGACATCACCACGTCCGCAGGCCGCGCGGCCACGCTGGCGGCATGCCCGCAACCGGACATCCTGGTGAACAATGCCGGCGGCCCGCCACCCGGCGACTTCCGCGAGTGGACGCGCGACGACTGGATCCGCGCGCTGGACGCGAACATGCTCACACCGATCGAGCTCATCAAGGCGACCGTCGACGGCATGATCGAACGGCGCTTCGGACGCATCGTCAACATCACCTCGGCCGCAGTGAAGGCGCCGATCGACATTCTCGGACTGTCGAATGGCGCGCGTTCCGGGCTGACCGGCTTTGTCGCCGGGCTTTCGCGCAAGGTCGCGCGCCACAATGTCACGATCAACAACCTGCTGCCGGGACCGTTCGACACCGACCGACTGCGCAGCAACTTCGTAACGCGGGCGAAGGCAGCGGGCGTGTCGGCCGACGAGATTCGTGCGCAGCAGCAGGCCGCGCATCCGGCCGGCCGCTTCGGGACCATCGACGAGTTCGGCGCGGCCTGTGCATTCCTTTGCAGCACGCACGCCGGCTACATCGTCGGGCAGAACCTGTTGCTCGACGGTGGGCTGTATCCCGGAACTTTCTAGGGGCTAGGGATTAGGGGCTCGGGGCTAGGGAGCGTAGATGCGAAGTGTGACATTGTGCAGATGTCGCGACCCGCATCGCCGTAATCCGGATCGCAAGTCCGCAGCGCTCGTTACTCCGCGCTGCCCCCTAGCCACTAGTCCCTCACAACAGGCCGCGCCATGATCGACCTCTACTACTGGACCACCTCGAACGGCCACAAGATCACAATTTTCCTCGAGGAGACCGGATTGCCGTACACCGTCAAGCCAGTCAACATCGGCAAGGGCGAGCAGTTCGAACCCGCGTTCCTCAAGATCGCTCCGAACAACCGCATTCCGGCGATCGTCGATCATGACCCGCCCGGCGGCGGCGCGCCGGTGGCGATGATGGAATCCGGCGCGATCCTGCTCTACCTCGCCGGCAAGACCGGCCGCTTCTATCCGAACGACCTGCGCGGGCGGGTCGACGTCGGCCAGTGGCTGTTCTGGCAGATGGGTGGATTGGGACCGATGGCGGGGCAGTGCCACCATTTCCTGCTTTACGCGCCACAGCGCATCGACTACGCGGTCGACCGCTACGTGCGCGAGACCGGCCGGCTCTATGGCGTGCTGAACAAGCGGCTTGCCGACCGTGAGTTCATCGCCAGCGACTATTCGATCGCCGACATGGCTTGCTACCCATGGGTCCAACCCGCGCGCCAGAACCAGGACATGGCGCACTTCCCGCACCTGGCGCGGTGGAAGGATGCCATCGCCGCGCGACCCGCCGTCAAGCGTGCCTATGCGCTGGTGCAGAAGGTCAACCCGACCACGACGCCGCTGGGTGGCGACCAGGCGCGCAAGATTCTTTTCGGGCAGGACTACACGACGATCAAGTAGGTCGGCGCGCCGTCGCGGCTGAAAGCTTCAGCGCGGCCTCAGTTCGTCCCAGCCGTCCTTGCGCACCCGGCCGACGATGCGGAAGCGGTTCGGTCCGCCGGGCGCGACGATCGCCGCTTCGCCCTCGGCGAGATAGGGCGGGCCGGCAACGGCGTGGAACGGATTGCCGTGGCTCGATATCGCGACGTTGGTGCCCGCGGATGCGCCGCGTGCCAGTAGCGCGCGCAGGTCGGCGTAGCGGTCGCCCTCGTCGCTGGCCGGGCCGCCGCGCACCGCGGTCGACGCGGTGGCGCGGCCGAAGATCAGGCGCGCCGTTTCCATCGTGCGGCAATACGGACTCGCGAGCACGTCGCCCACCGGGATGCCGGCGCGGCGCAGGGCCTCGCCGATCGCGCGCGCCTCAGTGCGGCCAGCGTCGGTCAGATTGCGCTGCGAAGCGCAGTCCGCGAACGAGGTCATCGCCGCGTCGTTCTGCGAGAAGTCGGTCGAGGTGTGGCGGAAGTAGATGACGTGGCCGCCGCGTCGCAGCGCATCGCCGAGTGCGGCGCCCGCGAGCGTGTCCGCGGCGGGCGCCTGCGCTGGTGCCGCGAGCGCCGTCGCGAAACCCGCGGCAAGCACTATGCAACGACACCAGGCGACGGCCACGCGCATCGCGCGCATCGCAATCAGCCGCGCGCGATCGGGATCGGCGTCCCGTGCTGCGATCCGGCGCGCTCGATCGCGTCCTCGAGCGCGCGATCGACGTCGAAGGCGGTGTCGCCCTGCGCATCCGCGAGTCCGCCAGCGCGCACGGCGGCGAAGTCGAACAGCCCGCGATCCAGCAGGTGCGATGGCGCGACATTGGCCATCGCGTTGAAAATCGAGTCGAGCCGCCCCGGATGCCTGAGTTCCCACTCGCGCAGCATCGCGCCGACCTGCTTGCGCTGCAGGTGCTCTTGCGAACCGCAGAGATTGCAGGGAATGATCGGGAAGGCCATCGCCGTGGCGTAGCGCGCGAGATCCCGCTCGCGAACGTAGACCAGCGGGCGGATCACGACGTGGCGGCCGTCGTCGGAGCAGAGTTTGGGTGGCATGGTCTTCAGCCGGCCGCCGAAGAACAGGTTGAGGAAAAAGGTCGCGGTCAGGTCGTCGCGGTGATGACCGAGCGCGATCTTGCTGGCGCCGAGCTCGCCAGCGACGCGATAAAGCACGCCCCGCCGCAGCCGGGAGCACAGCGAGCACATCGTGGCGCCCTCGGGGATGACCCGCTTGACGACGCTGTAGGTGTCCTGCTCGGCGATTCGAAACGGAACACCACGGCCTTCGAGGTAGCGCGGTAGGACGTCGGCCGGGAATCCCGGCTGCTTCTGATCGAGGTTGACAGCGATGATCTCGAAGCGGACCGGTGCCGCGTCCTTGAGGGTCAACAGGATGTCGAGCAGCCCGTAGCTGTCCTTGCCGCCGGACAGGCACACCATCACCCGGTCGCCATCCTCGATCATCGAGTAGTCGGCGATCGCCTGGCCGACCTGGCGACGCAGGCGCTTTTTCAGCTTGTTGGTCTCGAAGGCGTCCTTACGCGGGTCGCGCCTGCGGTCAAGTGCGGCCGCGGCCGGCCCGACAGCATCATTGATCGGAGCGGGCTGGCGATCCATGCGCGGATTCTACCCGCCATGGCCGACGCGGGACGCGGGTGCGCCCCGTGCGTCAGTCGCCCGAATTAGCGGCGAGCGGCAGCGCCAGTTCGATCGCCCGAGCCGGCGAAAGTAGGGCGACCAGTCCGAGTTCGGCCAGCCGCAGCAAGTCGCGCTCGAAACGACGCGGCTCCAGCTTGTGGAGGGCGGCGAAATGCGCGAGCGCGCGCGGTCGGTCCAGCAGCACCAGGACACGCCGCTGCGTGAGCGAAAGCCCGTGGGTGGCCTTACGGACTTCGTCCTCGCCGAGGAACGAGCGCAGGCAGATGGTGGTTGGTTCGAGGCGCATGGGAAGGCGAGGGGCCGTGGAACCCTGCCGCGGTTGGCAGCAGCAAGGCATGTGCCAGCCGCCGGCGCGCCCGGTACCCCGCCGACCGGCGGCTGGGGCGCCCGGGGTTCAGCTACACTCTCGCCGGAATCTCGACCGTCCGGAGGAGGACCGTGCTGACGTTGCTGATCGCCAATCCCAAAGGGGGCAGCGGCAAGACGACGCTAGCCACCAACATCGCCGGATTTCTCGCCGGCAAGCGCCAACGCGTCGTGCTCGCCGACGACGATCGGCAGCAGTCGGCGAACACCTGGCTCGCGCGGCGGCCTGCGCTGTTCCCGAAGATTCATGGCAAGTTCGCCGACAAGCACGAACTCAAGGAGGTCGATCCGCAGTGGCTGGTGATCGACAGTCCGGCCGGCATCGACGGTGCGGACTTGCGCACCGAATTGCGCCGCGCCAATGCGCTGATCGTGCCGATCTCGCCTTCGGTGTTCGACATGGCGGCGACCGCGCGCTTCCTGCAGACCATCGCGGAGAGCGACGCTGTCGCCGGCAGCGGGCTGCCGGTCGCACTGGTCGCGACGCGCGTGGATGCCCGAACCCGAAGCGCCGCCGAACTCGACGAGTTCCTGACCGCGACCGGATTTCCGGTGATCGCGCATTTGCGCGACACGCAGGTCTACGTCTACTGCGCGCGCGACGGTCTTTCAGTGTTCGACCTGCCCCGTTCGCGCGGCGAACAGGACCAGGAGCAGTGGCGGCCGCTGACACGCTGGATCGCAAGGCAAACAGCCGCGAAGTGACCAACAAGCCCGATCTCGCTCAGCGAGATCGGAACGCGACTTGGTCATCCCCGCGAACGCGGGGATCTGCTGTTCGGTTGTCGTCCCCGCGCAGGCGGGGACCTCGTTCTCAAGTGGATCGTCTCCCGTCAGCGGGGACCCCGACAGTCCGATCGCGCGTAGCGGAATCGGAGCGCAAAGGCAAAGCGGCAGCCGGTGAATCCGGCGGCCGTGTCGATCCAGACGCGTCGTCGACGCTTACTTCTTGGCGGCATCCGCCGCCGCCTTAACGGCGGAGTCGGCAGCGGCCTTCACAGCGTCGGCACCGGCCTGAGCGGCGCCTGCCGCTGCTTGTCCAGTCGCAACCGCGGCGTCCTTAGTCGCTTCGGCGGCCTTCTTGGCGGTCTCTTCGGTCGCCTTTACGGCGGCCTTGGCCGCACTTGCGGCCGCTTCGGCGGCCTTGGCTGCCTCGGCCTTGGCCTTCTCGGCCTGTTCCTGGGCGGAGGGGCCGCAGGCGGCGAGCGTTGCAGCGAGGGCGAGGGCGGTTAGTGTGGCGAGCATACGCATGGTGTTCGTTCTCCTGAAGGGGATTCGCAACCCGGACGCACGACGGTGCGCCGCGGAAGATAAACCATACAATTGTACCCGATCGGCCAGGCGTAGGCTCAGAGGCGACTTTCCCGGCGCTGTCCCTGGCCTATCGAAGCGGCAGGTCCCGGGAAAGTCGTCTCTGACCTTACTCGCACGCCGCGGCGCATCAGCGCGCGGTCCTCAAGCGACGAGTTCGCGCAGCACGAACGGGAGGATGCCGCCGTGCGCGAAATAGTCGACTTCGATCGGCGTGTCGATGCGGCATAGCAATCGGACTTCTTGTTTGGAGCCGTCGCCTCGGGTGATCCGAAGCGTCAGGTCCTGCTGCGGCCTGATGTCCGCCGGCACGTCAATGTCGAAGCGCTCGTCGCCCTTGACGCCCAGCGACGCCGCGCTGTCGGTCCCCTTGAACTGCAACGGCAGCACGCCCATGCCGACCAGGTTGCTGCGATGGATGCGCTCGAAGCTTCGCGCGATCACAGCCTTCACGCCGAGCAGCTGGGTGCCCTTGGCCGCCCAGTCGCGCGAGCTGCCGGTACCGTACTCCTCGCCGCCGAACACCACCGTCGGGGTGCCTTCGCCGACGTATTTCATCGCGGCGTCGTAGATGAACATCTGCTCGCCCGACGGCTGGAACAGTGTCACGCCGCCTTCCTCGCGTCCGCCGTCGGCCTTCACCGGCAGCATCAGGTTCCTGATGCGCACGTTGGCGAAGGTGCCGCGCATCATCACTTCGTGGTTGCCGCGACGGCTGCCGTAGCTGTTGAAGTCGGGCTTGGCGACGCCGTTGGCCAGCAACCACTTGCCCGCGGGCGAGGTGTCCTTGATCGAGCCGGCCGGCGAAATGTGGTCGGTTGTCACCGAGTCGCCGAAAATGCCCAGCGCGCGCGCGTTGTTGATGTTTCCCGGGGCGACGGGTTTCATCGCGAAGCCGTCGAAAAACGGCGGCTTGGCGATATAGGTCGACTTCGGCCAGTCGTAGACCTGGCCGCTGCTGCCGGCGATGCCCTTCCACAGCGGGTTGGCATTGGCGAGATCGCCGTAGAGCTTGCGATAGGTCGCGGCATTCCGTGCAATCGGTAGCACAGCGGCGATCTCGCGAGAGGTCGGCCAGATGTCGCGCAGGAACACCAGCTTGCCGTCGCTGCCGGTCCCCAGCGGTTCGGTCGCAAGGTCGCTCAGCACGGTACCGGCGATCGCGTAGGCGACCACCAACGGCGGCGAGGCGAGGAAATTGGCCTTGAGGTTGGGATGGATCCGCGCCTCGAAGTTGCGATTGCCCGAGAGCACCGCCGCGCAAACCAAGTCATGGTGCGCGATGGCCTCGTTGATTTCGGGCGCCAGGTCACCGGCGTTGCCGATGCAGGTGGTGCAGCCGTAGGCGGCTACGTTGAATCCGAGCTTCTCGAGGTAGGGCAGCAGGCCCGACTGGGTCAGGTAGTCGGTGACCACGCGCGAGCCGGGCGCCAGCGAGGTCTTGACGTGCGGCTTGACGCTAAGACCCTTCTCGACCGCGCGTTTGGCGAGCAGACCCGCGGCGATCAGCACGCTCGGGTTGCTGGTGTTGGTGCACGAGGTGATCGCCGCAATCAGCACGTCGCCCGAGCCGATGTCTGCGCCGTTCGCATGACCAGGCACGACCGTGCCGGCCGTGGGCCGGTTATTCACCATCTCGACGACCTCGCGCGGCGCGCCCGGCGTCACCGTCTGCCGGTCGGGCCGGGCCGGTTCATCGGCGATACGCCGGGCCATCGTGAAGCGCTGCGACAGTCTCGCAGCCGGCTGGGCGAAGCCGTTCTCCGTCACCGACTTCGAAAACAGCTGCGTGAACGTCGACTTCATCGAGCCGAGTTCGATGCGGTCCTGCGGGCGCTTCGGGCCTGCGAGCGACGTCTTGATCGACCCGAGGTCGAGCGACAGCACGTTGGTGTAGTCGATATCTCCGGCCCGCGGCATGCCGTAGAGACCCTGCGCCTTGAAATAGGCGGCGAATGCCTCGATTTCCGCGTCCGTGCGTCCGGTGAAGCGCAGATACTCGACCGTCGCATCGTCGACGGGGAAGAAACCCATCGTCGCGCCGTACTCGGGGGCCATGTTGGCGATGGTCGCGCGGTCGGGGACGGCGAGGCTCGCGGCGCCCTCGCCGAAGAACTCGACGAACTTGCCGACCACCTTTTCCTTGCGGAGCATTTCGGTGACGGTCAGCACCAGGTCGGTCGCAGTGATGCCTTCGGCGAGCCTGCCCTTGAGTTCGACGCCCACGACGTCGGGCGTGAGCAAGTACACCGGCTGGCCCAGCATGCCGGCCTCGGCCTCGATGCCGCCGACACCCCAGCCGACCACGCCGATGCTGTTGATCATCGTGGTGTGGCTGTCGGTGCCGACCAGCGTGTCGGGGTAATACACGCCGTTCCGGAGGTGCACGCCGCGCGCCAGGTACTCGAGGTTGACCTGGTGGACGATCCCGATGCCCGGCGGCACGACCTTGAAGGTGTCGAATGCCTGCATCCCCCATTTCATGAACTTGTAGCGCTCGCCGTTGCGCTGGAATTCGAGCTTCATGTTGAGATCGAGCGCCTCCTTGCTGCCGTAGTGGTCGATCATCACCGAATGGTCGACGACCAGGTCCACCGGGACCAGCGGCTCGATGATCTTGGCGTTCTTTCCCATCGCAGCCGCGACGTTGCGCATCGCGGCGAGGTCGGCAAGCAGCGGCACGCCGGTGAAATCCTGCAGCAGCACGCGCGCTACCACGAATGGAATTTCCGCGGTGCGCTCGCCGCTCGACACCCAGTTCGCCAGCTCTCGGACGTGCTCCTCGGTGACCTTTTTGCCGTCGCAGCTGCGCAGCACCGACTCCAGCACCAGCCGGATTGACACCGGCAGGCGCGCGACCTTCGGCATGCCCGCGTTGGCGAGCGCAGGCAGCGAGTAGTAGCGGCCTGTGGCGCCGGACGGGAGCTTCAGTTCCTTAAGTGTGTCGAACAGGTTGTGGGCCATGGCGTGCGTCTTTCAGGTTCGGTGGGGCTACTTGCTCGGCAGGCGTTTGGGCGCGTCGAACACGTTGATGGTCATGCCGTTCGGCATGATCAGATCGCCGGCGCGCTGGCCGGCCCGGCAGGGTCCGAGCCACTTCGAGGTGATCGTCGATTGGCCCTCGCTCATGTTTAGCAGCGGGGGCGAATACGTCGCGTGGATGTTCACCTGGTAGCCGCTGTCGAAACTGCCGGTGACCACACTCCGGCTGGTGACGGTGGACTCGCCGATCTGGCAGACGCTGTCGACCACGTAGCGATTGCCGCCTTCGCGCCGGACTTCGTTTTTCGAGCACGGAATGCCGGCGCCCGCGAGCTGGCGGGTGAAGTCGTCGGTGTTCCGGTCAATGCACATTTGCGCGGACACGCCTGCCGGGCTGCCGGGGGCGGCGGTCGCGATCTCCCACAGGCCGGATTTGCGCCGAGGAAGTTCGGCAGCCGTCGCCACCAGCGGGACGGCGAACAGGAGCAGCACGGCAGGGGAAAGGGGCACGCGGGACACTCTCGGTTCAGATCACCATCAGGTCCACGAATTCGTGCACCGGCGTAATCATGAGGCGCTTGGCGTCGAGCGCGACGGCGAGAATCGCATCCCGTTGCTTCGCCGGGAATCGGCGCGCAAGGTTGGTCCGGAACTTCTCGATCAGCGCTGGCATGCCTTCGGCGCGCCGCCGGCGGTGGCCGATCGGGTACTCGACGACGACCTCGCCGGTCGTGGTTCGGTCGCGAAACTCGATGGTAATGGCGTTTGCGATCGAACGCTTGCCGGGATCGAGATAGTCGCGCGAAAAGCCCGGGTCCTCGACGCAGACCATCTTTTCGCGCAGCGCATCGATGCGCGGATCGGCGGCGATGCCGTCCTCGTAGTCCCCGGCGGTGAGTCGGCCGAAGATCAGCGGCACGGCGACCATGTACTGGATGCAGTGGTCACGGTCCGCGGGATTATCGAGCGGGCCCTTCTTGTCGATGATTCGGATCGCCGATTCGTGAGTGCGAATGGTGACCTTGGCGATGTCGGCGATGCGGTCCTTCAACTTCGGGTGGAGTTGCATCGCGCACTCGGCCGCGGTCTGCGCGTGGAACTCGGCCGGAAAGCTGATCTTGAACAGCACGTTTTCCATCACGTAGCTGCCGTAGGGCCGCTGCAGTCGGAACGGGTTGCCCTTGAACAGCACGTCGTAGAAGCCCCAGGTCTTGGCCGACAGCACCGACGGGTAGCCCATCTCGCCGGTCCTGGCGATCAGCGCGAGACGGACGGCGCGCGAAGTCGCGTCGCCGGCGGCCCAGCTCTTGCGCGACCCGGTGTTCGGCGCGTGACGGTAGGTGCGCAGCGCCTGCCCGTCGACCCAGGCGAGCGAAACCGCGTTGACGATCTCGTCACGGTTAAGGCCGAGCATCTGGGCGATGACAGCGGTCGACGCGACCTTCACCAGCACGACGTGGTCGAGTCCGACCCGGTTGAAGCTGTTTTCCAGCGCCAGCACGCCCTGGATCTCGTGCGCCTTGATCATCGCCGTAAGCACGTCCCGCATCGCGAGCGGGGCCTTGCCGGCAGCGATCGCGGTCCGCGAGAGCCAGTCGGCCGTCGCCAGGATGCCGCCCAGGTTGTCGGAGGGATGACCCCATTCGGCGGCGAGCCAGGTGTCATTGAAGTCGAGCCAGCGGATCATCGCGCCGATGTCGAACGCGGCCTTCACCGGGTCGAGCTGGAACGATGTGCCGGGCACTTTCGCCCCATTCGGGACGCTCGTGCCGGGCACGATCGGGCCAAGCAGCTTGCTGCAGGCGGGGTAAGTCAGCGCCTCGAAACCGCATCCGAGCGTGTCGATCAGGCAGTAGTGCGCGGTGCTGTACGCGTCGACGCTCTCGATCGTCAAACTGCTGACGTAGTCCGCGATGTCGGTGAGAACGCGGTCGGGGTCGGGGCGTACGTTGCTGATGGGGGCGGACATGGGGGTTCGGGAATAGGGGCTAGGGACCAGGGGCTAGGGACTAGGGGCTAGGGAGCGGCCGTGCAGCGTCGAAGTCGCGGGCTCGCGATGGCGAAAGCGAGATCGGTGACAGGAGAAGAAACCTGACGGGATTTCCGCAAACCGTTTGGCGCTTCCATCGGCAGAGCGCTCCCTAGTCCCTAGACCCGTATCTCTCTTGGCAAACGGTTTGGCGCTTCCATCGGCAGTTCGCTCCCTAGCCCCGAGACCCCAGCCCCTAAACCCGTTTCTCTAACGGCACGAACTTGCGATCCTCGGGCCCGGTGTAGTTCGCCGACGGCCGGATGATCTTGCCATCCTCGCGCTGCTCGATCACATGGGCCGACCAGCCGGAGGTGCGCGAGACCACGAACAGCGGCGTGAACATCGCCGTTGGCACGCCCATCATGTGATAGCTGACCGCGGAAAACCAGTCGAGGTTCGGAAACATCTTCTTGGCATCCCACATGACCGTCTCCAGCCGCGCGGCGATTTCGAACAGCTTCATGCTTCGTGATGCCTCGGATAGCCGCTTCGCGACCTCCTTGATCACCTTGTTGCGGGGATCGGCGATGGTGTAGACCGGATGCCCGAAGCCGATGATCACCTGCTTGGCCTCGACGCGACGCCGCACGTCCGCTTCCGCTTCGTCCGGCGTCACATAGCGGTTCTGGACGTCGAACGCCACCTCGTTCGCGCCTCCGTGCTTGGGCCCGCGCAGCGCGCCGATCGCGCCGGTAATCGCCGAGTACAGGTCGGAGCCGGTGCCGGCGATGACGCGGGCGGCGAAGGTGGAGGCGTTGAACTCGTGCTCGGCGTAGAGGTTGAGCGAGGTGTGCATCGCCTTGACCCACAGCGCGGACGGCTCGCGGCCGTGCAGCATGTGCAGGAAGTGTCCGCCGATCGAGTCGTCGTCGGTTTCGACGTCGATGCGCCGACCGTTGTGGCTCCAGTGATACCAGTACAGCAGCATCGAGCCGAACGAGGCCATCAGCCGGTCCGCGATGTCGCGCGCTCCAGGCACGTTGTGGTCGTCCTCTTCCGGCAGCACGCAGCCGAGCGCCGAGCAGCCGGTGCGCATCACGTCCATCGGATGTGCGCCGGCGGGCAGCGTCTCGAGCGCGGCACGCACCGGATTGGGCAGCCCGCGCAGCGACCAGAGCTTGCGCTTGTAACCGTCGAGCTCGGCCGGGTTGGGCAGCTTGCCGTGCACCAGCAGGTAGGCGATCTCCTCGAACTCGCAAGTGTCCGCGATGTCCAGAATGTCGTAGCCTCGGTAGTGCAGATCGTTGCCGGTGCGCCCGACGGTACAAAGGGCGGTGTTGCCCGCGGTGACGCCGGAAAGCGCCACCGATTTTTTCGGCTTCGGTCCGGGTCCGGTAACGGGATTGCTCATCGATAGCTCCTACGACGTGTCATTGGGTGCCCCGCGCTTCGCGAACAGCTCGTCCAGCTTGTTTGAGCGGCCGCCGCTTGCTGGTCGCAAGCTTAACGCCGAGTTCGCGTGCGCCTGGTCTTGCGTTAGCGTCCGCCGATACGAGCTGGACGCTCATGGCTTCGCATCCGCTGTCTGCTTCGCGAACAGCTCGTCCAGCTTGTTTTCGAATGCGTGATAGCCGAGGTACTCGTAGAGCTCGACGCGGGTTTGCATCGTGCCCACGACCGACCGTTGCGTGCCTTCGCTGCGCAGCGTTCGATAGACGTTGAGCGCTGCCTGGTTCATCGCGCGGAACGCGGACAGCGGGTAGAGCGCGACCGCGACCCCGGCGCCGGCCAGCTCGTCGACGTGAAACAGCGGCGTCGAACCGAATTCCGTGATGTTCGCGAGCACCGGCACCTTCACGGCGTCGGCGAAGCGGCGGTACATCGCAAGCTCGGTGACGGCCTCCGGGAAGATCATGTCGGCACCGGCCTCGACGCAGGCCACCGCGCGGTCGATCGCGGCGTCAAGGCCCTCGACGGCGAGCGCGTCCGTGCGGGCCATGACCACGAAATCCGGGTCGGTCCTGGCGTCCACCGCGGCCTTGACGCGGTCGACCATTTCCTCGCTGCTGACGATCGCCTTGCCGGGGCGGTGACCGCAACGCTTGGCGCCGACCTGGTCCTCGATGTGCATCGCAGCAGCGCCGAACTTGATCAGCGAGCGCACGGTGCGGGCGATGTTGAATGCCGAAGCGCCGAATCCGGTGTCGACGTCGACCAGCAGTGGCAGTGACGACACGTCGGTGATCCTCCGCACGTCGGTGAGCACGTCGTCGAGATTGCTGATGCCGAGGTCGGGCAGGCCGAGCGAACCGGCGGCGACGCCGCCGCCGGACAGGTAGATTGCGAGGAAGCCGGTCTTCTCGGCGAGGATCGCGTGGTAGGCGTTGATCGCGCCCGGCACCTGCAAAGGGCGTTGCGCGGCGAGCGCGGCGCGAAACTTCGTTCCGGGCGAGGGGGGCATGTTCAACTCAGCAGCGAGGCGACGCCGGCGCGCTCTTCCTCGAGCTCGGCCAGCGTGGCGTTCATCCTCTCGCGGGAGTAGTCGTCGATCGCCAGCCCCTGGACGATGTCGTAGCGGCCGTTCTGGGTGGTCACCGGGAAGCCGTACATCACGTCCTTCGGGATGCCGTAGCTGCCGTCCGAAGGCACGCCCATCGTTACCCACTTCCCCCGGGTGCCAGCCAGCCAGTCGCGAACGTGATCGATCGCGGCGTTGGCCGCCGAGGCCGCCGAGGACAGTCCGCGCGCTTCGATGATCGCGGCCCCGCGCTTGCCGATCTTGGGTACGTACTCGGTGCGGTTCCACTGTTCGTCGTTGATCTTGTCTTTGAGCGAGCGGCCGCCCACCGTCGCGAAGCGGTAGTCCGCGTACATGGTCGGCGAATGATTGCCCCACACCACCATCCGCTCGACGTCGCCGACCGGGACGCCGGCTTTGGCGGCGACCTGCGAAAGCGCGCGATTGTGGTCGAGACGCAGCATCGCCGTGAAGTTCTCCCGGGTCAGCGACGGCGCCGATTTCATCGCGATGTAAGCGTTGGTGTTGGCGGGATTGCCGACCACCAGCACCTTGACCTGGCGGGAGGCGACGCGGTCGAGCGCCCCCCCCTGTTCGGTGAAAATCTTGGCGTTCTCGAGCAGCAGATCCTTGCGCTCCATGCCCGGGCCCCGCGGCCGTGCGCCCACCAGCAGCGCCACGTCGGCGTCCTTGAACGCGGCTGCCGGATCGCCGCCGCCGGTCATCCCCGCGAGCAGCGGAAACGCGCAGTCCTCGAGTTCCATCATCACGCCCTTGAGGCCGTTCTGCGCCTTCTCGATCGGCAGCTCGAGGAGCTGCAGGATGACCGGCTGGTCGCGGCCGAGGAGGTCGCCGTTGGCGACCCGGAACAGGAGGCTGTAGCCGATCTGGCCGGCGGCGCCGGTGACGGCGACGCGGACGGGTGCTTTCATGGGAACGCTCCTGGCAACGGATGGGGAAAGCGGCGGCGGATGGGTCCGGCGCCGTTCGCGGCGGTTGATGGCCGCGACGATCCCGCCCGGTGAACGCCGATCCGTGTGCATTCTAGAAGCGCCGCCGTATGACTGTCAATGAACTCTTATATCATATATAAGACATGAGAGACAAGAGTCCGGGATCGTGCGATAGTGGCCCCGCCCCGCCGGCTGCGGCGCACTGGTGCCGGCATCGGCCGGCGCACGGCCTACAGCGCAATCGGTGGCGGAAGCGCCGGACCCGACCCCGACCCATGAATCGCACCAGCAATCCCCCGCCTGCCGCACCAAGCTTCCGTCCGCTCTACCTGCAGATCAAGGACTTGCTGGTAGCGGCCCTGGCTGACGCGGAGTGGCAGCCCGGCGAGGCGATTCCCTCCGAAATCCTGCTCGCGGCCCGGTTCGGCGTCTCGCAGGGAACCGTGCGCAAGGCTATCGACGCGATGGCCGGCGACAACCTGGTGGTCCGGCGCCAGGGCAAGGGCACGTTCGTGGCCACGCACACCGAGGAGGCGCAATCGACGGTGCGATTTCTGCGCATTCGTCGCGACAATGGTGGCGACGAGTTCCCCGCGAGCCGTCTGGTCGATGTGCGTCGCGCCAGGGCGAGCGCCGACGTCGCGAAACTGCTTGAGATCCGCAACGGTGACCCGGTGATCCAGATCCACCGCACGCTGGAATGGGGCGGCAAGGCTGTCGTGTATGACGATATCGTGCTGCCGGCTGCGCTGTTTCGCGGTCTGACGCGCGCGAAGCTCGTTGCTTACCCGGGCTCGATGTACGGATTCTTCGAGACCCAGTTCGGCGTGCGCATGCTCCACGCCCAGGAACGGCTCAAGGCGGTGGGCGCGGACACCGCGAGCGCCGCCGCGCTCGGCGTGCCCGTCGGCGCGCCGCTGCTCGCGGTGGAGCGCGTGACATTCACATTCGGGGGGCGACCGGTCGAATTCCGGCGCGGCCTGTGCGTGACGCTCGCGCACCATTACGCCAACGCGATCGGCTGAACGCGGGCAGGGCGCGCCTCGCCGCGCCAGGCACTCGTGAAGCGGCCGATCGGTGGCGTCGGCACGGGCAAAGCGCGCTATAATTTTGCTGCGCAACAAACTCCGCGAGTTGCCGAACCCGCCGCGTCATCCTCGAGTGGCGCGGGATTTCACTGCGATCTCCACCTGCCGATGCCCGACGCCCGTCCCCCAGGTTGCGCCGCGGACAGCGCTGCGAGGTTCGTCGCCGAACCGGATCGCGGCATTCGGTCCTGGCCTGCCGCGCTGCCGCCGTCGCACGGCAAGGGCGGGCGCTAGATGGCGCTTGCGCAGAGGCCAGACGCGAAGCGGCGTCCGGTCTACCTCGACCTGCCTCGAATTCGCCTTCCGCTCCCGGGCTTCGTATCGATTCTCCACCGGGCCAGCGGCGCGCTGCTGTTCCTCGTCGGCATCCCGGCGCTGCTGTGGGGCGTTGAAGCCAGCCTCACGTCGCCCGAGGCCTACGCGGCGTTCAGGGCGTTCATGGCCCACGCAATCGCGAAACTGGTCGCGATCGCGTTGGCGTGGGCGTATCTGCATCATCTGTTTGCGGGCATCCGGCACCTTCTGCTGGACGTCCACGTGGGACTCGAACTGAAGGCCGCGCGACTGTCGGCGACCGTGGTGCTGGTCGCAGCGCTGCTGCTTACCCTGATGCTGGCGGTGCGGCTATGGTGAGCGCGACCGGCCGCAAGCACCTGGTCGGCGCGCACTACGGCCTCGCCGACTGGCTCGCGCAGCGCGTCACCGCCGTGGTGATGCTGGTCTACACGCTGCTGCTGCTCGGGATCGTGCTCTGGAACGGCGGGCTCGACCACGCAGGCTTGCTGGCGCTGTTCGCGAGCCAGTTGTTCCGCATCGCGAGCTTCCTGTTCATGGTGGCGCTGGTCTACCACGCCTGGGTCGGCATGCGCAACATCGCGATGGACTACGTCAAGCCGACCGCGGTCCGGCTCGCGCTGCAGTCGTCGATCGTCGCGGCGCTGATCGCGTATCTCGGCTGGACGATAGGAATTCTCTGGGGATGAGCGGATTGCCCGTGCGTCGCTTCGACGCGATCATCGTCGGCGCCGGTGGCGCCGGCATGCGCGCGTCGCTGCAGCTTGCCGAAGCCGGCCTTTCGGTCGCGGTGCTGTCGAAGGTGTTCCCGACCCGTTCGCACACCGTCGCGGCGCAGGGCGGCATCGGCGCCGCGCTCGGCAACATGAGCGAGGACAACTGGCTTTGGCACATGTACGACACCATCAAGGGCTCCGACTGGCTCGGCGACCAGGACGCGATCGAGTACATGTGCAAGCTGGCGCCAAAAGTCGTCTATGAGCTCGAGCACTTCGGCATGCCGTTCGACCGCAATCCGGACGGCACGCTCTATCAGCGGCCGTTCGGCGGCCATTCGGCGAACTTCGGCGAGAAGCCCGTGCAGCGCGCGTGCTCGGCGGCGGACCGAACTGGCCACGCGATGCTGCACACGCTTTACCAGCGCAACGTCCGCGCGAACACCCAGTTCTTCGTCGAGTGGATGGCGCTCGACATGGTGCGCGACACCGAGGGTGACGTGCTCGGCGTCGTCGCGCTCGAGATGGAAACCGGCGAGGTGATGATCCTCCAGGCGAAAGCGACGATCTTCGCCACCGGCGGTGCCGGGCGAATATTCGCTGCGTCGACCAACGCCTTCATCAATACGGGTGACGGTCTCGGCATGGCGGCGCGGGCCGGCATCCCGCTCGAGGACATGGAGTTCTGGCAGTTTCACCCGACCGGTGTTTTTGGCGCGGGGGTGCTGATCACCGAGGGCGTGCGCGGCGAGGGTGGGATCCTGCTCAATTGCAACGGCGAGCGCTTCATGGAGCGTTACGCGCCGAACCTGAAGGACCTCGCGTCGCGCGACGTCGTCAGCCGCTCGATGGACCAGGAGATCAAGGAAGGCCGGGGCTGCGGCCCGGACAAGGATTACGTGCTGCTGAAGCTCGACCACCTCGGGCCGGACGTGATCAACAAGCGGCTGCCGTCGATCCGCGAGATCGCGCTCAAGTTCGCGAACGTCGACCCGATCAAGGAACCGATCCCGGTCGTGCCGACCATCCACTACATGATGGGCGGCATCCCGACCAACATTCACGGACAGGTGGTTGCGCCGAAGGACGGCAATCCGAATGCCGTCGTGAACGGCTTCTACGCCGTCGGCGAATGCGCCTGCGTGTCGGTGCACGGCGCCAACCGACTCGGGACCAACTCGTTGCTCGACCTGCTCGTTTTCGGCCGTGCGGCCGGCAACTTCATCGCCGATCAGCGGCTCGACCGCGAGCCGCACAAGGATCTGGCGAAGGATGCTTCCAACGCGGCGCTGACGCGGCTCGCGCGCATCGATTCGAACGTCGGAGGCGAGGGCACCGCTGCGATCGCGAACGACCTACGCGTCGCGATGCAGGCCCATTGCGGGGTGTTCCGCAACGAACAGCTGCTAATCGAAGGCGTGCGCAAGGTGCTGCAGATCGAGCAGCGCGCGTTGCGCGTGACGCTGAGCGACAAGAGCCGCACGTTCAACACCGCTCGCGTCGAGGCGCTGGAGCTCGATAACCTGGTCGAGACCGCGAAGGCGACGATACAATCGGCGGAAGCGAGGCGCGAATCGCGTGGCGCGCAGGCGCGGAGCGACTACCCGGATCGCGACGACGCGAATTGGCTGAAGCACACGCTGTGGTACCGCGACGGCAACCGGCTCGCCTACAAGCCGGTGAACCTGAAGCCGCTCTCGGTGGAGGCGTTCCCGCCCAAGACAAGAACCTATTGATATGAAGGATGATGCGGCTGGCGCCGCCATGAAGAATGAGGGACGGCATGAAGGATGATGCGGCTGGCGCCGCCATGAAGAATGAGCGCATCGCGCCGGTGCGGGCAGTTTTCATTCGTCATCGTTCATTCTTCATCGCTCGGAGAGCGTCATGAAATTCCGCATCTATCGCTACGACCCTGACAGCGACGACAAGCCCTACATCAAGGACTACGACGTGCCGCTGGCGCCGACCGACCGGATGCTGCTCGATGCGCTGGTGCGGCTCAAGGAGGTTGACGAGACGCTTTCGTTCCGCCGCAGCTGCCGGGAAGGGGTGTGCGGTTCGGACGCGATGAACATCAACGGCAGGAACGGACTCGCCTGCGTGACCAACCTGAGGGAACTGAAGGAGCCGGTGGAGCTGCGTCCCCTGCCGGGGCTGCCGGTGATCCGCGACCTGATCGTGGACATGAGTCAGTTCTTCAAGCAGTACCATTCGGTGAAGCCGTATCTGGTCAACGACACGCCGCCGCCCGAGAAGGAGCGTCCGCAGTCACCCGAGGACCGCGAGGAGCTGGACGGGCTCTACGAATGTATCCTGTGCGCTTGCTGCACGACGGCGTGCCCCTCGTTCTGGTGGAACCCCGACAAGTTCGTCGGTCCGGCGGGGCTGCTGCAGGCCTATCGCTTCATCGCCGACAGCCGCGACCTTGCGATCAACGAGCGTCTCGACAACCTCGAGGATCCGTACCGGCTGTTTCGCTGCTACTCGATCATGAACTGCGTCGACGTCTGTCCGAAGGGACTCAATCCGACCCGGGCGATCGGCAGGATCAAGGATCTCCTCGTGAAAAGGGCGGTGTGATGGGGTTCAGCGTTGAGCAAAGAGGGTTGAGCGTTGAGAGTTGAGCGTTCAGCGTAGGTCTTGCCGATACCGTAGCCCCGCCATCCTGCGACCCTGCGCACAGCGCTATGCACGCCCAACGCTCAACGCCAAACGCTCAACCCGTGGAACGCCCAACGCTCAACGCCCAACCACAAGTCGACGAACGTCGATTAGCGCGGCTCCGCTGGCGCTGTCGCCGCGGCATGCTCGAAAACGACCTGGTGCTCACGCATTATCTGGATGCGCGCGGTGACGCAATCACCGAGGACGAAATGGCCATGCTGGAGCGGCTGCTCGAGCTCTCCGATAACACGCTCTGGGATGTGATCGCAGGTATCGCCGAGCCCCAGGATCCCGAGGTCGCGCCCCTGGTCGCGCGGCTCAGGCTACCGCTGCGAACGGACCAACGACTCTCGAACGAGGACGCACCATGACCGACCGCACCGCCACGCTGACCTTTTCCGACGGTTCGCCGAGCATCAGCTTTCCCGTGCTTTCCGGGACGCTGGGTCCGGATGTCATCGATATCCGCGCGCTCTACGGCAAGACCGGTAAGTTCACCTACGACCCGGGCTTCATGTCCACCGCGGCCTGCTCGTCGGCGATCACCTACATCGACGGCGACAAGGGTGAATTGCTCTACCGCGGCTATCCGATCGAGGAACTCGCTGCGCACTGCGATTACCTCGAGGTCTGCCAGCTGCTGCTCTACGGAGAACTGCCCAATCAGGCGCAGCGGACCGATTTCACCTCGCGCGTGACCCACCACACCATGGTCAACGAGCAGATGCAGTTTTTCATGCGCGGATTCCGGCGCGACGCTCATCCGATGGCGGTGATGACGGGCCTGGTGGGGGCGCTGTCCGCGTTCTACCCGGACTCGATCAACCTGAACGACGCGCATCAGCGCGACATCTCCGCGATCCGGCTGATCGCGAAAATGCCGACGCTGGTAGCGATGGCCTACAAGTACTCGGTGGGCCAGCCGTACATGTACCCGCGTAACGAATTATCGTACGCCGGCAATTTCATGCGCATGATGTTTGCTACGCCTTGCGAGGACTTCAAGGTCAACGACGTGCTGGTGCGCGCGCTCGACCGCATCCTGGTCCTGCACGCCGACCACGAGCAGAATGCCTCGACCTCGACGGTACGGCTGTGCGCGTCGTCGGGGACCAATCCGTTCGCGGCGATCGCCGCGGGTGTCGCCTGCCTCTGGGGACCCGCGCACGGTGGCGCCAACGAGGCGGCGCTAAATATGCTCTACGAACTGCGGGCACATGGTGGCGTCGAGAAGATCGGCGAGTTCATCAGCAAGGTCAAGGACAAGAACAGCAACGTCAAGCTGATGGGGTTCGGCCACCGCGTCTACAAGAACTACGATCCGCGCGCCAAGCTGATGCGGGAGACCTGCCACGAGGTGCTGCAGGAATTGGGGCTGCAGGACGATCCACTGTTCCAGTTAGCCATGAAGCTCGAGAAAATTGCGCTGGAAGACGACTACTTCGTCCAGCGCAAGCTGTATCCGAACGTGGATTTCTACTCGGGGATCGTCCAAAAGGCGATCGGCATCCCGGTGCAGCTGTTCACGGCGATCTTTGCCTTGGCGCGCACTGTTGGCTGGATCGCGCAGCTCAATGAAATGGTGGCCGATCCCGAATACAAGATCGGTCGCCCGCGTCAGCTCTACGTTGGTGCGGCGCGGCGCTTGGTTGCGCCGCTGGCGGAGCGGAAGTAAGGCGGCCCGCGCGTTGGTGGTGGTGCGGCACGTCTCCGCATGGTCGATGAATCGTTAGGGTGAACGCATGGGCGCGATGAAGGAATTCGAGGGAAGCAGCACGCTATTCGGAGCAAACGCTCCGTTTATCGAGGAGCTCTACGAC
>JBKKAZ010000225.1:0-24017 GCA_046714435.1 Casimicrobiaceae bacterium
CGCCTCGCGTAGTAGCCCCCGGCACCCAGGCAAGCGCCGACCACCCAGCACACCGGCAACAAGCCCACCGAGCTGCCGAGCGCGCCGAACACCAGCGGCACGGCCACCGCCATCGCCTGCATCAACGACATCCGCACGCCGATGGTCTCGCCCACACGTCCGGGCGGCGCGTTCGCATGCAGGAGCGACAGCACGAAGGGCTGGCCGCTGCCCAGCCCCAGCCCCAGGACAAACGACAGCGCGCCGAGCGCCAGGACGCTGGTCGTGAACGGAAACACCATGTAGACACTGCCGGCGGCCGCCAGCGCCGCCGTCAGCATCCTCCCTTCGTCGACACGCCGCACGAACCAGGGAAGGGCGAAGCGCACGACCAGCGTCGCCGCGGCGAACGACGCCAGGATCAGCCCGATCTGCGCTGCCGAGAGTCCGATGCTCGAGCCGTACAGCGGCACGAAGATCGCGTGCAGGTCCCAGCCCAGCGCGAACAGCGCGTTGGTCACGAACAGCGAGCGCAGCTTGCGATTGCGCACGAGCTCGAGCGGATGGCCGCGCCGCGATTCGGCCTGCGCAGGCGGCACGCGAAGCGCCGGCCGGTTGTTTGCGAGCATGACAGCCGGTATCACGGGCATCAGCGCAAGCAACGCGTAGGCCCAGCCGAAGCCGAGGCTGTCGATCGCAAACCCGGCGATCAGCGGCCCGAGGAACCCCGACAGCGAGTAGCCGAGCGCAAGCCAGCTGAAATTGCCGACGCGCACGGATGCGTCGCCGATCGCTCCGGTCACCTGCTGGATCGGAACCTGGACGAGCATGAACGAGACGCCGATCAGCGATGCCGCGATGAACAGCGCCGGCAGTCCGGGCACCAGCACCGGAAGAGCCGCGCCAACCGCGCAGCCGATCGAACCCCACAGCATCGGCTTGCGCGCGCCGATGCGGTCCGCAAGCCGGCCGGTGTGGATGCCGAACAGCATCGGCAGCAGCGCGAACAGAGCCATCAGGACGCCGACAACCGCGGCCGAGGCCCCGTTGCCGATCGCGTCGAGCAGGAACGCCATCCGGCCGCCGGCGAGCACGACGTGATTGCAGGCCCCGAGCGCCATCAACGCGATCAGCGCGCGCGACGGGGCAGCCGACCTAAGCCTCACGGTGCGAGGCGCGCGATCCGCCACTGCCCGCCTTCGCGGACATAGGCGATCCGATCGTGGAGCCGGGAGGGGCGTCCCTGCCAGAATTCGATCGCGTCGGGGACGACGCGAAAACCGCGCCAGTGCGCGGGCCTGGGAATCGGCGCGTCGCGGTACTTCGCGTCCAGCTCGGCGTAGCGGGCCTCGAGCCAGCTGCGGCTGTCGATCGGGTCGCTCTGTGGGGAGGCGCAGGCGCCGATGCGCGATTCGCGGGGTCGCGACTGGAAATAGGCGTCGGCTTCGGTCTCGTCGCCGCGCTCGACGCCGCCCTCGACGCGCACCTGCCGCTCGAGCGCGCTCCAGTGGAACAGCAGCGCGGCCCGAGGATTGGCCGCGAGATCGCGGCCCTTGGCGCTGCGTTCGTTGCTGTAGAAGACGAAACCTCGCGCGTCGAACGCCTTCAGCAGCATGATGCGCGCCGCCGGCCTGCCGGACGGGCCGCAAGTGGCGAGCGTCATCGCGTTGGCTTCCAGCGGGTCGCTTTCGCGCGCCTCGTCGAACCAGCGCGCGAACTGCTGCAGCGGATCGCGCGCCACGTCGCTCTCGTCGAGCGACGCCCGGGCATAGTCGGTGCGCAGGTCGCCGAGATTTTTCATCGAGGATTCAACCGTGGAACCTGTGATTCTACCGTGCCGCGCGATGCCGATGACCCGGGTGAGCGCGAAGGCGCGTGCCGCGCATCAGTCGCGTCACCCGGTAGCCCTGGCGCGCGATCAGCGCGAGCAGCCCCTCCGCCCCGAACAGGTGCAGCGCGCCGACCGCGACGAACACGCGCCCGCGCGCGAGGGGAAGGTGAAGCCGGTGCGCCAGCAGCGTGTTGCGGTTGGTCACGAGGTGCCGCAGCAGCGATTCAAAGTGTGGGGCGAGCGAGGGGTCTGCGGTCCCGGGCCTGAGCGCCATCGCCCAAAGCCGCGCGAGGTCGCCTGCGAGCCACGCCCGCGTGGTCGCCTCGAGTTCCGCCGCGCGCCGCTCCCGCGAGTCGAGCGCCCAGTTCATCAGCGCGAGCTGGCTTGCAAGCGGGATGGCATCGAGCGAGGCGACCTGCTCGTCGGGCAGCTCGAGTCCGAAGGCGGCAAGCCTTCGAGCCTTGGCCTCGGCCAGGAGTACGCCATCGAGCGTCGCCGACCCGCCGTCGCGCGACTGCGCGAGCATCAGCAGGATGGCCCAGGGCTTGGTCCGGACCAGCGTCGATTCGGGAGGTGCCGCCCACCCCAGTGCCGTGCGGATTTGATCGAGCTTCGCGGCGTCCAGGTGATCGGTCAGGCGGCGCTGGTCTTCGTAGCGGGCGGCGGCGGCGAACTCGGCGACGTCGCGGTCGACCAGCAGGGTCTCGAACGCCGCCGTGCGGACCTTGCCGAGCGCATCCGAAACCTTCGTGGGCAGCGCAGCGACGCGCGGATCGTCCGAGTGCAGGGTGCCGAAGACGTAAGAGGCCGGGAGGCCGGGACGATCGATGCGAAACAGGCGCCCGCGATCGTACCGCGGCTCCGCCGCCCATGCCGCGGCGGCCGCAATCGACAACGCGATCGCGACCGGCATGACCAGTGCCCTGGCAATCGTCCCCCTGTATCCGCCGTGCCCCGCGCCCGGGCCGGATCCGCGCCGCAACAACGAGGCGGGATCACGGGACGCGAACAGTGGAAGGCGCATGGTGGAAGCGTCGCATGCCCCAAGGCCACGCGACAAGCGTGCCCGCCGGCGACCGCGTGGCGCTCGCATGCCTGCAACAGTCGCGTTCTCCCCTATGAAAAAAGCTGTTGCGGGGCTTTTGTTCCCTCGGGATTGCGGTATAGTTCCTCGTCGATGAAGCAGGTTTTACCCGCGACAGGAGGGTCGGCTTCAGAGCGTTGAAGCGCCGTAACAAGCACCCAAAACCAGGAAGGAGAAACATGGCCACCGCCAAGAAAGCAGCAAAGAAAGTCGCCAAGAAAGTTGCCGCCCGCAAGCCCGCCGCCAAGAAGGCACCGGCGAAGAAAGCCCCGGCACGCAAGCCCGTCGCAAAAAAAGCCCCCGCAAAAAAGGCCCCCGCGAAGAAGGCCGGCGCGAAGCGTAAGCCGAATGCCGCGTTCATGAGGGCGATGACGCCTTCCGCTGCATTGGCGGCGATCGTCGGCAACAGCCCGTTGCCGCGTACCGAAGTCACCAAGAAGGTCTGGGACTACATCAAGAAGTACAAGCTCCAGGATGCCGTCAATCGCCGCATGATCAACGCGGACGAGAAACTCCGGGCCGTCCTCGGCAAGGCCAAGGTGACGATGTTCGAGATGACCAAGCTCATCTCGAATCACCTGAAGTAGCCGCGAGCGACGCTGCGCGAAAAACGGCCGGGTTCTCCCGGCCGTTTTTGTTTGGGTCAGATCGATGATGCTCGCGACGACCCCAGCGCGGGCCTGAGCGAGTGACGCAAGTCAGCTCGATTCGCAGGGCGCCGCGCACAATACGCGTTGTTCGGTGCTCTTGCCGGCGGGCGCCCGAAGTGGCCAATGCGCGCCGCCCCCTAGGCGACCGCGTGAATCCAATCCCGACGCAAAAGGCGCAACTCCGCGATCCCGGCAGCCACCGAACCCGCGAACGCCTTTTGCGTCGGCGAGACTAGCCGCCCGCCTGCAGCGCGGCGATGCGCGCCTCGAACGGCGGGTGCGTCGAGAACAACGCCATCACGCCCGGCTTGTCGGTGATGCCGAGCGTGCGGACCGCGGGCGGCAGCGACGCTTCCTCGCTGGTCACCGCCAGTCGCCGCAGCGCGTTGATCATCGGGTTCGGCGTGCCGATGTACTGGGCCGAGCCGCGGTCGGCCCGGAACTCGCGCTGCCGCGAGAACCACGCGACGATGATCGAAGCGACGATGCCGAACACGATCTGGCAGACGATCACGGTGATGAAATAGCCCGGTCCGGTACCGCGTTCGCTCCGGAACACCGCGCGGTCGACGATCGAGCCAACGATGCGCGAGAGGAACACGACGAAGGTGTTCACGACCCCCTGGATCAGCGTCATCGTCACCATGTCGCCGTTCGCAACGTGCGCGATCTCGTGGCCAAGCACGCCTTCGACCTCCTCTCTGTTCATCGTCTGCAGGAGTCCTGTCGAGACAGCCACCAGCGCGGAGTTCTTGAACGCGCCGGTAGCGAACGCGTTCGGTGCGCCCTCGTAGATCGCCACCTCCGGCATGCTGATGCCGGCGCGATCGGACAGCCGCTTCACGGTCTCGAACAGCCAGGCCTCGGCCTCGTCGCGCGGCTGGGTGATCACCTGCGCGCCGGTCGACCACTTCGCCATCGGCTTCGACAGCAGCAGCGAGATGATCGCGCCGCTGAATCCGACCACGGCCGCGAAGGCGAGCAGCGAGCCGTAATCGAGGCCCGTCGCGGAGTAGACCGCCCGGTCGAGCCCGAACATCCGCAGCACGACCGAGATGACGAACAGGACCGCGAGGTTGGTAGCGAGGAACAGGACGATGCGCTTCATGGCGGAGGTCTCTCTGTGGAGAAGATTTCGGGGGTTGCGGCGGGGAAGTTTAGCGCCAGGCGCCAGGGAAGCAAGCGGCAGGCTCTCGCCGTGAAGGATTCAGCCGCCGGACTTACCGGACCAGGAATCCTTCAGCGTGACCGCACGGTTGAACACTGGCCGTTGCGGCGCGTGGTCGAAGCGGTCGGCGACGAAATAGCCCTCACGTTCGAACTGGTAGCGCTCCTCGGGCGCGGCCGCGGCGAGCGCTGGTTCGACGTAGCCGCGGATCACCGATTTGCCTTCGGGGTTGAGATCGTCGAGGAAGCTGCGTTCGGCGGCTTCCTTGCCGTCGTCATCGTCGTCGCCGGCCACCAGCGTCGCGTGTTCGACCGGCGGCGGCATCGCACCGGCTCCCGGGCGGCGATCACCGCCGGGGTTGCGCGTGCCCGGAAACGGCACCCGGAACAGCCGGTCGTAGATCCGGATCTCGGCGGGAACCGCGTCCGCCGCGGCGAGCCAGTGGATGTTACCCCGGACCTTGCGGACCTCGGCGCCAGGCGTGCCGCTGCGGGTCGAAGCATCGTAGGTGCAATGTACGACGTTCACCGCGCCGGACGGGTCCCTGTCGACGCCGACACATTTGACGATATAGGCGTAACGGAGCCTGACCTCGGCACCGGGCGCGAGCCGGAAGTAGCCCTTCGGCGGGTTCTCCGTGAAGTCGCCGCGCTCGATCCACAGCTCCCGCGCGAACCTGAGCTCGCGGCGTCCGAGTTCGGGCCGCTGCGGATGGTTGGGCGCGTGGCAGGTTTCCGACTCGCCGGCCGGAAAGTTGTCGATCACCAGCTTCACCGGATCGAGCACGGCGATGCGCCGCTCGGCACGCAGGTTAAGGTCGTCGCGCATCGCGTCCTCGAGCACACCGATGTCGATCCAGCTGTCGGATTTGGATGCGCCGGTGCGCTCGTTCGCCAGCCGGAAGCCCTCGGGCGTGAACCCGCGCCGGCGCGCGCCCACCAGCGTCGGCATGCGCGGATCGTCCCAGCCGTCGACGAAGCCTCCTTCGACCAGCTCAATGAGCTTGCGCTTGGAGAGCATCACGTAGGTGAAGTTGAGCCGCGCGAACTCGATCTGCTGCGGCAATGGACGCGCGATCTGGCCACCGTCGGCAAGCCGCTGGTTCACCCAGTCGTAGAGCGGCCGGTGGTCCTGGAACTCCAGCGTGCAGATCGAATGGGTGATCCGCTCGAGCGCGTCGGACACCGCGTGCGCGTAGTCGTACAGCGGATAGATGCGCCACGCATCGCCGGTCCGGTGGTGGGTGGCGTGCCGGATCCGGTAGATCGCCGGGTCCCGCAGGTTGACGTTCGGACTGCTCATGTCGATCTTGAGGCGCAGCACGTGCGCGCCGTCGGCGAATTCGCCGGCGCGCATGCGGCGGAACAGCGCCAGGTTTTCCTCGACCGGCCGGCTGCGCCAGGGACTCGCGATGCCCGGTTCGATCAGCGTTCCGCGGGTCGCGCGCATTTCGGCCGCCGACTGGCTGTCGACGTAGGCGTCCCCCCGCTCGATCAGCCACTCGGCGAACGCGTAGAGGCGCTCGTAGTAATCGGACGCGTGGTACAGGTGCGGGCCCCAGTCGTAGCCCAGCCACCGTACCGCTTCCTTGATGGCGTCTTCGTATTCGACGTCCTCGTTGAGCGGATTGGTGTCGTCGAACCGGAGATGGCAGCGCCCCCCGTTCTCCCGGGCAAGCCCGAAGTTCAGGTGGATCGACTTCGCATGACCGTAGTGAAGATGGCCGTTCGGCTCCGGCGGAAAGCGCGTGACGACCTCGCCGCCGAACTTTCCGGTGCGACGATCCTCGGCGATGATCGCGCGCAGGAAGTTCGGCGCGGGCGGGGCGGCGGGTTTGATGCCGCCGCTGGCGCCGGCTCCGCTGGCGGAGGCATCCTGCGGTGCGACGGTCATACGGTTTTGTTCATGAACAAGCGTGGGCTCGAGCACATTCTAACCCGCAGCTTCTGCGCACATCTTCCGCGTTCGCTAGGGAGCCGCGGCGTAAGGGCGGGAAGCCGCGTGGCGCGCGGCTTCGCGAGGTCGTGAACGATTGCCGAGGTTCCGGTTGTCCACAGAAGCTGTGGATAGTGATGTGCATATCCTGTACATTGGTCCGCTAAGTCCCGCTGGCAATGGGGAATTCGCTGCAATGCCCAAAACTTCGCCGCGCAAAACCGGCGCTCGATCAGGCAGTTGCGCTTGCGTCTCGGCGCGCGCGCCGCATCCGTTTCGCCTTTGACGTGACGTTGGGATGTCAGGTCCGTGACCGGTCTGCTGCATCAAGTGTCCAGGACGATCTTGCGCGTGGGCCTTGGTGGGTGCCACGACCGGCGCGTCCCCTCGCCGCCACGACAACCCCTTCGCTCGCAATGGCCTGATACCCGCTGGCGACCGATTTGACTCGCGAAATGGATTCCGCGCCCGCACCGCCGGTGCTGCCGGTATCGCTGCTGGTATCGTCGGCGCGGCTGATCCTCGAACGCCACCTCGGCGTGGTCTGGGTCGCCGGCGAAGTCTCGAATCTGTACCGCGCTGCGTCCGGCCACCTGTATTTCACGCTGAAGGATGAAACCGCGCAGGTCAAGTGCACGTTCTGGAAGAACAAGGCGCAGTTGGCCGACTTCCCGCTCAAGGACGGCCTGGCGGTCGAGGTGCGCGCGCTTCCGTCGATCTACGACCAGCGCGGCGAGTTCCAGCTCAACGTCGACAGCGTGCGGCTGGCCGGCTTGGGCGCGCTGTACGAGCGCTTCGCGAGGCTCAAGGCCAAGCTCGAAGCGGCGGGCTGGCTCGCCCCCGAGCGCAAGCGCACTCTGCCCCGCTTCCCGCGGGCGGTCGGCGTGGTCACGTCGCCGCGCGGGGCCGCAGTCGCAGACGTGCTGACAACGCTCGCCCGCCGCTGGCCGGCGCTGAGAGTCATCGTGTATCCGACCGCCGTACAGGGCGATGGCGCCGCCGCCGAAATTGCCCAGGCGATCGCCACCGCAAATGCGCGATCGGAAGTCGACATCCTGATCGTCTGCCGGGGCGGTGGCTCGATCGAGGACCTGTGGGCATTCAACGAGGAGTCGGTCGCTCGTGCGGTGTTCGAATCCAGGCTGCCTGTGGTGTCCGGCGTCGGTCACGAGACCGATTTCACGATCTGCGACTTCGTCGCCGACGTCCGCGCCCCCACGCCGACCGGCGCGGCCACGCTGGTCGCCCCCGACAGTGTCGAGTACCGCCACCGGGCCGGGCAACTGGCGAACCGACTCGGGCGCGCTGCAACTCATGCAATGGCGAATCGCACCCAGCGCGTCGACGTCGCGGCCCGGCGTCTCATTCATCCCGCAGCGCGGCTTGCCGAGCAGCACAACCGGCTCGCCGCGCTCGTGGCGCGGCTTGCGCGAAGCTGGATGCGCCAGGCCACGCAATGCGATGCCGCGCTCGCGGCCGCACGCCTCCGCCTGTTGCGTGAATTGCGCGCACCGCCAGCGAAGGCCGCGCGCCTTGCGATCACCAGGGACTCGCTCGCTCGCGCAGCACGCGAGCGGCTCGCCCGCGAAATCATCCGGCACGGCGCGCTCGCGAAAGGTCTCGCGCACCTCAATCCGCAGGGTGTGCTGCAGCGGGGCTACGCGATGGTCGCGACCGCACAGGGGGACATCGTCACCGACAGCGCGCAACTCGCGCCGGGCGACGTCGTGGCGATGACGTTTGCGCGGGGGCGTGCGGGCGCGGTGGTGAAAGACGTGAACGGGTGAACAAGTGAACGAGTGAATGAAAGCGCGAGATGCGCGCGTGTTCACCTGTTCACCTGTTCACCTGTTCACCCGTTCACCGCACTTCACGCCTCATCGGGGTCCGGATCCTCGACGGCCGTGGCAGTGCGCAGCCCCGCGATTACGTCGGCGGGGGCCTGCGCGGCAATGCGTGGCGTGGCAGTTGCGACATCGGCATTCTGTGCGCGATGGCGTAACGCATGATCGATCAGCACCAGGGCCAGCATGGCTTCCGCGATCGGCGTTGCGCGGATGCCGACGCAGGGATCGTGGCGCCCGTGGGTGTTGACCACGACCGGATTGCCTGCCTTGTCGATCGAGTGCCGGTCGAGCCTGATCGACGAGGTCGGCTTGACCGCGATCGACACCACGATGTCCTGGCCCGTGGAGATGCCGCCGAGGATGCCGCCCGCGTGGTTGCTGGCGAAGCCCTGCGGCGTCATCTCGTCGGAGTGTTCGGTTCCCCGTTGGGCAACGGCCGCGAAACCGGCGCCGATCTCGACGCCCTTCACGGCATTGATCCCCATCATCGCGCCAGCGAGATCGCCATCGAGCTTGCCGTAGACAGGCTCCCCCCAGCCTACCGGAACATTGCGCGCGATCACCGTGATGCGCGCGCCGCAGGAGTCGCCCGACTTGCGGAGCCGATCCATGAACGCCTCGAGTTCCGGCACGATCGACGCATTGGCGACGAAAAACGGGTTCGCATCCACCTGCGCCCAGGACTCGAACGGCACCGCGATCGGCCCGAGCTGGGTGAGATGGCCGCGAATCTGAACGCCGTGGCGTTCGGCCAGCCACTTCTTCGCGATCGCGCCCGCGGCAACGCGCACCGCCGTTTCGCGCGCCGACTGGCGGCCGCCGCCGCGGTAGTCGCGGACACCGTACTTCTGCCAGTAGGTGTAGTCGGCGTGGCCGGGCCGGAAGGTGTCGGCGATGCCCGCGTAATCCTTGCTGCGCTGGTCCTGGTTGCGGATCAGCAGCGCGATCGGCGTGCCGGTGGTGCGGCCCTCGAATACGCCGGACAGGATCTCGACGGTGTCCGGCTCGCGCCGTTGGGTGACGTGCCGGGAAGTTCCCGGCCGGCGGCGATCCAGTTCGCGCTGGATGTCGGCGACGTCAAGCGCGAGTCCCGGCGGGCAACCGTCGACGACACAGCCAATCGCCGGTCCGTGTGATTCTCCGAACGAAGTCAGCGCAAAGAGGCGGCCGAATGTGTTGCCTGACATCGCCGTGTCGAGTGGGAAAGTTGCGATCGAGTTTAGCACGCGACCCGACCTGTCCCGCCGCCGGTCGCGCGCGAAACGGCAGGACGGACGCGGGTCCCGAGCCGCCTGCTAGCGCCGCTCGCCGCGAAGCGCGAGCACGATTTCCCGCAGACTCTCGTTGTCCAGCCGCCCGGGCGCAACGGGCTCGCCGATGGTCAACGAGATCCGCGAGAACAGCCCGCGGAACCTGCGCATCGCCCTACCCTGTTGCGATCGAGAGAAGAAGCTGCCCCACAGTCCCGAGAGCGCCATCGGGATGACGGGCACCGGAGTTTCGCCGACGATTCGCTCGATGCCCGGCCGGAACGGACCCATTTCGCCGTCCTGGGTGAGCCGCCCTTCCGGAAAAATGCCGACGATTTCGTCCCCGGCGAGCGCCTCCGCCGCATCGGCGAACGCCTGCTCCTTGAGTGCCGCGTCTTCCTTCGCGGGTGCGATCGGAATGGTGCGCATCGCGCGAAACAGGTAACCCAGCACCGGCGTCGCGAAAATGCGGTGGTCCATGACGAACCGGATCGGCCGGCGCACGCAGGCGCTGATCACCATCGCGTCGACGTAGCTCACGTGGTTGCAGACGACGACGCAGGCGCCCTCCTCCGGGAGGTTGTCCAGTCCGCGCTTGTCGACGCGGTAGAAGCTGTGGATGAGCAGCCAGGCGAGAAAGCGGATCAGGAACTCGGGCACCAGCCGGTAGATGAACAGGGCCACGGCGACATTCATCAGCGCGGTAACCAGGAACAGGTCGACGATCGACAGTCCCACGCGCAGCAGTCCGATCGCGATCAGCGCGGAGGCCACCATGAACAGCGCGTTCAGGATATTGTTCGCGGCGATGATCCGCGAGCGGCGGGAGGGCTCCGAGCGTTGCTGGATCAGCGCGTACAGCGGCACGATGTAGAAACCCCCGAACATGCCGATCATGGTCAGGTCGAAGGCAACCCGCCAGTGCGCCGGTTCGTGGAAAAAAGTCGCCAGGCCGGCGAGCCCGGGTGCGGCAAGACTGCGTGCGGCGAACCAGAGATCGACCGCGAACAGCGTCAGCCCGATCGAGCCGAACGGCACCAGCCCGAGTTCGACCTTGCGCCCGGACAGCCGCTCGCAGAGCAGCGAGCCCACGCCGATGCCCACCGAGAACAACGCGAGCAGGAACGTGACCACGGTCTCGTCGCCGCCGAGGTAGTCGCGCGCGAAGCCGGCAAACTGGGCGAGAAAAGTCGCGCCGTAGAACCAGAACCAGGAGATGCCGAGCATCGACAGCCAGACCACGCGGTTGCCGCGGGCGATCGCGAGGCTGCGGACGGTCTCGGTGAACGGGTTCCAGTTGATCGTCAGTCGCGGATCGACAGCCGGCGTGGTCGGAATGCTGCGGCTGGTCAGGTACCCCGCGACCGCGACCACGATACCGAACGTACCGGCCAATACCGGCCCATTCGGCTGCATCGCGACGATCAGCCCGCCGGCGATGGTGCCGAGCAGGATCGCGACGAACGTACCCATCTCCACCAGGCCGTTGCCGCCGACCAGTTCGTCGACCTTGAGCTGCTGCGGCAGGATCGCGTACTTGACCGGCCCGAACAGCGTCGAATGCACGCCCATCAGCGCCAGCGCCGTGAACAGGATCGCGAGATCGCGCTGCCAGAAGCCGGCCAGTGCGATGGCCATGATAGCGATCTCGAAGACCTTGATGAACCGGATCAGCCGCGACTTCTCGAATTTGTCGGCGAGCTGCCCCGCAGTCGCCGAAAGCACCACGAACGGCAGAATGAAGATCGCGCCGGCGAGGTTCACCAGCGCGTTCGCGTCGAACCCGCTTGCCACCGCAGCCTGGAACGCGACGAAGATCACCAACGCGTTCTTCAGCAGGTTGTCATTCGCGGCGCCTGCGAACTGCGTCCAGAAGAACGGCGCGAAGCGGCGCTGCCGCAACAGATCGAACTGATTCGGCGCGTGCACGTCAGGCCTGCTTGGCGAGGTGCCGCCAGGTTTCGAAGACTTCGGTACCGAAGCGCCGGGTTGCCCCGAAACGCGCGCTTCGCAGCGAGCGCTTCAGCACGAAATCGAACAGGATCGCATTGTGGTCGCGGATCTCGCGCAGCACGGGCACCGCCTCGGCCGCGAGCATACCGCGGGCGACCAGCGTGTCCAGACCCACCAGCGGCAGCACGCCCGGCAGCGGATAGTCGGAGCCGTTGAGGAGCCTCGCGTGCCAGTCGCCCCGTTCGAGAAGTGTCGCCAGGACGTCTTCGCTGCGGTTGCCGAAGGTCACCGCCGAGAGATCCCCGAAAACCCGGCCGCGATGCGCGGGCTCGTCCATCAGGCGGGCAAACAGCGCGAAGTTCGCGATCGGCGGTCCGGCGGCACCTTGGTCAATGTCTCGACCTTCTCCCAATGACGCGCAGTGCGCGACGATCACCCGCACGCCCAGTCCAAGCGCGCGCCGAAGCTTCAACGGATTGCCGAGCGTTTCATCGTGCCCGCGCACCGCGCGCTCGTCGCCGGCGTGGGTGATGAGCGGCAGATCGAGCGCCGCGAGCTTGCGGTAGAACGCATCGCAACGCGACGACGCGGGATCGATGTTCTGGGCGGCGGGCAGCCATTTCACCGCGCGGGCCCCCGCGGCGAGAACGCGATCGAGGCGGTCGAGCGCCGCCGGATCGTAGGGGTGGATCGAAGCCGCCCACTCGAATGCGCGGGGGTGCCTGGCTGCCACCGCCGCCGCGTAGGTATCGGGAACGTGGAACGTCGACCGGTCGGCGAGCGGTGCTCCTTGCGGATCGCGCGCCCAGTCGAACGCGAGCAGCAGGAGCCTCGTGCCGGCCGCCAGACCGGCGACCTGGTTCAGCAGCCGGTCGACCACCGAGAGGTCGGCCTTGCCGGGATCGGTATGGACGCAACCGGCATTGAGGTAGAACAACCGCTGCGCGAACTGCGCGGGAGCGGCAAAGCTTGCGAGGCCGGGATTGACCCACGCCCCCTGGCCACTGTCGCCCGTTCCGAACAGGTGACAGTGTGCATCGACGACCCGCGTGGCGTCGATGCCCAGCCACGCCTGCACCACCAGCGGGTGCGACGCAAGGCGCGGCGGCAGCGCACCGCGGCAGGGATTGAACACCCCTTCGCGCAGTGTCAGACCGCAGCCGGCGAGGGCGAGCATGCCACCGCCTACTGCCGCCCCCACGAAGGCACGACGGTTCATCGGGGATCCGCCGCGCCGCCGGCACGGCGCGCCTCGGCGAAGCGAACGACGACGTAGGCGACGAGCGCGAAGATGAAGAAGACCAGCAGCATCCAGGCAACACCCTGCAGCGTCTCGATGACCGTGCGGTAGAGCTCGAGTCCCCAGCGTTCCGCGGTGAGTTCGAGGATGACGCGGTGCTTGCCGTCGTATTGCATCGGCGTGATGTAGCGCTCGAGCTCGTGGATGCGCACGCCCGCCGACACGCCGGTGACGACGATCGCGAAACGCAGGTAGCGCAACCACGCGGGGGCAAGATCGTCGGTCACGATGCGCGTGAGGATACGCTCGATCGGTCCGGTGAATGCCCGGGCGGTGCCAGCTGCGACGGCGAGCGATACGGCGAGCGTAATGGCAAGCAATGACGCGAACATGGTGCCTCCTTGCGATGGGTTCGGGCGGACACGGCCGGCGATTTGCTTCGACGCCGGCGCCCGCCTCGAGGCCATTGCCTCACGCGGCGGCAGCGCTTGGCAATACCCTAATACTAGAGTATCGTTTTACAATACTAACGGGGCACGGAACCGGCGACCGGTTGCTCACCGAGCGCTCACCGAGCGGCCCTCGACAGCGAAGTCCAACGCAAGGTCACAGTCCTCGCCCAAGCATCCCGATGAACGACGCCGCCCGTCTCGTGGACACGCTGAAGAAGGTCGCACGCATGCGCGGCCTCACCTACGCCGAGCTGGCGAAGCGGATCAGCCTGTCGGAGGCGAGCGTCAAGCGCCTGTTCTCGCAGCGGACGTTCACGCTCGCGCGCCTCGCGCAGTTTTGCGATGCGCTCGAGATCGACTTCGCCGAGCTGGCCAGGCTCGCGCGCGGCCGCGAGGGCGAATCGGCCGAGCTTTCGCTCGCCCAGGAAAGCGCGCTCGCGGCGGATCCGCGGCTGCTCGCGGTGTTCTACCTGGTGGTCAACGGCTGGACGTTCGACGAGATCGTCGCGCGCCACCAGATCACGCCTGCGCAGTGTGTCGGCTGCCTCGCGAAGCTCGACCGATTGCGGCTGATCGACCTGATGCCGGGCAACCTCGTGCGGCTGAAGCTGCCGCGTGGCGCGCGGCTGCGCTCCGACGGCCCGATCAGGCGCCGGCACGGCAAGCGCGCCGTCGCGGATTTCCTGGCGCCGCGGTTCGACGAGGTGGGCGGCTATTTCGCGTTCGAGTTCCGCGAGCTTTCGCGCGCGTCGTTCGAACTCCTGCGAAGGAAGCTCGAGCGCCTCGCCGAGGAATTCGGGGAACTGGCGGAGCTCGACGGCCATCTCGCACCCGACCTGCGCGAGACGATCGGCATCGCGCTGGGCGTGCGCCCCTGGTCGATGGAAAGCGCGATCGAACTGCCGCCGCGCAAACGCCGTCCCGCGCGTGTGGCCGGCCGGCTCGGCTAGAATCGCGGCTTCCGGCTTCCTGCTCGGTCATGCGCCAATACCTGGATCTGATGCGCCACGTGCGCGAGCACGGCGTGCGCAAGGACGACCGCACGGGGACCGGCACGCTGTCGGTGTTCGGCCACCAGCTGCGCTTTAACCTCGCCGACGGCTTTCCGCTGGTGACGACCAAGAAGCTGCATCTCAAGTCGATCATCCACGAGCTGTTGTGGTTCCTGCGCGGCGAGACCAACGTTCGCTCGCTCAACGCCGCCGGCGTCACGATCTGGGACGAATGGGCCGACCCGGACGGCGAGCTCGGGCCGATCTACGGTTACCAGTGGCGGCACTGGACCGCCAGCGACGGCCGCGAGATCGACCAGATCGCCGCTGTCGTGGCCGAGATCGCACGCAATCCGGATTCGCGCCGGCTGATCGTCTCGGCCTGGAACGTCGGCGACCTGCCGCGCATGAAGCTGCCGCCCTGCCACTTGTTGTTCCAGTTCTACGTCGCGGAGGGCCGGCTGTCGCTGCAGCTCTACCAGCGCAGCTGCGACATCTTCCTCGGCGTGCCCTTCAACATCGCGAGCTACGCGCTGCTCGCCCACCTGGTCGCCCAGCAAACCGGCCTCGAGGTCGGCGACCTGGTGTGGACCGGCGGCGACTGCCACCTCTATCTCAATCACCTCGAGCAGGTCGACACCCAGCTCGCGCGCAGACCGCTGCCGCTGCCGAAGCTGGTGATCCGCCGCAAGCCGCCGACCCTTGCCGATTACGCGTTCGACGATTTCGAGATCGTCGGTTACGAGTCGCATCCGGCGCTGCGCGCGCCGGTTGCCGTCTAGCGTCGTTTTTCGCGCTGGCGCGACCGCGCGGGACGACTGCTGCCGTCGGTTCACGGCGCCGCGCATGATGCGCGTTGTTGGGTGCTGTTGACCGCGGTCGCCCGGAGTGGCCAATGCGCGCCGCTCCCTAGGCGACCGCCTGATTCCAATCCCGATGCAAAAGGCGCAACGACGCCATCCCGTCGCCCACCGAACTCCCGGACGCCTTTTGCATCGGTCTGCCGGGAGACGGAAAAAAAGAAGCCCGCCGGGAGGAGGTTAGCGGGCAAGGGGGACCGGTTCGCGAAGGGCGTTTTCTCGCCCTGCGCAGGACCCGGCCACCGGCCGGATCCTTCAATGGGTTCAGATGACGCGGCGGGCTGCGTTCACGCGCTCCGTCAATTCGTCCAGTGCCTGCTGCTGGAGCGTGGCATCGCCGTCGTAGTCATTGTGGTCGTCGTGAATCCGCTGCGCGTCGTCCTCCCCGGCGGGGAGCCAGAACCGAGAGAATCCGGGCGCGAACGTGTCCATGACCGCCTCTTTGCGTTTGGCAGCTTCGTCGCCGCCGGTGGATCGTGGGAGAACTAAAGCAACCGTCGTGCCAAGTGAAAGCCACGGCGATCGGCGGAAACTCGCACGCAGCTTTCACAGTGAAATCGGGGCACGACGTCGTCAACCCGTGCGCGAATCGTGGCCACGCCGCAACAGCCGGCTGTCGCCGATGCCCGACGTCGGATCGGAGAGCTGGATTAACCGCTTGAATCCGCAGTGGAATAATTGTCGCTGCGGTGCGACAAGGACACCGAACGCGTCACCCGTCTAGGTTATGTCTTGCCTTCCTTGAACATCGACGGCTCCAGCCGGTGCCGCTGCAGCAGCTTGTAGAACTCGGTGCGGTTGCGTTTGGCCATCTGTGCCGCCTGGGTGACGTTGCCCCGGGTGATCTTGAGCAAGCGCACCAGGTAGTCGCGCTCGAAGGAGCGGCGTGCCTCCTCGAACGGGACCAGCGCCGCCGCGTCCTCCTGCAGCGCGTTCTGCACGACCGAGCCGGGGATCATCGCGGCGGTCGTCAGTGCCACCGCCTGTTCGAGCAGATTCAGCAACTGGCGGACGTTACCCGGCCAGGGCGCCGCGATGAGCAGCGCCATCGCGTCCGGTGCGAGCGTTGGCAGCGGCTTGCGGTAACGCTCGGCGAGCTTGCGAAGGAAGTGCGTCGCCAGCACCGGGATGTCCTCGCGCCGGTCGGCGAGCGGAGGCAACCGCATCGAAACCACGTTCAGCCGGTAATAGAGATCCTCGCGGAACAGGCCGGCGCTGCGCAGCGCTTCCAGGTCGCGATGGGTCGCGGAGATCACGCGCACATCGACCGGGATCGCCTGGGTTGCGCCGACCGGGCGCACGTCGCCGTCCTGCAGCACCCGCAGCAGCTTCACCTGCAGCGGCAGCGGCATGTCGCCGATCTCGTCGAGAAACAGCGTGCCGCCATCCGCAGTCTGGAACAGGCCCTTGTGCGCCTGGATGGCGCCGGTGAACGCGCCGCGGGCGTGCCCGAACAGCTCCGATTCCAGCAGTTCGCCGGGAATCGCGCCGCAGTTGACGGCGACGAACGGCCGCTCCGCGCGCGGGCTGGCGTGATGGATCGCGCGCGCGAGCAACTCTTTCCCGGTACCCGAGTCGCCGTAGATCAGCACGCTGGCGTCCGAATCCGCGACCAGCCGCGCCTGCCGGAGCAGGTCTTCCATTTTCGCGCTGCGGGTCACGATCCCTGCGCGCCATTCGGCCGTCGCCGACATCGCTTCACCGTCGTCGCCGGAAAGCTTGATTGCGCCGGCAACCTTCTGCAGCAGTTCCTGACTGTCGAACGGCTTGGTGAGAAAGCCGAACACGCCCCGCTGCGTGGCCGAGACCGCGTCGGGGATGGTCCCGTGGGCGGTGAGGATGATGACCGGAAGCGTCGGATGCTGGCGATGGACCGCCTCGAACAGCTGCATGCCGTCGATACCCGGCATCCGCAGATCGGTGATCATCGCCGCCGGACGGGCCACGGCGAGCGACGCGAGTGCGCTTTCCCCGCTGTCCGCGGTGCGCACCCGATAGCCTGCCGAGGTGAGTCGAAGACTGATCAGCTGCAGGAGGTCGGGATCGTCATCGACCAGCAGGATGTCGCTGGTGTTCATCGTCAGGGCGTCCGCGAAGGGGTCACACTAGTTTCCACCGGAGCCGGCCCCACCGCCGCCGCCGCCACTTCGAACCCGGTCGCGCAACAGGCTGCGCTCCATCGCCCTCAACGCCTCGAGCTTCTGCAACGCGGCTTCGCTGCGGGCCTGCTCGTCCCGGACCGCGCGAACCCGCTCGGCCACTTGCGCCGAAAGCACGGCCGCAAGCTGCTTCAGCGTTCCCGATCCGGGATTGCTCTTGGCGACCGTCTCGAACTGCTGCAACGCCCGCTGGTCGTCCGCAGGGGTGCGGCTCAGCGTGTACAGAACCGCGAGGCGTACTCGAGTCGTATCGCTGCGCGTGCGCTGCAGCGCCTGCGACTGCGCCTGCTGCTCGCGGCGGACGTCATCCGCGCCCAGCGCACCGTAGCGCTGCAGGTCGGCGAGCAGCGACGCGAACTCGCGCTCTTCGGGCGTCGGCTCGGCCGCGACCGGCAGCGGTGGAAGCTGCACAGGCGCCGGTGTCTCCGGAGGCGGCACGACCGCGACCGGTTGCGTTGGTGTCGTCGCTTCCGGAGGCGATGCCTGCAGGATCCCGGCCTGTGCAGCAGGCGCCTCCACCGGCTCGATGGGAGGAGACTCGATCATACGGGTGAGCGTCGGGGCAGCGGCAAGCGCTGCCGGCGGTGCAGCGGGTGCCTGGGGCACCTGCGTGGGCGCCGCCGGCGCGGCGGCGCACCCGGCGACGACAACAACGAAGAGCAGCGATGCGAGGGAATGGCGCGAAATCACTTGGCGCCTCCCACCGGCTCGGTGACCGGCCGCGGCTTTGCGCCGAGCGCCGCGGCACCGGTGATCGCGAGAGGCAGCGTCAGGCGAAAACAGGCGCCGCGCGCACCGTCGGCGCGATCGCGGACCTCGACCCGCCCGCCGTGGGCGAGCGCGTAGTCGCGCGCGATGGCAAGACCCAGTCCCGACCCCTTCACGCGTCCGCCGGTCGGCGCCTTGCCCTGGAAGAACGTGTCGAAAATGCGCTCGCGCTCGTCGCGATCAACGCCCGGACCGTTGTCGGACACCTCGAGCTTGGCGTCGCTCGCATCCGACCAGACGCGGATGCCGACGGTGCCGCCCATCGGCGCGTACTTGATCGCATTGCTGACCAGGTTGTCGACGATCGTGCGAAGCCGATCGGCGTCGGCCACCACAATCGGCGCCCCGAGGTCGGTCTCGATGTTGATGCCGCGTGCAAGCGCCGCGAGCTTGTGCTCCCGCAGCACCCGCCGGACCACGTCCGAGACGACCACCGGGCCGAGCGTCGCCGACTCGAACGCGCGCGACTGGTGGTACTTCAACAGGTCCTCGATCAGCTTCTGCAGCGACAGCGTGTTCTCGCGCACGATGCGGACGATGTCGCGCTGCTCCCTGGAAAGCTTGCCTCCCACCTCGTCGCGCAGCAGTTCGGCGCCTTCGCGGACCGCGGTCAGCGGCGTCTTCAGTTCGTGCGAGACGTGGCGCAGGAAACGGTTCTGCTGCTGCTCGAGTTCGGACAGGCGCACCCGCAGCCACTCGAGCCGCTGGCCCAGGAAGCGCAGGTCTTGCGGGCCGTTGACGTGCACCACCTGCGAGAAATCGGCGCTGCCCATCTGGCGGATCGCCTGGTCGAGCTGGCGGATCGGCCGCGCAATCAGCACCGCGAACAGAATCGCGAGCGCGATCGCGATGCCGACCGTCGCGAGCCCCAGCCACATCCACTTCTCGCGTCCCTGCGCTGCCGTCTCCTGCAGCCGCTCGATCGCATTCTGGGTCAGCGTATTCGACGCGTTGAGCATCGACTGTGCGCCGTCGGCGAGCCGCGCGTAGCCTTCTGCCAGTTCTGCGGACTTCTCGGGCCCCTGCTGCGGCGCGACCAGCCGCGCGTGCAGCGTGCTTTCGGACTGGTCCAGTTGTTCCAGTGCCGCGATGTGCGCCGGCTCGAGCGGCAGCAAGGAAAGCTGGCCTGTCGTCGCGCGGAATTCCTGGCGCAGGCGGTTATAGTCGTCGACCAGCGCGGGATCGTCGAGGATTAGGTACTGGCGCACCAGGCGTTCGAGGGTCGCGGTCTGCTCGAACAGGACGCGCGAGGTCCGCGCGGCCTGCGCCGACTGCAGCACCTCCTCGCGGCTCTGGTAGGCGAGTCGATCGAGCGAGAGCACCAGTTCCGCCAGCGCGAACAGCAGCGGCAGGCTTACCAGCAGGAAGCCCAGCAGGATGAACTTGAGAAACGAGCGGGGGTAATACACGAGGTCGAGTCCGCCGCGGCGGCTATAATTGATCGGATTATGGCACCGCCCTCGGAGCGGACGTACGCTTCCGTTGTCCCTTTGGTTGCGTCCTCGCCCGATGCGCAAGCCGCGCCGGATCTCGCGTTGATCGTCGCGGTCGCGAAAAACGGCACGATCGGCGCGAACAACGCGCTTCCTTGGCGGCTGCCGGAAGATTTGCGGCGATTTCGTGCGCTCACCAGCGGCCACGCGGTGATCATGGGCCGGCGTACCTGGGAATCGCTCTCCGGCCCGCTTCCGGATCGACAGAACATCGTCGTCACGCGGGACCGCGCCTTTCGCGCGGGCGGCGCCGAGGTTGTCCATTCGCTCGACGAGGCCCTCACGCGGGTCGCAATGCCGCCGCCGGCTTTCTGCATCGGCGGCGCCGAACTGTACGCGCTCGCGATGCCCCGCGCCGCCCGGTTGTACGTCACAGAGATCGAGCGCGACTTTCCCGGCGACACCCAACTCCCTCCGCTCGACCGCGACGACTGGGTGGAGGTCGCCCGTGAGCCAAGGGCGGCGCAGGACCCCGGAGGCCCTGCCTACGCCTTCGTGACCTACGCACGGGCAAGGCGCGGCGTTCCGCCGGTCGGCTAGGGCGGCGTCGGTCTTGGCTGCGGGGAGGCGCTGCGCTTATGATGATGTCATAAGCGGCTGCGGGGCGTGCCCGGGCCTGCTGCACGGCGATTTCAAGCGCCGGCCGTGGAGAATTCCCGATGCTCGAAGCCCGCATGCTGCCGGCAAGGCCACGCTCGACGCGAGCGCACGGGCTGCTGCGCTTGGCCACCGCCACCCTGCCGTTCGCCGCCTGTCTGTTTGCCGCGACGGCGGGCGCCGCGGGCTACTCGCTCGCGTTTAACGGTACCGGTAGTGGCGACGTCGACCGCGTGAAAATACGGGTCGACGATCCGGCGACGACGACACCCGGTCCGCCTGCGGACGTGGGCGCGACCGACTTTACGCTCGAGTTCTGGGTCAAGGCCAGCGCCGCCGACAATCCGGCGCCGGCGGCCAGCTGCGGCGCCGACCTGTCGTGGATCAACGGCAACATCGTGGTCGACCGCGACCGCTTCAACCAGGATCGCAAGTACGGCGTGTCGATCGCCGGCGGCCGCATCGCGTTCGGGGTCAGCGGCAACGCGACCGGCAACCGCACCCGATGCGGCGCGATCAACGTGCTCGACAGCCAGTGGCACCACATCGCGGTCGCGCGGCGCGCGAGCGACGGCTTCATGTGGATTTACGTCGACGGGACGCTCGACGCCTCCGGTGACGGGCCGGACGGCGACGTTTCCTATCCCGACAACGGGGTGCCGGGGAATTTCTGCGGCGGACCCTGTACCAACAGCGATCCGTTCCTCGTGCTCGGTGCGGAGAAGCACGATGCGGGACCTGCGTTCCCTTCCTACAAGGGCTTGTTCGACGAGCTCCGGATTTCGCGCGTTTTGCGCTACACGGCGAACTTCACGCGGCCGCGCGCGCCGTTTTTCGCCGATGCCTCGACCGCCGCGCTGTACCACTTCGACGAAGGCGCCGGCGCGGTTGCGAACGACGTCAGTGGCAGCACGGGCGGACCGAGCCACGGCGACATCCGGCGCACGACGCCGGCTTCCGCACCGCTGTGGTCGATGGACTCGCCGTTCGCGGTGGGCAGCATCGTGACCGACGCGACCGTGGTTCGCACGACCATCGCCACCGGACTCGACCGGCCGGTGGACATCGTCGTAGCACCCGGCGACACCACGCGCCTGTTCGTCGTCGAGCAGGCGGGGCGCGTGCGCATCCTGCGCGACGGGCTGGTGGTGCCAGCGCCGTTCCTGGACGTCGGCTCGAAGACCTTTGGCACCGGCGAGTCCGGCTTGCTCGGCCTCGCGTTCCATCCGGACTACGTGAACAACCGGCGCCTGTTCGTCTATTACACGCGCATCAGCGACGGGGCGCTGGTCATCGAGCGCTACGAGCGCAGCATCGATCATCCGGAGCAGACCGACTTCGCTAGCGGCCGCATCCTGTTCGTGATACCGCACCCAGGCGCCACCAACCACAACGGCGGCAAGCTCGCGTTCCGCTCCGACGGCTACCTGTACATCGGCACCGGCGACGGCGGCGGCGGCAACGATCCTTTCAACAACGGCCAGAACTTCGGCACCCGGCTCGGCAAGATGCTTCGAGTCGACGTGAACGTGGAGACACCGCCCTACTATGCGATCCCGCCTTCGAACCCGTTCGCGGCGATGACCTGCAACGGCGCCGGTTCCGGCACCTGCCCGGAAATCTGGTCGCTCGGCCTGCGCAACCCGTTCCGCTTCTCGTTCGACAGGCTCACCGGCGACCAGTTCATCGGTGACGTCGGTCAGGGCGATCGCGAGGAGGTCGATTACGAGCCGTTCGGCGTGCCGGGAGGTCGCAATTACGGCTGGCGCATCCTCGAAGGTCTGATCTGCACGCCCGCGTTCGGCCCAACCTGCACGCCGCCTCCCAACTATGTGCCACCGATCTTCGACTACAACCACAGCGCGGGCGTGTCGATCACCGGCGGCTTTCGCTATCGCGGCACGCGCATCGCGCCGCTGAACGGCGCCTACCTGTACGCCGACTTCGGCAGCGGCAACCTGTGGGCCGCGACCTCCGACGGCGCGGGAGGCTGGACGCCGCAGCAGCTGCTGCTCATCACCGGCGGAGTGAGCACGTTCGGCGAAGACCACGCCGGAGAGCTCTACATCAGCGCCTACTTCAACGGGTCGATTTACCGCCTCGATCCTTTCGATACCGATGGCGACCGGATGCCCGATTGGTGGGAACTGGCGTGGTTCGGCTCGGCGACCGCCGCAGCACCGACCGCCGACGCCGACGGCGACGGCGCGACCAACCTCGCCGAATACCTCGCCGGCACTGATCCATTGAACGCGCAGAGCACGCCGCCCGTGTCGCCGTTCGCGGCGCCGGAGATCACGAGCCCGAACGCTCTGGTCTGCGTCATCGGTTCGCCGTGCGCGCTGACGGTCACGACGACTGGTACGCCGCCGCCGACGACCAACCGCACCGGAACGCTGCCCAGCGGCATCAGCTACAACAACACGACGCGCACATTTTCGGGGACGCCGGCGGCAGGGACGGCGGGCACCTGGAACCAGAGCCTCACCGCGTCGAACGGAACGCTGCCCAACGCGACGCAGACGCTCGCGCTGGTGGTGGCGGCGAACTGCGGCGGTTTCACCGACGTCGTCGTCGGCGACCTCCATTGCAACAGCGTCGAATGGCTGCGCAACCGGAGCATCTCGCTCGGCTGCAACGCGACCCAGTACTGTGCGGGCGACCTGGCCGCGCGCGGCGCCATGGCGTTGTTCCAGCATCGGCTCGGCATGGCGATCACGCCGCGGCACGACTTTACCGAGGCATCCGGCGGCGCGCTCGCGCTCGATGCCGAGCCCGTGTTGTGCATGACCGCAGACATCCCGCCGGTATCCTATCCACGCGACGTTGAGGCCCTCTACGCGTTGTCGACCCTGAGCACCGGCGCGTTGACTATCGGGGTGACGCTGGTCGCCAGCCGCAACGGAGGCGCGACCTGGGAGCCGGTGACGCTGACACGGATGCGCGCGCAGACCGCGGCTGCCGCCTGGCGCAGCACCAGCAGCCACGGCGTGACAACCGTGAACCCCGGCAATGCCATCCGCTTCGGACTGGCGCTCAATCGCGAGGCAGGCGCCGCCGATGTCAGCGCAACGCGCTGCCAGATCGCGACGCTGACCGTCAACCGCAACGGCACCGCGCCGCCACGCGATACCAGCGCACTGCAGCCGTAAGTAGTCATCCCCGCGAAGGCGGGGACCCAGCGTCATTGTTGCTTCCTACCCCCGTTGCTCCAATTCCGCGATAATGCCGTCTTGGGCGCGAACACCCCGCGCCCGATCTCCCGGCCGGGATGGCGGAACTGGTAGACGCAGCGGACTCAAAATCCGCCGGTAGCGATACCGTGAGGGTTCGAGTCCCTCTCCCGGCACCACGTCGAATTCAAGAGTTGCGATGGCGACGCGGCCCACGTCGCAGGACCAAAGGGTCGTGCAGGCGCGCTCGCCGTCGCTCCCTTCTTCACCGCATGCCAGGTCACCGCCACACGCTCTCCGACTTCGACTACGCGCTGCCGCCGGAACTCATTGCGCAGTCGCCTGCCGCGACGCGTAGCGGCAGCCGATTGCTCGAAGCCGGCGGGGAATCGCTCGTCGATCGCCGATTCGTCGATCTTCCCGGCCTGCTGCGCGAGGGCGATCTTACGATATTCAACAACACCCGCGTGATTCGCGCGCGGGTCGTCGGCACCAAGCCCTCCGGCGGACGCGTAGAGCTGCTGGTCGAGCGTATCCTCGCCGACGACGAGGCGTGGGTGCAGCTCAGTGCCAGCCACTTGCCGAA
>JBKKAZ010000226.1:0-5209 GCA_046714435.1 Casimicrobiaceae bacterium
ATCCCACGCCCAGAGCGCGCTTCCGCATTTCGCGCAGAAATGCCTGCGGCCGGGGGAGAGCGTACCCCGCGCGTTGTCCTTGTCGCGAATGCGCGCGCGAAACACGCTGACGAACTTGCGGCCCCGCACGGAGAGCGATTTTGCCGTACCCATGATATTGATCGCGTAGCCGCCGCCGCCGGCCGTCTTGCGGCAGATCGAGCAGTAGCAGCGCAGGTACGGATAGGGCGTTTGTGATTCGACCGTGAACTTCACCGCACCGCAGTGGCACGAGCCCTCGAGCTTCATTGGAGCCTCCTTTGCGAATTGCGGGGGAATGATAGTCCTTTGGCCAGAAGATACGCTTCACCCAACGGATCGCCGTACCGATGAGGACCAAGGCCCGGAGCTTGAACAGTGCCACTGAATCGCCTGGCTGCAGCGAAAGCTGCTCTCATTCACCTTTAACGCGTCGCCCAGCGAACTCCCGAACGCCTTTTGCATCGGGCTGGTAGGCGGCAGCGTGTACCATTACCCAGTCATCGCCTGAAGGAGGAACCGATGAACCACCGCATCCAACCGACCCGCCGCCGCATCCTGCAGGGCATCGCCGGCGCCACCGGGCTTTCTGCGCTGCCGCGCGTTGCCTGGGCCGCCGAGCCTCCGGTGAAAATCGGCCTGATCCTGCCGATGACCGGCCCGTTCGCGTCCACCGGCAAGCAGGTCTCGGCGGCCTGCCGGCTCTACATGCAGAAAGTCGGCGACACGGTCGCTGGGCGCAAAGTCGAGCTGATCCTCAAGGACGACACCGGGCTCGCGCCCGAGACGACCAAGCGCATCGCGCAGGAGCTGGTCGTGCAGGAAAAGGTGACCGTGCTCGCCGGCTTCGGCCTCACGCCACTCGCGCTCGCGACCGCGCCGGTGGCGACCGAAGCCAAGACACCGATGATCGTGATGGCGGCCGCGACGCAGATCATTCCGACGCGATCGCCATTCATCGTCCGCACCGGGTTCACCCTGCCGCAGATCACCGGACCGATCGCCGACTGGGCCGCGAAGAACAAGATCAAGCGCGTGTTCACGATGGTGACCGACTACGGTCCCGGGCTCGACGCCGAGAAGACCTTCCTCGCGCGCTTCGGGGCGGCCGGCGGTGAAATCGTCGAGTCGGTGCGCACGCCGTTGCGCAATCCCGACTACGCGCCGTTCCTGCAACGCGCCAAGGACGCCAAGCCCGACGCGCTGTTCGTGTTCGTGCCCTCCGGCGAAGGCCTCGCGGTGATGAAGCAGTTCGACGAGCGGGGCTTGAAGCAGGCCGGCATCCGGTTCATTGGCACCGGCGACGTCGTCGACGACGACTTGCTCGAGAGCATGGGTCCCCCGTCGGTTGGCGTGATCACCTCGTTCCATTACTCGGCGGCGCACGAGTCCCCGGAGAACCGCGCCTACGTCGACGGGATGATGAAGGCCAACAACGGCATGCGCCCGAACTTCCATTCGGTGGGCGGCTACGACGGCATGCACGCGATCTACGAGGCAGTGAAGAAAACCGGCGGCACCGGTAGCGGCGAGCAACTGGTCGAGGCGATGAAGGGCATGAAGTGGATGAGTCCGCGTGGACCGCTCACCATCGACCCAGTGGCCCGCGACGTCGTCCAGACCGTCTACCTGCGCGAAGTGAAGATGATCAACGGCAAGCCGTGGAACATCGAGTTCGACAAGGTCGAGAACGTCGGGCCCGGCGGCTGAACCTGCGCTGAAAGCACGCTAGGCGCGCCGTGCTCGGCAACCTGATCGGGGTGCTGTTCGACGGCGTCGCCTACGGTAGTCTGTTGTTCATCATCAGTATCGGCCTGTCGGTGACGATGGGCCTGATGAACTTCGTCAACCTCGCTCATGGCGCGTTCGCGATGCTGGGCGGGTACGCGTGCGTCGTGCTGATGTCTCGCGCGGGTGTGCCGTTCCTCGCGACCCTGCCGGTGGCCTTCGTCGTTGCGGCGCTTGCCGGCATTGTGCTGGAACGAACGCTCTACCAGCGGCTGTACCGGGCGAGCCATCTCGATCAGGTGATGTTCTCGATCGGGCTGGTGTTCATGGCGGTGGCGGCGGCGACGTTCGCGTTCGGGCCGTCGCAGCAGCCGGTGCGCCTGCCCGACTTCCTGCGTGGGCAGGTGCGCGTCTTCGGGCTGGACCTCGGCGCCTACCGGATGTTCCTGATCGGCGTGGTGGCTGTCATCACGATCGCGTTGCACCTGTTGCTGCTGAAGACGCGCTTCGGCGCGCAGGTACGGGCGTCCGTCGACAACGCCGTGGCAGCCGCAGGTCTCGGCATAAACGTCAACCGCGTGTTCGGCGTGACCTTCGCGTTGGGATCCGGGCTCGCGGGCCTCGGCGGCGGCCTGGGGATCGACGTACTCGGCCTCGATCCGACCTTTCCGTTGAAATACGTTGTGTACTTCCTGCTGGTGGTGGCGGTTGGCGGGGCGGGGACGATCAAGGGCGGACTGGTTGCCGCGATGATCCTCGGCATCTGCGACGTCGCCGGCAAGTACTACGTACCGCAGGTCGGCTCGTTCATCATCTACGTGCTGATGGTCGCACTGATGATCGCTTTCCCGGCGGGCCTTTATGGCCGGCGCACCTAGGATACCGGGACCTCGCATGAGTACGAGCGATGGGGGCGCCGCAGCCGGATCCTCGCCGACTGCGACCCTCGTCGCTGCCGGCGCGCCGCGATTGCCCACCGATCGCTGGTACGCGATCGAATTCGTGTTCTGGATCCTTGCGGTCGTCGCGTTCTTTGCGTTCCCGAACTATCGCGTGCTCGGCAGCCAGATCCTGATCACCGCGTTGTTCGCCGTCACGCTCGACCTGATCATGGGTTACGCCGGCATCGTGTCGCTCGGTCATGCCGCTTTCTTCGGCATCGGCGCTTACGCGGCGGGCGTGCTCGCCGTGCACGGCTGGGGCGAACCGATTTCCGGTCTCGTCGTCGCGGGTGCCGCCGGCGCGATCGTCGGCTATGCGACCAGCTTCCTCGTCGTGCGCGGTTCCGATCTCGCGCGGCTGATGGTGACGCTGGGCATCGGACTCATGCTCTACGAGGCGGCCAATCAGGCGACATTCGTCACCGGCGGTGCCGACGGCCTGTCCGGCGTCACCATGTGGAAGCTGTTCGGGACCTTTGCGTTCGATCTCACCGGAAGCACGGCCTACGTCTACAGCCTCGTCGTGCTGTTTCTGCTGTTCGTGGTGGCGCGCCGCCTCGTCCACTCGCCGTTCGGGTTGTCGCTGCGCGGGGTGCGGGAGAACGTCAAGCGAATGCCGGCGATCGGCGTGCCGGTGACGCGCCGGCTGATCGCGATCTACACGGTGAGCGCGGCGATGGCGGGCGTCGCCGGCGGGCTGCTCGCGCAGACCACGCAGTTCGTCGGGCTCGACGTGTTCGGCTTTCCGCGCTCCGCCGACCTGTTGATCATGCTCGTGCTGGGCGGCGCCGGGCGTCTCTACGGGGGCTTGATCGGCGCCACGGTGTTCATGGTCGCCCACCACTTGCTGTCGGATTTGAACCCGGTCTACTGGCAGTTCTGGCTCGGATTGCTGCTGGTCGTCGTGGTGTTGTTCGCGCGAGGCGGCATCCTGGGGGCCATCGAGGCTCTGCGGAACCGGGCAGGAGACAGGCGCGGATGAATGCCGCGCTGCGCACCACGGGGCTGTCGAAACACTTCGGCGCGTTCAAGGCGGCGAGCGACGTGTCGCTCGCCTTTCCACCGGGCGCGCGGCATGCGCTGATCGGCCCGAACGGGGCCGGCAAGACGACGCTCATCAATCTGCTCACCGGGGTATTCCCGCCAACCTCTGGCGAGGTGTTCCTGGGCGACGAGCGCATCACCGCGCTTGGGCAGCATCAGCGCGTCAAACTCGGCATCACTCGCACCTTCCAGATCAACGCGCTGTTCGCAGGGCTCACCGTACTGGAGTCGGTGGTGCTCGCGGTCTGTGAGCGCACGGGGCGCGCGGGCGTGTGGCACCGCACCGTGGCGAGGCAGCGCGAGGAGATCGACGAGGCGCTCGAATTGCTGGCAATGCTGCGCCTCTCCACCGAGGCCAACACGCTGACGCGCAACCTGCCCTACGGCAAGCAGCGATTGGTGGAGATCGCGCTCGCGCTCGCGACCCGGCCGCGCATCCTGCTGCTCGATGAGCCGGCGGCGGGCATTCCGACCGGGGAGAGCGCGGAGTTGTTCGGGGTGATCGCCGCGCTGCCGAGGGACGTTACCATCCTGTTCATCGAGCACGACATGGACATCGTGTTCCGGTTCGCCGAGCGAATCACGGTGCTGGTCGGTGGCAGGGTGCTGACCGAGGGAGCACCCTCGGAAATCGCGGCCGACCCCCGGGTGCGCGAGGTCTATCTGGGCGAGACGCAGCATGGCTGAACTGCTCGCGGTCGAGGGGCTTACCGCCGGCTACGGCGACGCCATCGTGCTCGAGGACGTGTCGTTCGTGCTGGACGAGGGCGACAGCCTTGCGGTGCTTGGTCGCAACGGCATGGGCAAGACCACGCTGCTGATCACGCTGATGGGACTGACGCGCCAACGCGGCGGCACGCTACGCTGGCGCGGTGGCGACCTCGCGGCATTGCCGACACACCGGCGCAGCCAGTCGGGCCTCGGCTGGGTGCCGCAGGAACGCTTCATGTTCGCGTCGCTCACTGTCGAGGACCACTTGACCGCAGTCTCGCGGCCGGGAAACTGGACGGTGGCGAAGGTCTGGAAGCTGTTTCCGCGCCTGGAGGAGCGCCGCGCCATTTTCGGCAACCAGCTCTCGGGCGGCGAGCAGCAGATGCTCGCGATCGCACGCGCGCTGATGGTCAACCCCAGCCTGCTGCTCCTTGACGAGCCGATGGAGGGGCTCGCACCGATCGTCGTGCAGGAACTGCTGATCGTGATCCGCGCGCTCGTGTCCGAGGGCGGCATGGCGCTGATCATCGTCGAGCAACACGCCAAGCTCGCGCTTTCGCTCACCCGGCAGGCCATCGTCCTCGAGCGCGGTCGTGTCGCTCACCGGTCGGACAGCACGGCGCTACTGCGCGATCCCGAGACGCTGCACAGGCTGGTCGCCGTGTCGTAGGGCCCTGCAGATTCGAGACGATAGCAAATACGACGCAAGTCAAGACTCGTTCGCAGGCGATCGACGCAATCCGTGAATGACGCATTGAAAAGGATCG
>JBKKAZ010000227.1:0-18816 GCA_046714435.1 Casimicrobiaceae bacterium
CGCCCGCGGACCGGGCTTAGATTGGCCCACCGAATCTCGCCTCTCAGTATTCGGGCCAACCGTCGAGCTCCTGCCCTAGACCTTCTTCCGCGAGTGCCTTCTCAGACCTCGAATCGAGCTTTGCGCACTCAGACGCCAAACGCCCGCGCTCCATCCGCGCGAGCTTCTCTGCCACCGCTGACTGGATAGCGCGGCTGCGGTTCGGGAAAACCTTCTTTGCGACCAATCCATCAACACGCGCCAGCGTTCCGCTGTCGATAGTGATGGCAACTTTGACGCTGCTCATGGTCATTCTCCAAGGTATGACAATTTATCATACCTAGCCGGAAAGCGCAAGGAATCTGGCGTGGAGCCAACCGGCTGCGAGAGCTTGGGGCCGCCAAAAAGCGTTGCCATGACCACGCGAAGCGTTGCTGGCGCTCGCAACCCGGTATCGAGTTCCGCGTGACTGCTTAACCCCCGGTCCCGCCCACGGTCAGGCCTTCGATCTTGAGCGTCGGCTGCCCGACGCCGACCGGCACGCTCTGCCCTTCCTTCCCGCAGACGCCGATGCCGGAATCGAGCCGCAGGTCGTTGCCGATCATCGTCACACGCGTCAGTGCATCAGGTCCGTTGCCGATCAGCGTCGCGCCCTTGATCGGATAGGTCAGTTTGCCGTGCTCGATCTTCCAGGCTTCGGCCATCGAGAATACGAACTTGCCGTTGGTGATGTCGACCTGGCCGCCGCCGAAATTCACCGCGTAAACGCCGTCCTGCACCGACGCGAGGATCTCGGCGGGATCCTGGCTGCCGTTCAGCATCACAGTGTTAGTCATGCGCGGCATAGGCAGGTGCGCGAACGATTCGCGGCGGCCATTGCCGGTGGGGGCAACCTTCATCAGCGCCGAGTTCATCCGGTCCTGCATGTAGCCCAGCAGGATGCCGTCCTCGATCAGGACCGTGCGGTGGGTCGGATTGCCCTCGTCGTCGAGGTTGAGCGACCCGCGACGAAGCGCGAGCGTGCCGTCGTCGACGACCGTCACGCCCGGGGCCGCTACGCGCTGGCCGACACGGCCCGAGAACGCGCTGGTGCCCTTGCGATTGAAATCCCCTTCGAGGCCGTGCCCGATCGCCTCGTGCAGCAGGATGCCGGGCCAGCCCGGGCCGAGCACGACGGTCGTCGTTCCCGCCGGCGCAGGGCGCGCACGCAGGTTGAGCAGCGCCTGGTCAACAGCCTGCTTCGCGTACTCCGTGAGCAGGGCATCGTCGAAGAACGCGTAATCGCAGCGCCCGCCGCCGCCGGAATAGCCCTGCTCGCGCCGCCCGTGTTCCTCGACGATCACGCTGATAGACACGCGCACCAGTGGGCGGACATCCGCAGCCATCAGTCCGTCGCTGCGTGCGATCAGCACGGTCTCGTGCTCCCCCGCGAGCGACGCCATGACCTGGGTGACGCGCGGATCGAGCGCGCGTGCGGTACGCTCGAGCTTTTCCAGCAGCGCGACCTTTGCGACCTCAGGCAGACTCCCGACCGGATCGTCGATCGAGTACAGCGCGTGACTGGAACCGCTACGCGACAGCGGCGCGACCGCGGACTGTCCCTGGCGCCCGATGGCCCGAACCGCTACTGCGGCCTCCTCGAGCGCACGCAGCGAAACATCGTCCGAGTAGGCGAACGCCTGACGATCGCCGGTCACCGCGCGCACGCCGACGCCGCGATCGATCGAGAACGAGCCGGACTTCACGATCCCTTCCTCGAGGTTCCAGCTTTCGAAGTGCGATTGCTGGAAATAGAGGTCGGCGAAATCCACGTCGTGGGTGTGGATCGCATCAAGCACACGATCGAGTTTGCGGCGGTCGAGGCCGCTGGACCCAAGCAACAGGCGCTCGACGTCGGGGAGGAGCACCGGGGATGGAACGGAATCAGGCATCGGGTTTTGAGATTTCAGATGTCAGATGTCAAGATCAATGCGGCGTCGATGGGGGATTTGCGGCTGGATCGGAAGCGTTGGGGCTCCATTTGTAGACTGTCATCTGCCATCTGACATCCAACATCCGACAACTGCGCGCCTAGCGCCGCTTCAACTCGTCGCGAATCTCGCGCAGCAGGACGACCTGTTCGGCCGGAGCGGCGGGTGCAGCGTCCTGCTTCGATTTGGCGCGATTCATCGCCTTCACCATCCAGAAGATGATGAATGCGAGGATCACGAAGTTGATGAGGATAGTGACAAAGTTTCCCCAGGCCAGGACGACGCCTGCCTTCTGCGCCGCCTCCAGCGAAGCGCCTGCCGAAACGTTACCGCTCAAGACCCAGTACTTGTTGGAGAAGTCGACCGAGCCGCCCGTGATCGTGTTGACCAGCGGCATGATCACGTCCTTGACCACCGAATCGACGATCTTGCCGAACGCGGCGCCGATGATGACGCCCACCGCGAGGTCGACGACACTGCCCTTGAGCGCGAATTCCCGAAACTCCGACGCGATCGACATCAGCCCCTCCGTTCGTTATGAGTTGTCGCCGGCGGTTAGCCGTCGACTCTCGCTAGCCATGTACCTAAACGGCGGCTTCGCCCGATTCGCCGGTGCGTATGCGGACGACCTGGCCCACCTCGGTGACGAAGATCTTGCCGTCGCCGATCTTTCCGGTGCGCGCCACCCGGACGATCGCCTCGATCGCGCGCTCGACCATCGCGTCGGCGAGTATCACCTCGACCTTGACCTTGGGCAGGAAATCCACGACGTACTCGGCACCGCGATAGAGTTCGGTGTGCCCCTTCTGCCTTCCGAAGCCCTTGACCTCGGTCACGGTGAGCCCGGAAACGCCGACGTCGGACAAGGCCTCCCGGACCTCGTCCAGCTTGAACGGCTTGATGATGGCTTCGATTTTCTTCATGCCCGGCGCTCCCTCTCGGTTCGACCTTCGATTCTAGCCTACCCGCTCGGGCTCGCGGAACCTGGACCCGCATCCCCGGGCACCGACTCCCACTCGTTCCACGCCGAGGTGATCGGATAGCGCCAGTCCTTGCCGAAACCGCGCGGCGTGATGCGGATCCCTACCGCCGACTGCCGACGCTTGTACTCCGCGATCTTGATCAACCGCACCACGCGCCTCACGTCGCTGGCGGCATGGCCCGCGGCCACGATCTCGGAGGGGCTGCGATTGTGCTCGACGTAGGCCTCGAGGATCGCATCCAGGACGTCGTAGGGCGGGAGCGTGTCCTGATCGGTCTGGTTCGCCCTGAGCTCCGCGGACGGCGCTCGCGTGATGATCCGTTCGGGAATGACCCGGCCAAGTTCGTTGCGATAGTTCGACAGCCGGTACACCAGCGTCTTGCTCACGTCCTTCAGCACGGAAAAGCCGCCCGCCATGTCGCCGTAGAGCGTCGCGTAGCCCACCGCCATTTCAGACTTGTTCCCGGTGGTGAGCACGATCGAGCCGCCTTTGTTGGACAGCGCCATCAGCAGCGTGCCTCGGATGCGGGCCTGGATGTTTTCCTCGGCGGCATCCGGTGGCAGGTCGCGAAACTCGGGCGCGAGCGCCTCGAGGAACGCGTTGAACGGGCCTTCGATGGAGATTTCGTCGTAGCGCACGCCGAGGATGCCGGCCATCTCGCGCGCGTCTTGAACGCTGATCGGGGCGTTGTAGCGGGAGGGCAGCATCAGCGCGCGGACCCGTTCGCGCCCGAGCGCGTCGACGGCGACTGCCAGCGTCAGCGCGGAATCGATGCCGCCCGACAGCCCAAGCAGCACGCCGGGAAAGCGATTCTTCGCGACGTAGTCGCGAATGCCCATCGTCAGCGCCTGGTAGACGTGGTATTCGACACGCGGGTCGAGCCCGCCGCGGATCGTCCGGGGCTGCGCACCGTCGAACGCGATCAGCGCGAGCGTCTCGTGCCACGCCGGCAACTGCTGAGCCAGCGATCCATCGGCCGCGACGGCAAACGACGCACCGTCGAACACCAGCTCGTCCTGTCCGCCAACGCGATTCACGTAGATCACCGGCAGGGCGTTCTCCCGCGCACGCGCCTGAACCTGCGCGAGGCGCAGCGCCTGCTGCCCGGTGTGGTACGGCGACCCGTTCGGAACGACCAGGAGCTGCGCTCCCGCCGCGCGCGCCTGCGCCGCCGGACCCGGAAACCAGATGTCCTCGCAGATCACGACGCCGACCCTGACGCCGGCCACGTCGACGACGCATGCCTCGTGCCCCGGCTCGAAGTAGCGTTCCTCGTCGAAGACGGTGTAGTTGGGGAGCGTCTGCTTGCGGTACACACGCGAGACTCGTCCGTCCTTCAGCACCGCAGCCGCGTTGTGGCAGCGCCCATCGTGGCGCTCGGCGAAGCCGACCACCAGCGCGCTATCCTTGACCTCGGCTGCAAGCGCGGCGAGTTCGCGCGCGTTGGCCTCGACAAATGCCGGCCGCAACAGCAGATCCTCGGGCGGATACCCGCAAAGCGACAACTCGGCCGTGAGGGTCAGGTCGGCGCCCGCGCGCTCGGCATCGCGCAGCGCGTCGAGGATGCGCCGCCCGTTACCGGGCATGTCGCCGACGATCTGGTCGAGTTGCGCGACCGCGACTTGCATGCGGCGATGTTAGCAGACCCGACAGGATCGACCCGATGGAGTCGGGTTACTTCCGGTCTGCGATCGTCCAGGACGTCTCGCAGCAAACCAACCTGACCCCTTTTGAGGCGACAATCGCGCTTCGCATGTCCAACCCCATCCCTCGCACCGATCCGGTCGACCCGGTGATCGTCCGCAACGGGCTTTCGCTCGAGAGCACCGACGCCACCGCGTGGGACGCGCTGGTCCCCGGCCATCCGCTGCTTTCGCACGCGTTTCTGACCAGCCTGCACGCCAGCGGCTGCGCCAGTCGGGCGACCGGATGGCAGCCCCGCTACCTTGGCGCCTGGCGGGGCGAACGTCTGGTCGGCGCGCTGCCGCTCTATCTCAAGTCACACTCCTACGGCGAGTACGTATTCGACTGGGGCTGGGCCGACGCCTACCGCCGTTACGGGCGTCGTTACTACCCGAAACTGGTCGCCGCGATACCGTTCACGCCGGTCACCGGGCCGCGGCTGATCGCGAATGACCCTGCGGTCAAGCGATCGCTGCTCGAGGCTGCGCAGTCGATCGTCGCAGGCGGCGGGGCGTCGTCGCTGCATCTGCTGTTTCTCGACGACGACGACGCCGCAGCCTGCGCTGCAGCCGCGATGATCGAACGCAGCGGTGTTCAGTTCCGCTGGCAGCGCAGCGGACACCGCGACTTCACCGAATTCATGTCGGCGTTCTCGCACGACAAGCGCAAGAAGGTGAAGCAGGACCGGCGCAAAGTCGCCGAAGCTGGCGTGACCTTCACACGCAGGACGGGTACCGGGATCACCTCGGCCGACTGGGCCTTCTTCTACCGCTGCTACGAAGCGACCTATCGGGCGCATCGCTCCACGCCCTACCTCACGTCCGAGTTCTTCGAGCGAATCGCGGCGAGCATGCCCGAACACCTGCTGATGGTGCTCGGGTTCCGCGACGGCAGCCCGTTGTGCGCGGCGCTCGATGTGTTCAACGCGGACACGCTGTGGGGCCGCTACTGGGGCACGGTCGACCCGGTCCCCGGGCTGCATTTCGAGGCCTGCTACTACCAGGCGATCGAATTCTGCCTCGAGCGCGGGATCGACCGCTTCGAGGGTGGCGCGCAGGGACTGCACAAGCTCGCACGCGGATTCATGCCGGTCGAGACCCGATCGGCGCACGCGATCGGTGAGCCGGCGTTCGCGGCCGCCATCGCCGACTATTGCGAACGCGAGCGCGTTGAGATCGCCCACACGCTCGACGAGCTGGAGCAGTCGGTGCCGTTTCGCAACCCGCCGGAGCAGCGGTGATCGGGTCTCGGACCCTTGGCGCGGTGAACCCGAAATGCGTCACCACAGTCGTTGCCCAATCGGGCTGCGTTCGCGCAACATCGAGTCGGCTGCGTGCTAGACTCCCCCGCCGCTGCGTCGTGCTCCTCACGATCGCCCACCCAAGAATACGACATGAACGACACGGTACTGCTCGACCGCGACGGCCCGATCGCCACGCTGACGCTTAACCGGCCGGCAGCGCTCAACGCGCTCGACTTCGCGATGGTAGACGCGCTCGGCGCCCACATCCAGGCGGTTGCTGCCGACGACGGCGTTCGAGTCGTCGTCATTCGCGGCGCCGGCAAGCACTTCATGGCGGGCGGCGACGTCCACCAGTTTGAGGACCTGCTCGCCTTGCCGCCCGCCGAGCAAACGCCAAAGCTTCGGCAAATGATGGAGCGCGTGCATGCAATTGTCGAAACGCTGGCGCGCATGCCGCAGCCGGTCATCGCACGCGTGCAAGGCGCCGTAGCAGGCTTCGGCCTGTCGCTCGCCAACGGCTGCGATCTGGTGTTCGCCGCCGACGACGCCTATTTCGCGTCAGCGTACCTGAACATCGGCGTCACGCCGGATGGCGGTGGGACCTGGTGGCTGCCGCGCATCGTGGGCACGCGCAAAGCGGCTGAAATCATGCTGCTTGGCGAGCGCTTCGACGCGCGCGTGGCGTTGTCGCTCGGCATCGTCAATCGGGTCGTGTCGGCGGCCGAACTCGACGGTGCGGTCGCAAGTGCCGCGCAGAGGCTCGCCGGCGGGCCGACGCTCGCGGTGCGCAACCTGAAGCGGCTGCTGCGCCAGTCGACGCAGCGCTCGCTGGCCGAGCAGTTGGCGGCGGAGGCGCAAAGCTTCGTGCAGTGCGCCGGCACGTCGGACTTCGCCGAAGGTGTAGGGGCGTTTGTCGCCAAGCGCGCACCGAATTTCCACGGAAGTTGAATTGACACCAACGCTCGCAGGCCGGACGTTGTTCATCACCGGCGCCACGCGCGGCATCGGCCTGGCGATCGCGCTGCGAGCGGCGCGGGACGGTGCCAATGTCGCCGTGATCGGCAAAACCGATGTGCTGAACCCGAAGCTTCCCGGGACGATCCACGACGCAGTCGCAGCGATCGAGGTGGCGGGAGGCCGGGCGCTTGCGCTCGCCTGCGACATCCGCGACGATTCTGCGGTCGACACCGCTGTCGCCGCCACGGTCACGCGCTTCGGCGGCATCGACATCCTGGTCAATAATGCGAGCGCCATCAGTCTGACCGGAACGCTCGAAACGCCACCCAGGCGTTTCGACCTGATGCTGGGCGTCAACGTGCGCGGCACGTTCGTCAGCTCCAGGGCGTGCCTGCCGCACCTGATCGCGTCGGCAAAGGCAGAACGCAATCCGCACATCCTGACGCTGGCGCCGCCGCTCACGCTCAACCCGAAATGGTTCAAGGACAACGTCGCCTACAGCATCGCCAAGTTCGGGATGAGCCTGTGCGTGCTCGGGATGGCCGAGGAGTTTCGGGATCGCGGCGTTGCCGTCAACGCGCTGTGGCCGCGTACCGTGATTGCCACGGTGGCGGTCAAGATGATTCCCGGCGCGCAGTCGCAGACCGCTCATATGCGCAAGCCCGAGATCGTCGCGGATGCAGCGCACGCGATCTTCCTGCGCGACGCGCGCGAGGCGACCGGCCGGTTCTTCCTCGACGAGGACGTGCTGCGCGAGGCCGGCGTCACCGACTTCGATGTCTACGCGGTCTCCCCTGGCCAGCCGCTGATGGCGGATCTGTTCCTCGACTGACCTTTGGCGTCACCCGAGCCGCATTTATCAGCGGGGGCCGGTGTACTCGAGGATGTCCAGACCCTGGTCGCGGTCGAGCAGGTAGATGAGGCCGCGTCGATCGATGTCGACATCGTTGCTTTGCGGGCTCGCGAAGCCGGCGGACGGGTCGGGAATGAAGTGCCCGACTTCGCGCGGCAAGGTCGGATCGGCGATGTCGATGATGCGCAGGCCACCGCTGAACCATGCGGTGCAGACCAGCGTGTCGGACAGGTGCTCCTGGAACTGGTGGGCGCCGAAGCGACCTCGATCGCTCCAGGGCGAAGCCTTTTCGCTCAAGTGGAACATCGACAGTGGCTTGATATTCGCGAGATCGCCGACGTCGAAAACCCACAGGCCGGCGTGGAGCTGTCCCGGCGTGTGCTCGTGTTCCTCGTCCACGACGACGGCGATTTCGCGGCCCGCGACCGGGAACGGAACGCGCAGCACCGTATGCGTCGGTTCCGGGAACGGTGGATGATAGTCGTAGGCGCCGACCGTGCGTGGCCGGCGGATGTCGGAAATATCGATGACCCGCAAGCCGGCGTGCCACACCGAAGCCCACAGCTGGTCCTTGGAGCGAAGCGCATGGTGCAGGCGGTTCCTGTACCCTGACCACGTCGGCTGTTCGCCGCCGGCGACGTGCTGGCCCGGCATCCACCACCGCGACACTTCCTCGGGGCGATCCGGGCGCGCGAGGTCGTAGATCACCAGGATGTTGCCGACGTAGCCTTCCATTTCGGTGGAGATGTAGGCGTAGCGCGCGTCCATGTCGAAACGATGCACGCCGAAGCCGTAGGTCTTCTGGTAGGCCAGCAGGCGCGGACGGTTCCGGTCCGCGATGTCGTAGATGCGAAACCCGCCGTCGCCATACCCGCGCCGGTTGCCTTCACGCAGCGCCGGGATGTCATCCGGTTTCACCTTGAGCTCCGCTGCCAGTTCGGCGTCGGTCGGCGCCCTCGACAGCGCCGCCTGGAGCGTCGCCTCAGCCTGCGGGAGGCGCGCGCCGCGGCGCATCAGGTGGCGATTGTTCTGTTCGACATTGACGATCATCACCTCCCCCGTCACGCGCACCTTGTGGCTGTGCGAGTAAGCGTCGGGAAGCATCAGCGTGTGCAACGGCTTCGGATGCATAGGATCGGCAACGTCGATGATGGTCGTGCCGTACGGCGGCTTCATGTGGCCGACGTAGGCGTAGTTGCCGTCCACCGTGACCTGGCCGCCGCCCGGGATCTCCAACCGCGCGATGCGCCGGACATTGCGGGTCAGCTCCGCGCGCGTCCTGACTTCGTTCATGGGTGGGCCCTTGGGTTTGATGGGCGGACGGCAAGGCCCGCGGCCTTGCGTTGTCGATAGTCACGCCAGAACGGCAGCACCAGCGACAGGCCGAGCATCGCCCAGAGCGTGTTGCCGAGCGTCGATGAGAACAGGATCATGACGTCGCCCTGCGAGATTCTGAGCGCGCGCACCAGGTATTGCTCGAACAGCGGGCCGAGGATGATGCCGATAAGGATGGCCGTCACGTGGTAGCTGGTCTTGTGGGCGATGAACCCGATCACGCCGAATACCAAAGCCAGACCCATGTCGAACAGATATTGGCGCTCGCCGAAGGCCGCGACGATGGTCAGCAGGATGATGACCGGCGCGAGAAAGGTCGTCTCGATCAGCACGATGCGCGACATGTAGCGCGCCAGCGGCAGGATGGTGAAGATCATGAAGATGTAGGCGACGGCCATGGAGACGAACACGCCGTAGGCGACTTCCGGGTGAGTGACGAACAGCCGTGGTCCCATGACCACGCCGTGGTATTGCAGCACGACCATCATGACCGCCGCCGTGCTGCCGCCGGGTACGCCGAGCGCAAGCGTCGGAACCAGCGTCCCCGAGGTGACCCCGTTGTTGGCCGCTTCGGGCGCGATGACCCCTTCGGGCACGCCGGTGCCGTAGAGTTCCGGATGCTTCGACCACATGCGCGACTGCTGGTACGCGACGAATGCTGCAATGCTCGCACCGGCGCCGGGGATGATCCCGATGAACAGGCCGACGAAGCTCGTCCACACGATGTGCCACCAGCGTTCGAGCGACATGCGCAGGCCCGCGACGGTGTCCGCCCAGCGCGCGGCTCCCGCGCTGGTCCTGCCGTCGGCGCTGACGATCATCTTGTCCTCGATCATGACCAGGGCTTCGGAAATGGCGAACAACCCGATCAATGCCGGAACCAGCGGGACGCCGTCGTAGAGTTCCAGCAGGCCGAAGGTCGCGCGCGGGGTGCTGTAGACGTGATCGGTGCCGATCACCCCGATCATCAGGCCGAAGAAGCCGGCGATCAGTCCCTTCAGCATGTCCTTCGCCGCGATGACCGCGATCAGGGTCAGGCCGAACAGCAGGACGACGACCATTTCCACCGAGCGCAGATAGAGGCCGATCTGCGACAGCCACGGCAGCAGGGCGAGCGTTGCGAGCGTCGTGATCAGCCCGCCGGCGACCGACGCCGTGAAGCAGAGCACCAGCGCCTGTTGCGCCTGGCCCTTCTGCGTCATCGGGTAGCCGTCGAGCGTCGTGGCGGCTGCGCCGCCGGAGCCCGGGATTTTGACCAGGATCGCCGGAATGCCGCCGGCGAGATGATTCGCGCAGTACAGGGCGATCATGAACGCCAGCGCTTGTTCGACCGGCACGGCCAGGGTCAGTGGCAGCAACAGGATCAGCGTGTTCTGCGGGCTGAACCCCGGCAGGATTCCAATGACGATGCCGAGCACGATCGCCGGCCAGATGATCCACCACAGGCCGAACTGGGTCGCGAACTGACCGAGCAGAAACTCCCAGGACATGGGCTCGAGGCGCTCCCTCACCCCCGCCCCTCTCCCGCAGGCGGGCGAGGGGAGGTATCAGCGGTAAACGGTTGGTCAACCATTTACCGAAAACTCAGAGGAAGATCGCCGCGATCAGGCGTTCGACCGGTCCACGCGGAAAATCCGAGTCGAGGGCGACAAAGAACATGAGGTAGGCCGCGGCCGCCGCGCCCACCGAGGTCCCGATCAGCGGCGCGGACTTGCGCACGCCCATCAGGGTCAGCGCGGCGAGCATTGCAAGCAACAACGCCAGCGTCAGCCCCAGCCACGGCATCGCGAAGATGAACACGGCGGTGAGCACGACCAGGCCGATCCGCCTGGGCAGCATCGCGTAAGGCTGGAGCAGCCGGTCGAAGCGAAGATTGCCTCGCCCTCGCGCGACCTGCGTGCCTATGCGCAACAGCTGAATGACGATCAGCACCACGAGTATGCCGCCGATCATCAGACCATTCGCCTTGGCTTCCCACGCCGATCCGGCGATCGAGAAGAAGAAGTACACGGCCAGACCCAGCGCGAGCGCAGGGATGATCAGGTCGGCGCCGAGCGGCTCCGGGGATTGCGGCGCTGGTTTCGGGGACATGCTCGCTTCCTTCGCGATGACGTTCCGCACTGTCCCGCCGACTTCGCAGAGGGGGGTCTAACCCTTGGACTTGGCCGAAAGCAGCGACCGGTATTCGTTCGCCAGATCGATCATGCCGTTGGCGTACCGGGTGCACAGCGCACGGTCGCCGTACTGGATGGTTTCCACCGGCGCGCCGGTCTTCGCGTAGGCCTCCCGATAGGCGGGATTGTCGAAGACCTGCTTCGCGGTCTTCTCGAGCAGCGCGAAGCGGTCGGGAAACTTCTCGATGACCTCGGCGTGGATCGCCCACGACCGCGACGAATACAGCGCCGGGATCCTGGTGCCGAATACCGCATTGATCGATGGCGCGTTGTTGGTGTAACGGCCCATCTTGTTGTCGTCGTTGAACACGCCGAGGATGCGCATCTGATCGCCGATCGCCACCACGCCGGCGATCGGCAGCGCGCCGCAATCGACTTCGCCGTTCATCACCGCCACCGACGTGGGATTGCCGCCGGCATAGGGCACCAGGTTAAACTTCGCCTTGGTCGCATCCCCCAGGGCCAGCAGGCCGATGGAGGCAGGATGCGGCAGGCGGCTCACCGCGACCGTCACGGCGCGCCGCTTGGCCTCGGCAACGACGTCCTCGATGCGCCGGAACGGACTTTCGCGGCGCACGAACACGATGCTGTCGTCGACGTCCAGCCGGCAGAAATACTGGTAATCCTGCGGAAAGCGATAGGCCGGCTTGGCGAGCGCGTACATGATCATCTCGGGACCCATGTTCCCGAACAGCAGATTGTGGCCATCCTTCTCGCGGCGATTGAGGTACAGCTCGTAGCCCACTTGCCCGGCCGCACCGGGGAAGAAGCCGTATTCGAAACTGGTCTTGAGCAACGGTCCCCAGAAATCGTCGAACACGCGCGCCAGCCTGTCGGCACCGCCGCCTTGTCCGGTCGGGATGACGACCCGAAGGTTGCGCGACGGAAACTCCTGCGCGTGCGCTCTTGGAAGTTGCCCGACCGCAAGGGCTGCGCTCAAGCCCGCCAGCAGGCGGCGCCGACCTGATCTGAATTTCGCCATGTGCACCCTCCCGGAAACTGCGCTACGTTTGGCAGAGGACCGTCTCGCGAGCTTCGCTACCTCACGTCTTCCTTGTCCCGCGGCAGCCCGTTGGGATCGGGCGCAGCGCCCTCGGCGGTCGGCAACGAGCTTCGCCGGCTCTTCTTGTGCGTGACGACCGGCATGTTCAGCACGCGACCATCGTTCGCGCTGCGCGGACTCTGTCCGACGCGACGGTCGCGAACCACGCCCACCTGCGCCGACACGTTGGAAGTCGGCTTGCCGCCGCGCGCGCCTCGCCGCTTCGGCTTGCCCGGCCGAGCGCGCTGTCCCTGCGAATTGCCCGCCACATTGCCCTCGACGTCGCCCTGCACGGGGCGAGGAGGCCGCCGCTGGCCGCCTTCCGGCGGATGCCCTGGCGACGAACCCTGCCCTGCGCGCGGCCCGCGACGTTTCGATTTTCCGTGGACCGGGCCCTGCCCGTGCGGCGGTCGTTGCGACTTGCCGTGCTGCGGGCGTGCGACATTGCCGTGCTGCGGTCGCTCGGCATTGCCGTTCGGGGAGCGCTGCGCATTGCCTCCCCCCTCATCGTGAACATTCGCCAGCGCGTTGCCATGCGGCACTCCCGCTCCGGCATGCGGCCCCCGTCGCCGTCCGCGCTGGCGACGCTGCGGCGACCCGCCCTGCCCCGGCGGTCGGGGCTTGCCCGGTTGCCGATCGTTCGGCTCGGCATCGCCCTCCCGCGCCGCTGCGCCGGTGTGGGCCCCGGCGTTTGCCCCGGCGTTTGGCCCTGCGTTTGGCCCGGCATTTGCTTTAAGGCCGATCGACCTCAGCAACGCGTTGACGTCATGCGGCTCCATTTCCATGACTTCGCCGCGCTTCAACGATGACGGCATCGCTACTCGACCGTAACGCGTGCGGATCAGCCGGCTGACCGCGAGGCCCAGCGCTTCGAACAGCCGCCGGATTTCGCGGTTGCGGCCTTCCTTGATCGCAACGTTGTACCAGCGGTTCGCGCTTTCGTCGTCGCCGCCGCCGTCTTCGAGTTTCTCGCATTTCGCCGGGCCGTCTTCGAGTTCGACACCGGTCAGCAGCGCTTGGGTCTGCTCGTCGTCAAGCCGCCCCATCACCCGCACTGCGTATTCGCGCTCGACTTCGTACCGGGGATGCATCAGGCGGTTGGCAAGCTCGCCCGAATTGGTGAACAGCAACAGGCCCTCGGTGTTGTAGTCGAGCCGACCGACCGCGATCCATTTGCCGTCGCGGATCGACGGCAGGTCGTCGAACACCGTCGGCCGATCCTCAGGATCGTCGCGGGTGACCAGTTCGCCGGTCGGCTTGTGGTAAATCAGCACGCGCGGCTTGGGCTCGGCGAAGCGGATCTTCACCGACTCGCCGTTGATGCGAACCTCGTCGCCGGGTCCGACCTTCTGCCCGATTTCCGCCGGCATCCGGTTGACGGTGATGCGGCCGGCGATAATGAGCTCCTCCATCGCCCGGCGGGAACCGAACCCGCAAGACGCGAGAATCTTGTGGAGCCGCTGCGGCTCGGCGAAGACTTCGTCAGTGGAGGACTTGTGCCGGCGGGGCGGCAGGCTCTCCGCGATCCTCGCCAGTGCCAGATTCGGCGGCTGCGTCGGCGGGGAGGATCGGGCTCGCGAGCGCGAGTGGCGCTTCGGCGGCCTTGGTGGGCGCATCGAGGGTCTCCAGGAGGTGGGAAGGATCGAGCTCGGCCAGCGGAGGAAGCTCCGCGACAGAGGTAAGGCCGAGGTCGTCGAGGAAGGTCTTGGTCGTTGCGAGCAGCGCCGGTCGTCCCGGCGTCTCGCGGTGGCCGACGACTTCGACCCATTGCCGGTCCTCGAGCGCCTTGATGACGTTCGTGGATACGGCGACGCCGCGGATCGCTTCGATATCGCCGCGGGTCACGGGCTGCTGGTAGGCAATGATCGCCAGGGTTTCCATCACCGCTCGCGAATAGCGCGGCGGCTTCTCGGGCGACAGGCGATCGAGGAACTGCTGGATTTCGGCGCGGCCCTGGAAGCGCCACCCGGACGCGACCTGCACCAGTTCGACCTTGCGACCCTGCCAGTCGCGCCGAAGATCGTCGAGGATGCGGCGCACCAGATCCGCAGAGAGCGCGGGGTCGAACAGCCGCGACAAGGTACCGACCGGCACCGGCTCGCCGGCAACCAGCAGCGCGGCTTCGAGGATGCTCTTGATTTCCGAGATTTCGCCCGGTGAATCATTCGCGAAGTCCCGCTCGCTGTTCGCATCGACCTGGCGACCCGCCGCTTCGTCGATGAGCGGAGTCGATTCGGTGCCCGGCACGGGGGTGTTGGTTTCGTCGCTCATGGCGTTTCGTCGGCCGCGAGCGCAAACGGTCGTTCGCCCCGGCCATGCACGTAGATCGGCGCGAAGGCCTCGGCCTGCGCCACGTCGATCAGCTGCTCGCGCGCAAGCTCCAGGATCGCGAGGAACGTCACTACCAGATGCGCGATGTCGGCGTTCCCTGCGAACAACGTGGTGAACTCGGCGAAGCGTCCATGGGCTACCGTCTTCAGGATTCGGCTCATCTCGGCGCGCACCGACAGCTGCTGGCGCGTGACCAGGTGATGGCGATGGATCCTCGCACGCTCGATCAGCGCCGCCCAGGCGGTACGCAGATCCTCGGGCTGCACGCCCGGCAGGCGCGCGGCCGCGACCCGCTCGAACCAGACCCGCACGGTCGCGAAATCGCGGTCGGCCAGCGGCAGCGCGTCGATCGCACGGGCCGCCTCCTTCATCCTTTCGTATTCGAGCAGCCGGCGCACCAGCTCCGCGCGCGGGTCTTCGACCTCGTCGCCCGGCAGCGCCGGCGGCTTCGGCAGCAGCAGCCGCGACTTGATCTCGATTAGCACCGCGGCCATCAGCAGGTACTCGGCGGCAAGCTCGAGCTGGGTGCGACGCATCATCTCGACGTAAACCAGGTACTGCCGGGTGAGTTCGGCCATCGGGATGTCGAGCACGTTGATGTTCTGCTTTCGGATCAGGTAGAGCAAGAGGTCGAGCGGACCTTCGAAGGTCTCGAGGAACACCTCGAGCGCCTCCGGCGGGATGTACAGGTCGGCAGGCAGCTCGGTCCACGCCTCCCCGTAGACGCGCGCGAGCGGCCGCGCGGCGGCAGACTGATGTTCGAGATCCAGGGCGGCTTCGTTGGCCATGGCCGGTTTTCAGTCGTAGCGCAGGCCCATCGCTTCGCGCACGTCCTGCATGGTTTCCTCGGCGAGCTTGCGCGCACGCTCGCAGCCGTCGGCGACGATGTTGCGCACCAGCTGCGGATCGTCGAGATAGCGCTGCGCGCGTTCCATGATTGGCTGCTGCTCGCGGTTGATCGCGTCGATCACCGGCTGCTTGCATTCGAGGCAGCCGATGCCCGCGCTCGTACACCCTTTCACCACCCAGTCGCGGGTCGAATCGTCCGAGTAGATCCGGTGCAGAGGCCAGACCGGGCAGTGCTCCGGATTGCCGGGATCGGAGCGCCGGACACGGGCCGGGTCGGTCTGCATCGTCCGCACCTTTTTCGCGACTTCCGACGGATCCTCGCGCATGTAGATCGCGTTGCCGTAGGACTTGGACATCTTCTGCCCGTCGAGGCCCGGTACCTTTGGTGTTTCGGTCAGCAGCGCCTGCGGTTCCGGCAGGATCACCCGGCGCGAACCCTCAAGGTAGCCGAACAAGCGCTCGCTATCGCCCAGCGACAGGTTCTGCGTGTCCTCGAGCAGCTTGTGCGCCGCCGCCAGCGCCGCCGCGTCACCCTGTTCCTGGAACGCCGTTCGCAGCGCCTCGTAGCGCTTCGCCTTTTTCGCGCCCAGTTTTTTCACCGCGGCCCGGGCGTTGTCCTCGAATCCCGGCTCGCGTCCGTAGATGAAGTTGAAGCGGCGGGCGAGTTCGCGCACCAGTTCCAGGTGCGAAACCTGGTCCTCGCCCACCGGCACCAGGTTGGCACGATAGATCAGGATGTCCGCGCCTTGCATCAGCGGGTAGCCCAGGAAGCCGAAGGTCGACAGGTCACGATCGGCGAGCCGCTGCTGCTGGTCCTTGTAGGTCGGCACGCGCTCCAGCCACCCGACCGGGGTGATCATGCCGAGCAGCAGCGACAGCTCCGCGTGCTCGGGGACGCGCGACTGGATGAACAGCGTCGAGCGGTTCGGGTCGAGGCCTGCCGCCAACCAGTCGACGATCATCTCCCAGACCGTGTCGGCGATCACCGCGGTCTCCTCGTAATGCGTGGTGAGCGCGTGCCAGTCGGCAGCGAAGTACAGGCACTCGTACTCCTCCTGCAGGCGCACCCAGTTCTTGAGCGCGCCGTGGTAGTGGCCGAGGTGCATGCGGCCGGTCGGGCGCATGCCCGACAACACCCGGTCAGCGAACATCGTTCAGGCGTTCCCGCACTGCAGCCGGTCGGGCAAGCGCCTGGTCACAGGCCGACCAGCGCGGCGATCAGGCGTTCGGCGCCCCCGATCAGCGGGCGCATCAGGTTGTCGAGCAGACCGGCGAACAAGAGGCCGAGGATCACGAACAGTCCGTAGGGTTCGATGCGCGCAAGGACGCTCGCCGCCCGGTGGGGCAGCAGCCCGGCGAGTACGCGGCCGCCGTCGAGCGGCGGGATCGGAAGGATGTTCAATGCCATCAGTACCAGATTCACGCTGACGCCGATGCGCGCCATCTTCTCCAAGCCTTCGCTGGTGGCCACGCCGCCGGAAGCCACCGCGACGAACACCAGCGCCCATAACAGCGCCTGCAGGAAGTTCGACCCCGGACCCGCCGCCGCCACCCAGATCATGTCGCGCTTGGGATGGCGCAGATTGGCGTAATCCACGGGCACCGGCTTCGCCCAGCCGAATATGAACGGCACACCGCCGGCAAGTTTGGCCGTCAGCAACAGGATGCCGGGCACCAGGATCGTGCCGATCGGGTCGACGTGCTTGATCGGATTCAGTGTCACCCGGCCGAGCAGCTCGGCGGTGCGATCGCCGAACAGCTTGGCGACATAGCCGTGGGCGGCCTCGTGCAGCGTGATCGCGAAGACCACCGGCACTCCCCAGAGCACGATGGCCTCGAGCGAAAAATCCATCTGCGGCTCATTTTACCCGAGTTTTGACCGCGGTCGATCAGCCGGCGAAAAGGCCGAGCCGGGCGGGGTCGCCGCGCCCGAGCCGGGTGACCGACGGCGGTTCGCTCGCGAGATCGATGACGGTCGTAGGCTCGGCGCTGCAAGGGCCCGCGTCGACGATCGCGTCCAGCGAGTGCTCCAGGCGCTCTCGGATTGTGGCGGCGTCGTTCAGCGGAAGCTCGTCCCCGGCAAGCAGCAGGGTCGACGACAGGATCGGCTCGCCGAATTCGGTGAGCAGCGCGGTCACCACCGGATGATCGGGAACGCGCAGCCCCACGGTGCGGCGCCGCGGATGCTGCAGTCGCCTCGGCACTTCGCGGGTCGCCGGCAGGATGAAAGTGAACGGTCCGGGGACGCCCTTGCGTACCAGCCGGAACTGCCAGGTATCGAGCCGCGTGAAATGACCCAACGATGTGAGGTCGCGCAACACCAGCGTCAGGTGGTGATTTTCGTCGACACCCCGTAGACGGCGGATTCTCGCTGCCGCCTCGGCATGCCCGAGTCCGCAGCCCAGCGCGTAGCTCGAATCCGTCGGGTAGGCGATGACACCGCCGGCACGCAGCGTCTCCGCGGCCTGCCGGATCAGGCGTGGTTGAGGATGGGTGGCGTGAACGGTGAAGAATTGCGCCATTGGGAAAACAGGGGCTAGGGACTAGGGGCTAGGGAGCGGTGAACTGGCGGATGTGCACAGCAGTCATATAATTGGTTCGCATTCTAGTCGTGCGAGCATAAGCACCGTCGGTCGCACGGCGATGCCGCCCCCTAATCCCTAGCCCCTAATCCCTAGCCCCTAATCCCTAGCCCCTAGTCCCTAGCCCCAGTCCTCCCTTGAATCTGCAGCAGCTCCGCTACCTCTGCGCGGTCGTCGACAACGGCCTAAACGTGTCCGAGGCCGCCGAGGCACTTTTCACCTCGCAGCCCGGCATCAGCAAGCAGATCCGCCAGCTCGAAGGCGAACTCGGCGTTGAAGTGTTCGTGCGTCAGGGCAAGCGGCTATCCCGGCTCACCCCGGCCGGAATCCTGGTCGTCGCAACGGCGCGCCGTGCGCTCAGCGAGATCGCCAATCTGAAGCGGGTCGCGGACGAGTTCGCGAGCGAGGACGAAGGTGAGCTTGCGATTGCCACTACCCACACCCAGGCGCGCTACGTCCTGCCCCGCGTACTGCGCGATTTCGCCGCGCGCTATCCGAAGGTGCGGCTGGTGTTGCATCAGGGCAACCCGCGACAGGTCGCCGAGCAGACCTCGAACGGCGACGCCGACCTGGGCATCGCCACCGAAGCGCTGACCGAGTATCCCGAACTGGTCACGCTGCCCTGCTACGACTGGAATCGAGTGGTGCTGGTGCCCAATGCGCATCCGCTCGCGAGCGTGCAGCCGCTGACGCTGGAGGCCATCGCGCGCTACCCGATCATCACCTACGACTTCGCGTTCACCGGACGTTCGCAGACCAACGCCGCCTTCGCCGCACGGGGACTTTCGCCGAACGTCGTGCTGACCGCGCTGGACGCGGACGTCATCAAGACCTA
>JBKKAZ010000228.1:0-11040 GCA_046714435.1 Casimicrobiaceae bacterium
CGGCTCGGGGTCTGGATGCTGAACGTCCATGCTTCGGGCGGCGCAGCGATGCTTGCCGCCGCGCGTGACGCGGTCGATCGCACGGCCACCGCCATCGATCAGCCACCGCCGCTGCTGATCGCGGTGACCGTTCTGACCAGCCTGGCCGGTCCGGACCTCGAGGCGATCGGCGTCGTGTCGTCACCCGAGGCACAGGTGTTGCGACTCGCAAAGCTCGCGCAATCGCACCGCCTTGACGGGGTCGTCTGTTCGGCGCAGGAGGCTGCTGGATTGCGTGCGGCGTGCGGACCCCGATTCCTGTTGGTGACCCCCGGCATCCGGCTCGAGGGTGGCGATGCGCACGACCAGGCGCGGATCGCCACACCGCAGGGCGCCATCCGCGCCGGGGCAGACTACCTCGTGATCGGACGCGCGATCACGCAGGCAGACGATCCGCGGTCGGCGCTGGCGGCAATCCGCGCGGGCATCGGAGAAGCGGCGTGAAGATCACGATGATCGGGACGGGTTACGTCGGGCTGGTCTCGGGCACCTGCCTGGCCGAGGTCGGCAACGACGTGCTCTGCCTCGACGTCGATGCGGCCAAAGTCGCGATGCTGAAGGCGGGCGGCCTGCCCATCCACGAACCCGGACTCGCGCCGCTGATCGCCCGCAACGTCGAGGCGGGCCGGCTGGCTTTCACCACCGACGTCGATGCAGCGATCGAACACGGGACGCTTCAGTTCATCGCGGTGGGCACACCGCCCGACGAGGACGGGTCCGCCGACATGAGGCACGTTCTGGAGGCGGCGCGCAGCATCGGCCGCCGGATGAACGACTGGAAGGTCGTGGTCGGCAAGTCGACGGTTCCCGTAGGAACCGCCGACCGCGTGCGGCAGGCGATCGCCGACGAACTTTCGAGGCGTGGCGTCGCGATACCGTTCGCGGTCGCGAGCAACCCGGAGTTCCTGAAGGAAGGCGCGGCGGTCGAGGACTTCATGCGCCCGGACCGCATCGTGGTCGGTGCCGACGACGAGCGGGCGATCGCGGCGCTGCGGGCCGTGTACGCGCCGTTCCAGCGCAATCACGAGCGGCTGATGGTGATGGACCTGCGCTCCGCTGAACTCACCAAGTACGCAGCCAACGCGATGCTGGCGACCCGCATTTCGTTCATGAACGAACTCGCGAACCTGGCCGACCAGCTCGGCTGCGACATCGAGATGGTCCGCCAGGGCATCGGCAGCGATCCCAGGATCGGCTGGCAGTTTCTGTACCCGGGCGTCGGCTATGGTGGCAGCTGCTTCCCGAAGGACGTGAAGGCGTTGCAAATCACCGCTGCGCAGCACGACGTTGCGCTGCGCGTGCTGGCCGCCGTCGACGCGGCCAACGAAGCTCAGAAACAGGTGCTGGTGGACAAGATCGCGGCTCGACTGGGCGAGAATCTCGCCGGCCGCCGGATTGCCGTGTGGGGGCTTGCTTTCAAGCCGAACACCGACGACATGCGCGAAGCGCCGTCGCGCACCATCCTGCCGGCGCTCGCGAACCGCGGGGCGCAGATCGTCGCCTACGATCCGGTGGCGATGGACGAGGCCGCGCGCGCGTTCGGTGCGCCGCCTTGGCTGTCCTTCGCGGCGACGCCGATGGCGGCGGTCGAAGCTGCCGACGCGCTCGTCGTCATCACCGAGTGGAAGGAATTCCGCAGTCCCGACTTCGAGGCGATCCGCGCCAAGCTCAAGCTGCCGCTGCTGTTCGACGGCCGCAACCTTTACGAGCCCGCGCAAGTCCGCGCCGCGGGGCTCGAGTACTTCGCGATCGGGCGCCGCTAGGCGACGCGGCAAGCGATCGAACGTCGTTGCTCGCCGATGGGGCGGTCGACAGCTTCGAATCGGCGACCAATACTTGACGGCGCAACCCTTATGAACCGCTCCCGCCTACTCGAATCGGATGGATTCAACCAGCTCGCGAAGGGGCGCAGCGGATACTTCCTGTACAACAGGAACGATACCTACATCGGGCGGGCGATCGCGAAATACGGCGAGTATGCCGGACTCGAGGCGCGTTTCCTGGAGGGACTCTGCTCGCCGGGCGACGTCGTGATCGAGGTTGGCGCGAACATCGGGGCGCATACGGTCGGGATCGCCCGACGCGTCGGACCGGGCGGCCGGGTGCTCGCTTTCGAGCCTCAGCGCCTGCCGTTCCAGGCGCTGTGCGCGAACGTTGCGCTGAACAGCATCGCCAACACCGATTGCTACTGGGCGGCGCTCGGCGCGACGCGGGATGCGATCGCGGTCCCGGAACTGGATCCCGGGCAGCCTGCGAATTTCGGCGGACTCTCGCTGGCAGTCGCGACGCAGGGTCGCAACGTTCCCTGTTATCTGCTGGATGACTTTGTTGCCCTGCCGCGGCTCAAGCTCATCAAGATCGACGTCGAAGGCATGGAGAGCGACGTCATTCGCGGCGGGCTGCAACTGCTGGCCCGGTTCAAGCCGCACCTCTACGTCGAGAACGATCGCGTCGAGAAGTCCGAAGCGCTGATGCGCTTGATCGACAGCGCCGGCTATCGGCTCTACTGGCACACGCCGGCCCTGTTCGATCCGGACAATCCCTACCAGGAGAGCGAGAACCTGTTTCCGAGCGTGGCTTCATTCAACATGGTTTGCGTTCACCGGGACGCTCACACCGAGATTGCGGGCTGCGCTGCGGCCACGGATTTCTCGTTTCATCCCTTGCGACGCTGACCTCGAACCTGTGGCCAATGCCGTCCGCAGCCCCGCAAATTCTGAGCCTGGTCCCGGTCAGGTCCTATAATCGCCAGCTTCAATGCTCGCGCAGCGCCCATCGCGCTCGATACCCATTCCCGTGCCGAACTCAAGCAGCGCAGCGAAGCCCGCGCGATTCTCGGCATGGCGCGAGCGGGTGGCCGAGGCGAGCGTCGTCGTGGTGGGCGACGTGATGCTCGACCGTTACTGGTTTGGCGACGTCGAGCGGATTTCGCCCGAGGCGCCGGTGCCGGTGGTCAGGATCGAGCGCACCGAGGAGCGCCCCGGAGGCGCTGCGAACGTCGCCCGGAACGCCGCCGCGTTGGGCGCGGATGTCACGCTGCTCTCGGTCACCGGCGACGATGAAGCCGGAGCCGCGCTCGCGCGCCTGGTCGCCGCCGAGAAAGTGCGGACCTCGTTTCATCGCGACGCGGCGCTTTCGACGACGGTGAAGCTTCGTGTCCTCGGCCGCGGGCAGCAGCTGCTGCGCATCGACTTCGAAACCGCGCCTTCGCACGAGGCGCTGGCGACCAAGCTGGCGGAATTCGAGCGGCTGCTGGACCAGCGTCCGCTGATCATCCTCTCCGACTACGGCAAGGGCGGGCTCGCCCACATCGCGACGATGATCGAGCGCGCGAAGGCCCGCGGACTGACCGTGCTGGTCGATCCCAAGGGTGACGAGTGGGGCAAGTACCGCGGTGCGAGTGTGATGACGCCCAATCGCAACGAGCTGAGAGCTGTCGTCGGCCGCTGGCACGACGAGGCGGACCTGACGCGCCGCGCGCAGGCGCTGCGCAACGAGCTCGCACTCGAAGCGCTGCTGGTGACCCGCTCCGAGGAGGGGATGACGCTCTATTCGGACGCCGGCGTTCTCACAGTCCCCGCGCAGGCGCGCGAAGTGTTCGACGTGTCCGGCGCAGGCGATACCGTCATCGCGGTGCTGGGGACGCTGCTGGCGGCGGGTGCGCCACTTGCCGATGCCGTTCGCATCGCGAACCACGCGGCCAGCGTGGTGGTGGGCAAGCTCGGCACGGCGGTCGCCACCCCCGAAGAACTTGGCTGATGGCCAAGTCCAAGACCATCTACAGCTGCACCGAGTGCGGCGGGCTGGCGCCGAAGTGGCAGGGACAGTGTCCGCATTGCGGCGTCTGGAACACGCTGGTCGAGAGCGTCGCGACGCCGGCGGGAAAGCGCTTCGAAAACGTGACCGGTGCGCGCTCGACCATGCGGACGCTCGCTCGCGTCGAGACCAAGGAGAGCCACCGCATAGCGACCGGCCTGGCGGAATTCGACCGGGTGCTGGGCGGCGGGCTGGTCGCGGGCGGCGTGGTTCTGCTCGGCGGTGATCCGGGGATCGGCAAGTCGACGCTGTTGCTGCAGGCTTGCGCCGCGCTGGGCGCCGCGCACCCCACGCTGTACGTGACGGGCGAGGAATCGGTCGAGCAGGTCGCGCTGCGCGCCAAGCGGCTGGGGCTGGTCAACGCGCCAGTCGAGATGCTCGCCGAAGTCCAGCTCGAGGCGATCGTCGCGGCGATCGCAACGGCCACGCCCGAAATCGTCGTCATTGACTCGATCCAGACCCTCTACACCGAGGCGCTCACCTCGGCGCCGGGCAGTGTGTCGCAGGTGCGTGAATGCGCGGCGCAGCTCACCCGTCTCGCCAAGGAGAGCGGCGTCATCGTCGTGCTGGTTGGTCACGTGACCAAGGAAGGCGCGATCGCGGGACCGCGGGTGCTGGAACACATCGTCGACACAGTGCTGTATTTCGAGGGCGACCCGCATTCGAGCTTCCGCCTGGTGCGCGCGATCAAGAACCGGTTCGGCGCGGCCAACGAGCTCGGCGTGTTCGCGATGACCGAACGCGGACTCAAGGGCGTGTCCAATCCTTCGGCGCTGTTCCTGTCGCAACATGCGCAGCCGGTGGCGGGCTCGGCAGTGGTCGCCACGCTCGAGGGTTCGCGACCCCTGCTGGTCGAAATCCAGGCACTGGTCGATCCATTCCAGGGCGGCAATCCGCGACGCGTCGCGGTGGGTCTCGACAGCCAGCGGCTCGCGCTGCTGCTCGCGGTTCTGCATCGCCACGGGGGCGTGGACGTCGGCGCCTTCGACGTTTACGTCAATGCGGTAGGCGGAGTCCGAATAGGCGAGCCGGCAGTGGACCTGGCGGTGATGCTTGCGGTCAATTCTTCGTTGAAAAACAGCCCATTGCCAGCGAAACTTATTGTATTTGGCGAGGTCGGCTTGGCAGGCGAGATCCGCCCGGTCCAGCGCGGGCAGGAACGCCTCCGCGAGGCCGCGAAGCTCGGCTTTCGCACGATGCTGATTCCGACCGCGAACCAACCCAAGCAGCCGGTCGCCGGCGTCGAACTGGTGCCGGTTGCACGCGTGTCCGACGCGCTCGAGTACCTGCGCTCGCGCTAGTGTGGTGTACCGGAAATGCCTTGCAGAAGTCACCGTCAAGCGCTCTGGCGCTGTTGCAACGATTTCGGCGCAGGTGCTCGTCAAAGTCCCGCGAAAACCGCGCCAGGCGCGACGCGAGGCGCAGGCGGGTTGGGCACCCGGCAAGGCGAGTAACAATGGCTGGTGCGGTTTCTCGCGAGGACTTTGGAAGGTTATTTCCGGTACACCACACTAGCTACACGACGTCGATGGATTCGCGCACGCCACGCCGGTACTGATCGGCCATGGCGAGATAGCCACGCTCCAGCGCGCGCGTAGTTCGCTCGGTATCGAACAGGGGACTGTCCCGTCCCGGTCCGAGGAGATGACGACGCAGTCGGGTCCGGGCTTGGGCATCGAGCGCCAGCGAAACGGCCTGCTCGACATAGCCGGCGACGTCCGCGGCGACGAGTTCGGGGAGCCCGACGGTTACCGACAGGCTCTCGCCGACCCGGCTTGCAAACGTCGTCCCGTGCAGCGTGAGCACCGGACAGCCGGCCCACAGCGCGTCGCTGCCGGTGGTATGCGCGTTGTAGGGCCAGCTGTCGAGGAACAGGTCGGCGCGTGCGTACAGCCCCAGGTACTCGGCGTTCGGTCGTGCGGTCGCGAACACGAGGCGCGATGGTTCGATGCCGCGTGCCTCGGCTTCCCGGCGCAGGTTCGCGATCGCCGGATCGCCGTCGCGACGCGCGAGCAGCCAGAGCACCACGTTCGGGACGCGCTGTGAGATTGTCGCCCAGGCGTCCATCACCTCGGGGCGCAGCTTCCAGGTGGCGTTGAAGTTGCACAGCACGACGGCGTCATCGGGCAGGCCGAGGGCGCTGCGCGGCGGGGCCTCGACGATCGGGCGGTTGCGATCATTGACCTGATAGCTGCCGGGAAGGCGCACCACAGCTTCGGCGAACTCCGCCGCGTGCGTGGGCGGCGTCACGATCGCGTCGCCGATCAAGTAGTCGACCAGCCCGCCGCCTAGGGTTCCCGGATACCCGAGGTAGTGCGCCTGGATGGGCGCCGGGCGCAATGCGAGGATACGCGGCGGCGCGCCGCTGGTGTGTCCCTTGAGATCGACCAGGATGTCGATGCCGTCGTCGCGGATGCGCGCGGCAACCTCGTCGGGCGTACCACCCCGTACATCGACGAAGCGATCGAAAGCGCGTGTCAGTCGCGCGCGCATCGGGCTCGCATCGTCCGGGCCGATCGAGTACGCAGCGACGTCGAAGCGGCTACGATCGTGGCGCTCGAACATTCCGGAGGCGAGAAACGCAGTCGCGTGGGTATGGAAGTCCGCGGACAGGTAGCCGAGGCGGAGCTTGCCTTGCGACAGCGGACGGCGCGAGCGGAGCGGGGGGCCCGCAAGCGCTGCGCTCCAGGCGTCGGCGCAGCGCCGCTGCTCTTCCGGCGTCGACGGCTGGCCCAGCAGCACAAAGGGAGACAGCAGCGGTCGCCCCTTCGCCACGCCTTCGCGCAACCGCTGTTCGAGCGAAGGAAGATCGCGCCAGTCGGCAAGCCAGCGCTTGAGGAACACGAGTTGCGACAGCGCCGGCCCGTGGTTCGGGTCGAGGCGGACCGCCTGCAAATAGGCTTCAGCCGCGGCCGCCGGTTCTCCGGCGTCCTCGAGCAGGCTCGCATACTCGAAGCGGAGCGGGGCGGAGGTGGGGTTGCGGGCCAGCGCCGATTCGAGCGTAGAGCGTGCACGATCCGGCGCGGCGACGCCGCGCTCGAGTTGCGCCTTCAACCCGGAGTACGAGGACTCTTGCGGAGCGAGCCCGACCGCGCGGCCCACCGCGTCGAGCGCTTCGAGTACGCGATTCTGCCGTTCGAGTGCCAGTGCCAGGCTGTACCAGCCGTGCGGATACTGCGGATCGGCACGGGTCGCGTGGCGGGCCGCGGCCTCGGCTTCGGCGAGTTCGCCGCGCTTGATATGCATGGCGGCGAGGTTGACGGCAATGTCGGCCGCGCCAGGCGTGTGGCGGACCGCCTCCTTGAGCGCGCGGATCGCCGCAGACTTGCGTCCGGACGAGTCGAACACCATCGCTAGGTTCGACCACGCCTCGCCGCAGGTCGCGTCGACGGCCAGCGAGGCGCGGATGCGCTCGACCGCCGCGTCGCGTTGCCCCGACTGGTGCAGGACCACGCCCGACAGGTGCAGCGCCTGCGCGTGCTTCGGATCGACCTTGAGGATCGCGTCGTAGCGGAAGAACGCCTCGCGGAGCTTGCCCTGGCGATGCACGGCGAGCGCGCGCTCGAACTCTTTCTGGAATTTCATGCGACCGGGGGGATCGTGCGTGCCAGCGTCGAACCTGCGAGTCTAGACGATCCCGCCGGACCAGGGTCGTCCGGGTTTTCCTCAGGCACCAGACGGGCGTGGCCGTGCCCCTCGCTTCGATCGCGGTGTGGCCGAAGGGTGCGACCGTCGCCGAGCGGTTTGCGGCCGCATCGCGATGGGATCATGATGCGGCCTTGGCTCGCCGCTCGTGCCGCGGGCGCAATTCATGACGCCCTACCTCACCATCGATTCGCTGACCGTCGGCTACGGCACGACCAGGGTGCTGGACGGCGTCAGCCTCACGATCGCGCGCGGCGAAATGGTCGCGTTGCTCGGCAGTTCCGGGTGCGGGAAGACCACGCTGCTGCGCACGATTGCAGGCTTCGTGACTCCGCAGGCAGGCGCGATCGCGATCGAGGGGCGCAATCTGCTGGCGCTGCCGCCGGAACGCCGCGGCGCGGCGATGATGTTCCAGTCCTATGCGCTGTGGCCGCACATGAATGTCGCCGCGAACATCGGCTACGGCCTGCGCATGCGCGGCTGGAAAAAGGAAGCGATCGCGACGCGTGTCGACGAGATGCTCGCCTTGCTGCAGCTCGAAGGCTTCGGGTCGCGATCGGTGGCGGCGCTCTCCGGCGGGCAGCGTCAGCGCGTGGCGCTGGGACGCGCGCTTGCCGTCAATCCTGCGCTGTTGCTGCTGGACGAGCCGATGTCGAACCTCGACTACCGGGTGCGGCTCGACCTGCGCCACGAGCTGCGCGCGCTGCAAAAGCGCATCGGCATCACGGCCATCTACGTGACGCACGACCGCGAGGAGGCGCTGACGCTCGCCGACCGCATCGCTGTGATCGACGCGGGCCGCGTCGCCCAATACGGCACGCCGCAGGACGTATTCCATCGGCCGATTTCCGAATTCGTCGCCGGCTTCATGGGCGCCGACAACCGGCTGGTGCTGACCGAACGCGCCGACGGCACCCTCGGGCTGCCTGATGTGTCCCGTCCGGGCCGCAACGTGCATGCACACTTCCGCGCCGATGCGGCTCGCTTGACGATGACCGCCGGTGAACCCGAACCGGGCGCGGTGACGCTTCCGGGCGTGGTCGAGCAGGCTTACTATGTCGGCCAGGGGTACCGCTACCGGGTGCGCACCGCGGACGCGCAAGTCTGGGTCGATGCCCCTGAACGATTGGCCGAGGGTACGAGGGCCGCGGTCGTGGTGCCGCGTGATGCATTGCTGGTTTTCCCGGTGCCGGTTGCGCCGGTTTCCTGACAGTCCTACGAGGAGAGTCCCATGCGCTTTCGATACTGGTGCTTGACGGCCGTCACCGCGGCGCTCGCATTTGCGCTGCCTGCTGCAGCGCAGACCACACTCAATGTCGTCACCGCCGGCGACCAGAACATGGTCGACTACGTGAACGACTTCCTCGGGCCGCGCTTCGAGAAGGCCAATCCCGGCGTCAAGGTGCGCGCCGTCGGCACCGGGCCCGGCGACTCCGGCTCGCAGAAGATCTACGAAAAGCTTTCGGCGCAGCAGAAGGCCGGCACGGCGGCCTGGGACGTCGACGTGGCCGTCGTTCATCAACGCGGCGCCGCGACGATGGTCAAGGAAAGCCTGCTGTTGCGGTACCGCGGCGATATCGCGGCCGGCAAGCTGGTGACTCGCGACACGGCGAAGAACGCGCTCGGCGCGAACGTCGACGGCTTCGTGCTGCCCATGTTCCACAGCCAGATCGCGTTCGCCTACAACCCCGACGTGGTCAAGGCGCCGCCGAAGTCGTTCGTCGAACTGAACGACTGGGTGAAAAAGAACCCGAAGCAGTTCGGCTACAACGGCGTAAAAGGCGGGATGTCCGGCGTGGGCTTTGTGATGGGCTACGTGTCCGCGGACAGCGGGCTTGGCGACAAGCTGGAGAAGGGGCCCTACGATCCGGCGTCGAAGGCGGCGATCGACCGCTCGCTCGGCAAGCTCAAGGAGTTCAATACGCATGTGGTGATGACCCCTGGCAATGCGGGGACGCTCGACATGCTGAACCGCGGCGAGATCGCAATCGGGCCGGTGTGGGTGGACATGTTCTACACCTGGATGGCCGACGGCAAGATGAATCCGAAAGTGAAGCTTTCGCTGCCCTCGCCGGGGCTGCCGGGCCAGCCGATGTATTACGTCATCCCGGCAAAGGCCGCCAACGCCGCGATCGCCAAGAAGTTCGTCGATTTCGCGGCGAGTCCCGAAGTGCAGGCCGAGGGCATCGTCAAGAGGTTCAACTGGTACCCGGGCATCGACGCGCAGCACGTGCAGGCGAAGCTCGCGCCCGCAGACTGGAACAAGCTGTTCACGGACATCAAGCCCGACGAGCTTTCGCGCTACGGGCGGCCGTTCCCGCTGTCCGAGTACTTCACCGAGATCGTCGAGGGCTACGAGCGGGTCGTGCTGAAGTGACGTCGTGACGACCCGGCGGCGCCGTCCTCGCGCCCGCGGGGAGGCGCCGCATCGACGACCATGACTGACGACACGCCGGCGCGGGCCGACGCGGCACCGGGCGAGCGGCGCGGCCTCGGCCTGCTGCTCGTCGCGCCGGCGCTTGCCATCGTCGGCGTGTTTTTCGTGCTTCCGTTGAGCTTGTCCGTGGTCGGCGCGTTCCGCGACCGCGACGGCGCGTATACGCTGGCCAACCTCGTCAAGGCCTACGAGCTCTACAGCACCGACTTCGTCTTCACCATCGGCATCGTCCTGCTGTCGGCAGTGCTGATCGCGGTGGTCGCAATCGCCATCGCCGGTTACCTCACCCTCGGTGAAAATCCACGCGCGGTGGCGGCAATGCGCTGGCTGTACCGCTGGCCGCTGTTCATCCCGTTCATCGTTTCCGCACAGTTGATGCGCGGCTTCCTGGCCAAGAACGGCCTGCTCAATCACGCGCTGATCGGCAGCGGCCTCATCGAGCCGCTGGCGGCGCAGAGCGTGCTGGACTGGCGCGGCATCGTTATCGCCTTTGTCTGGAAGCAGGCGCCCTTCGTCACACTGCTGCTGGCCGGAGCGATGGCGTCGCTGGACCGGCAGCACATCGAGGCGGCGCGCAACCTCGGCGCTTCGCGCCCGCGCATCCTGCTCGAAATCGTGCTGCCGCAGGTGCGGGGCACGCTGCTGGTGGGCGTCGTGCTGTCGTTCGTCACCATGCTCTCGGTGCTGTCGGTGCCGCTGATGATCAATCCCAATTCCCCGACGATGATCACGGTGGACATCGCCTATCGCATCAATACCCACTCTGACTATGGCGTCGCCAACGCGCTGTGCCTCGCCTCGCTGGTGCTCGCAGCGGCGGGCGCGTGGTTCTATCTTCATCATGCCGTGGCGAAGGCGGAGTCACCGGCGTGACGAGCTTCGCCTTCGACGGGCGCCGCATCGCCAAAGGACTCGCGGTCGGGGCCGCCTTGGGCCTGCTGGCGTTCGCGGTGTTCGGCCCGTTAGCCAATCTCGCGCTGTGGGCGTTCGCCGAGCGCTGGTACTTTCCGCACAAGCTGCCCAACGAGTTCGGCTTCGCGTTCTGGGCACGGGTGTTCAGTCCGCGCGGCGGCGCGGTCGCCGCGCTGGGCACCAGCGTGTGG
>JBKKAZ010000229.1:0-5005 GCA_046714435.1 Casimicrobiaceae bacterium
GTGGGCCGGACGCTGTTGCGCCTGGAGCGCGAAACCGCCGGCCGCATCGTCTATGACGGGCTCGACGTGACGCGTGCCAGCAGCGACGAGATCAAGCGTTACCGGCGCTCGATCCAGGTGATCTTCCAGGACCCCTATTCCTCACTCAATCCGCGCATGACCGTCGGCCAGATCATCGCCGAACCGACGCTGGTTCACGGCTTGGTGCCCGACCGGGCAGCGGCTGCCAAGCGCGTTTCCGAATTGCTTGCCCAGGTCGGCCTGTTCGAATACATGGCCGAACGCTATCCGCACGAGCTTTCCGGCGGCCAGCGCCAACGCGTCGGCATCGCGCGTGCGCTCGCCCTGGAGCCGAAGTTCATCGTTTGCGATGAGCCGGTGTCGGCGCTGGACGTGTCGATTCAGGCGCAGATCATCAATCTGCTCGAGGACCTGCAGAAAACGCTGGGGCTCACTTATCTGTTCATCGCCCATGACCTCGCGGTGGTGCGCCACATCTCGGATCGGGTGGTGGTGATGTATCTGGGCCGGGTGATGGAAATCGCCGACCGCGATCGCCTTTACAGCGAACCGCTGCATCCTTATACCAGGGCGCTGTTGAACGCGGTGCCGATTCCCGACCCGGAAATCGAGCGCGAACGTGCCCGCTCGGTGCTAGGTGGCGAGGTCCCCAGCCCGCTCGATCCGCCGCAAGGCTGCGTGTTTCACACCCGCTGTCCCATCGCCACCAAGGAATGCCAGGAAAGCGTTCCTGCGCTGCGGGAAATCACGCCAATGCACTTCGCCGCCTGCATCAAGGTATAGGGGAATCCGAAAGCCGTGCGGCGCTGCTCGCGAGCGAGCCCGCTGTGCCTGGCATGGCCCTTGCGCACACCCCGGAGGTCGCGGCGGCCGGGCGGGAGCACTAAGAAGTTATCCGTAAATAATGTTTACCTTCGCTGGCACACGCCGGAAGCTGATGATGGCAGCGGCGAGCATGGTCAACGCCAGGTAAGAGCGATGCATTTTCTCGAAGCGAACGAGCAGTTTGCGGAAGCGCGTGAACCACGAGTGCGCCACTTCGACCACCCAGCGCGGCGGGCGCTTACCTTGGGCGCGTTGGGTCCGCTCTTCGCCGCGCGGACGGACATGCGGCGTGTAGTCGCGGTCGACCATGTTCTGCCTGGCGACTGCGCCGACGAAGCCGGCATCGGCGCACAGGTGTTGCCGGGCGCGCGGGGTAACGGTTGGCCGTTGCACGACGAGCGCGTCGAGAGTGGGCACCAATTGGCTGATGTCATGGCGATTAGCCGCGGTCACGATGATCGACAGCGGGACGCCACGGGCGTCGACCAGCAACATTCGCTTGCCGTTAAAGCGTTTGTGGAACCGGGCGATCGCCACTCGGCATCTGCCCCTCGGCGGGCAACAGATGCAGCCCCTCTTCCATCAACTGGAGCCCGACACGATCCCCCTGACCGATCCGCCTGCTCGATCGCAGCGCCAATTCCACGGCCACGATGAGCGCCGTACCGACCCGGATCCGGTACTCGATTCGATCGCCGCGGTACTCGAGCTCTTCCACGACGCCCGCAAGCCCGTCCGGTGTCGGCGCGCAGAGCCGCACCGCCTCGGGCCGCACCAACACCAGAACTTCGCTCGCCTGACCAACGCTGCCCGACACCTGAATCGCGGAGTCATCACGAGCTCGCCGGGATCGACAACTGGATCGCGGGACGCCTGCCCATCTTGGACCCCCGGCGTTGCCTCGGCTTGCACCGGTCTGTGCGCGACTACTCCTCCCTCATCAGCGTGCAAATTGGCTACCGATGCGTCGCTCCAGCAGTGGCTGCTGCGAGCGCCGACGCACCGTGGACCGCTCCGACCCGGTGCTTGACCGGGCATAATGACGCTGATCGCGGGAGCGTCGACTCGCGCGATCGAACCCTGGCGCCAATCGTTTCCGTCCATGCGAACCGTCAACGGCATTCCGATCCGCGACACCCTCGACGAACTGGTCGCGCCTCCGGTGGCTGTTATCGTCGTCGATGTCCAGAACGACTTCTGCCATCGCGACGGCCATTTCGCGCGCCATGGCAAGGACGTCTCCAGCGCGCTGACCGCCGTGCCGGACCTGGTGACCTTCGTACGCGCCGCGCAGTCGAATAGCGTGCCCTGCGTCTTCGTGCGCCAGCGCTCCGAGCCCGAGGGACGCAGCGATTCTCCCGCCTGGTTGCGACTCAAGACGCGCGACGGCAAGTCCCCCGACTACACGTTGCCCGGTAGCTGGGGCGCCGAACTCGTGGACGGCCTCGTCCCCCAGGCGAATGACGTCACCGTCGAGAAGTACCGTCCCGACGCCTTCCTGAACACGCCGCTCGACGCGCTGCTGGGTGCGCGCGGCATCGAATCGCTGATATTCGTTGGCACTACGACCGAAGGCTGCCTCGAGTCGAGCGTACGCAGCGCCTCGTATCGCGACTACTACGTCACGGTGGCCGAGGACCTGGTGTTCAGCCCCAACGCCGCGCTGCACGAAGGTTCGCTGAAGCTCATGCGTCACCGCTATCCAGTGGTGCCCTCGGCGGCGATCCTCGCAGTCTGGAACGCGCGATGAGCAGCGGCGTCCTGCGACCGGAACGCTTCATGCCAAGGGGATCGCGTCCGGCCGCGCTGCGCGAGCTGTTGCGCGCGCGGCAGTTCTTCGTCGCGCCGGGCGCCTACGACTGCATCACAGCCCGCCTCGTGGAAGTGAGCGGCTTTCCCGCGGGCTACGTCACGGGATCGGGGGTTTCGCTTTCGATGCTGGGCGCGCCGGATGTCGGCCTCGTGTCCTACGCCGAAGTGCGAGAGCGCATCGCAGCCATCGCCGACGCGACGAACTTGCCGTTGATCGCGGACATCGACACCGGATATGGCGGCCCACTGAACGTGATGCGCACGGTGAAGGATCTCGAGCACGCCGGCGTCGCCGCGCTGCAGATCGAGGACCAGGTCTGGCCCAAGAAGTGTGGCCACGAGCCCGGCAAGAGGCTCGTCGATGCTGCGGAGATGACGGGCCGCATCGCCGCCGCACTCGACGCGCGCAACGACGTCGATCTGGTGATCATCGCGCGCACCGACGCGATCGCTGTCGAGGGTCTCGATGCAGCGCTTGACCGCGCGCACGCGTACGTCGATGCCGGCGCCGACGTGATTTTCGTCGAGGCGCCCCCGACACGTGAAGCCATGCAGCGCGTCGCCCGCGAGATCCGCGCCCCGCTTCTCGCGAATATGGTCGAGGGCGGCAAGACGCCCATGCTTTCGCGCGACGAGCTGGCGGCAATGGGGTTTGCGCTCGCGATCTACCCGAATGCGCTTACGCGGCTCTTTGCTCGTGCCGGGCTCGACATGCTGGCGAGCCTCGCCGCGACCGGCGGGACGGAGGAGTGGCGTGCACGGATGATGAACCACGACGAACTGTGGGCGCTGTTCGAAAGCCCCGCGTGGTACGCGCTGGAGCGTCGCTTCTCCGGCTCGGCGTCGTCCTGACGCGGGATGCTCGAGCGTTTCGCTTACGCCCCGATGGAAGGCCGGCCGCCGATCCGCTGGCCGGAGGGAAGGCGCCTCGCTTTGTGGGTGGTCCCCAACGTCGAGCACTACGAATTCCTGCCTTCCCGCATCGGCGCGCGCAATCCCTGGCCGCGTAGCGCGCCGCCGGATGCGCTCAACTATCCGCGCAAGGAGTACGGCAATCGCGTCGGATTGGATCGCCTGCTCGAGGTGACCGACCGCCTCGGCATCCGATGCACGGTCTCGCTCTCGCTCGCGATACCGGTGATGTTTCCCGAGCTGTTCCAGGAGATGCTGCGGCGGCAGTGGGACTTTCTGTGCCACGGGCTCTACAACACGCACTACCTGTGGAACTGTCCGCTCGAGGAGGAACGCGCCTTCATCGCCGACTGCCAGCGGCGCATGATCGACGCGACCGGCGAGCCGATCCGGGGCTGGTTTTCGCCCGCGTGCTCGCACACGCTGAATACGGCCGATCTGGTCGCGGAGGCCGGCATCGACTATTACTGCGACCTCTACCACGACGACCAGCCGTTTCCGGTACGCACGCGCGCCGGCTCGCTCGTCAGCGTGCCCTATTCGATGGACGTGAACGACGTCGTGCTGCACGCGGCCGGCGCGGATGGCGACGCGTTCGCCGACGGCATCCTCGATCAGTTCGAAACGCTCTATGACGAGAGCGCGAGTTCGGGCCGGGTCATGTGCATCGCTTGCCATCCCTACGTCACCGGCCAGCCGCACCGCATCGGCGCATTCGAGCGCGCGCTGCGCCACATCGTCCAGCAAGACGACGTGTGGGTCGCGACAGGGTCGGAGATCGCGCAGTGGTACCGCACGCATCATCTTGATGAAATGCTGCGTTGGCTGGCGACGCAGCGATGATCCCCAGCCCGCCGCGACCGGGTCGGCTCGACCACGATCTCTACGATGCGCGGACCACGTCCCGCGTCGGATCGCGACCGTGGCCGGGTGGCCACGCGGCGGCGGCCTTCGTCGTCCTGCACGTGGAGGGCTACGAAATCGACGCGCCGCGCGACGCGTTTCGTGATCCGGGCCTGCGGGGTGACTTCGGAAGCTTCTTCCCCGACTACCGTGCGCACTCTTTAATGGAGTACGGCAATCGGATCGGCGTGTTCCGATTGCTAGATCTCCTCCAGCCGCTGGGCTGGGCGGTTGCGATCGCGATCAACGGGTTGATCGCCCGGGAGCGGCCGACACTGGTGCGCATGCTCCAAACGCGCGACGTCGAGATTCTCGCGAGCGGTTGGTCGGCCTCGCGCATGATCACGAGCGCGATGTCGCTCGACGAGGAGCGCCAGTTGCTCGCGCTGTCGGTCGACGCAGTGGCCCAGGCCAGCGGACGGCGACCGCGAGGTTACGCGAGCCAGGATTACGGTTACTCGGTGCATACGCCGGCGCTGCTCGAGGCGATGGGCTTCGATCACGCGGTCGACTGGCCGAACGACGAGCTGCC
>JBKKAZ010000230.1:0-2791 GCA_046714435.1 Casimicrobiaceae bacterium
TGGTGGAGCATGGGCGAGCCTCGCCGGAAGCGCACACGAGGTGCGGACCCGGCGATTATTCCATAGCCGTCCGCCTGCGATAGCAAGTTGCCGACGAAGCGCTCGCGCGCGACTGGGTCGATTCCTGCCGATCGGCGTTCACGGAAGCCCGAGCCAGCGATGCAGACTCGCTTCGGCGGCTGCGGCAATTCGACGGCGACCGCGGCGCGTCGAGGCGGCATAGGCGAATGACACTGCGCCTGCAAGGGTCGCAAACAGGGCCAACGCGACTTCGCGCGGCGGCATGTCGTCGATCGGCGGCAGGCGTTGCTCGATGGTCGCGATCAGCTCGCCGGTTCGGGCTGCGAACGTTGCGCGAAACGCCGGCGCGGCGCGCGCAACTTCGGGGAGCAGCAGCGTCAACGGACATGCACGCTCGAGGTCCGGCGATTCGACCTGCGCGAGATAGCGACGAATGAGCTGCTTCGCGAACGCCGCCGGCGCGTGATCGTCGAGTCCTGCGGCTAGCTCGGCGATGCTGCGCTCGACGCCACGGATCAGCGCTTCCTGCGCAAGGGCCTCCTTGGACGGAAAGTGCGCATAGAACCCGCCTACTGTGAGGCCGGCGCGACGCATCACCGCCTCGACGGTGGTGGCCTCGCTGCCGCGGGCCTTGATGAGCGCCTCCGCCGCGTCGAGGATCCTGCCCCGGGTCGCTTGTTTGCGTTCGCTCAAGGATGCAGCCATGATGTTCATCATATTATATATGTAATCTACCTGCAATCACCCCTGCACCGGACGGGGCAGCATGGTGACGGATCGAGTCGGTGCATCCCGCCGGGGTACTGGCGAGGACCCGGGTCAAGTGCTGCGCCCGGCGTCGGCAGTAGAATCAACCGCGGGACTCCCGCTCCCGCTGCGCGACGCGCATACAAAGCCGGGCTACCCGGAGGAACACCGATGTCCGCTCCCGCACCTGCCAAGGGCACCGCCCGCTTGCGTCCAGGCCCCCCGTTTCGCGCCGATCATGTCGGCAGCTTCCTGCGCCCCAAGCCGCTGCTCGACGCGCGCGAGCAGTTCAAGGCCGGCGCCATCGATGCCGAAGCCCTGCGCAAGGTCGAGGACGCCGCGATCCGCGACATCGTGAAGTTCCAGCAGGACCTGGGCCTACAGGGCATCACCGACGGCGAATTCCGCCGCACTTACTTCCACATCGACTTCCTGACCCGGCTCGAAGGTGTCACCACCAAGGGCGGCATCGCCGTCAGCTTCCACAGCAACGCGGGCAATGTCGATTTCTCCCCGCCGGTGATGCAGGTCACCGGCAAGGTACGGCACACCAGCGACATCCAGCGCGCCGACTTCGAGTTTCTGCGTTCGGTGACCACGCGCACGCCCAAGGTCACCATCCCGTCGCCGACGATGCTGCATTTCCGCGGCGGGCGCGCTGCCATCGACCGGGCCGCCTATCCGGACCTGGAAGGCTTCTACGCCGATGTCGCGGTCGCCTACCGCGCGGAGCTTGCATCGCTCGGCGCCGCCGGTTGCACCTACGTCCAGCTCGACGACACCAATCTCGCCTACCTGTGCGACGAGAAGATGCGTGACGGCGCGCGTGCCCGCGGCGACGACCCCAACGAGCTGCCGCGCCGTTATGCCGCGCTGATCAACGCGGCGATCCGCGACCGGCCCGCGGGCATGACCGTGTGCACGCACCTGTGCCGGGGCAATTTCAAGAGCGCGTGGGCTGCCGAAGGGGGCTACGAGCCGGTGGCCGAAGTGCTGTTCAACGAACTCGCCGTCGACGGCTACTTCCTCGAGTACGACGACGCGCGCTCCGGCGATTTCGCGCCGCTGCGCTTCCTGCCGAAGGGCAAGACCGTCGTGCTGGGGCTGGTCAGCACTAAGCTCGACCACATGGAAACCAAGGACGAGCTGAAGCGCCGCATCGACGAGGCCGCGAAGTTCGCGCCGATCGAGCAGTTCGGCCTCTCGCCGCAATGCGGGTTCTCCAGCACCGTGCACGGCAACGCCATTCATGTCGAAACTCAGGCGGCGAAGCTTCGGCTCTGCGTCGAGACCGCGCGCGAGGTGTGGGGCAGCGTGTGAGCCGCGCGCCGGGAACCGACCATGAGTGAAGGAAAGTCGCTGCGTTACGGCCTGGTCGGCTACGGCGAGGTCGGCAAAATCCTGTCGGCGGCGCTCGTCGAGCGTGGCGTCGCCTGGGTCGGTGCGTGGGACATCGTGCTCGTCGATCCGGCCCTCGCCCCTGCAATGCGCGCGCACGCCCGGAGCGCACGCGTCGAAATGGCAGCTTCGCTCGCCGATCTGCTGACGCGCACCGACATCGTGATGTCCGCCGTGACCGCATCGCAGGCACTCGCCGTCGCCACCGAAGCCGCACGCACGATCCGGCCCGGCACCTGGTTCGTGGACCTCAATTCCGCGTCGCCTGGAACCAAGGCGCAATCGAGCGCGCTTGTCGACGCTGCGGGCGGTCGCTTCGTCGAGGCGGCGGTGATGACCTCGGTGCCGCCCTACGGCATCAAGGTGCCGATGTTACTCGGCGGCAACGAAGCCGACACGCTGCGGCAGTTGCTGTCGCCGCTCGGTTTCGACCTGGAGGTAGCGTCGAACCGCGTCGGCGTCGCGTCGGCGATCAAGATGTGCCGCAGCGTGATCGTCAAGGGGCTGGAATCGCTGATCGTCGAGAGTTTCACGTCGGCGCGAGCGTACGGCGTCGAGGATCGCGTGCTCGCGTCGCTGAAGGAGACCTTTCACACCCTAGACTGGGAGGCGCTCGGCTCGTACC
>JBKKAZ010000231.1:0-7764 GCA_046714435.1 Casimicrobiaceae bacterium
CTCTCGAGCCGGGCGTGATGTCACCCTGCGCAGTCCGAAGCGCACTGACCGTTGCGCGCCTCCGGTTGCGGAAATGCGCGCAAAGCGCGGTGCCGATGAATCCGTTCGCGCCCGTCACCACCACAACCCCGTCGGGCATGGCCGCGCTCGCGACTACCAAAGCTTCCAGCCGTGCTTGTGGAAAAAGCGAACGCCGCTGCTTACGAACCAGACGATATGGCGGACGCCCTTGCGCGATGCCCCGCCGCCATGATGCCGGATGTGCATCGCCGGCAGGTACGCGGTGCGAGTGATGCGGTTGAGGCGCACGGTCCAGTCGTAGTCCTCGAAATACAGGAAGAAATGCGGGTCGAAACCGCCGGTCGCGTCGATCGCCGAGCGCCTCACCAGCAGACAGGCGCCCGACATTACCGGAATGTCGATGATTTCGCGCTCGGGATCCGGATCGATGACGTCGCGCATTTCGTAGCGATCCAGGCGCCGCTGGAACAGCGCACGCAGGAATCCTGGCGCGAACCCGCGCAGCAGCAGGTCGATCACCGAGGGGTAGCGGCGGCAAAGGTATTCCTGGCGCTCGCCGTCGCCGTCGAAGACTTCGGGCGCAACCGCGCCGATGTCCTTGTGTTCCGCCAGCCATCGCACGCCGACCGCGAGCGCATCCGGTGCGAGTTCCACGTCGGGATTGAGCACCAGGTGATAGTCGGCGCCGCTGCCGTGAAGCACGAGGTTGTGCGCGGCCCCGTAGCCGATGTTCGCGTGACCGTGCAGGAAGGTCATCTGCACGTTGCTGTCCTTGAATCGACCCTGGGCGAGCCGGATCGCCTCCTTCGCAATGGCCCGCACGCCCGAATTGTCGATCAACGCGAGCGCCACCGTGCGGACCGCGCCGTCTTCGCGGGCGGCGCCGATTGCGAGCACGAGCTTGCGAAAGCAGCGCTCGAGCAGCCGCAGGTCGGGACGAAAGGTGACGATCGAGATCTGCAGCGATGACGGCAGCTTCGGCCGTCCGTCGTCGAACGGCAACTCGAACACGCGCGCGGTCAGCGTGACCTCGTCGTCGTCGAGCAGCGCGGGCGCCGGCGGCGTGTCCACGCCCGGCGGCGTCGGCAGCGCCGGGGGATCAGACGCGCTCATCGCAGCAGCGCCCCTGCCGAAGCCGGCATCCGTTGGGTTTGCGTGCACATGGAGTTGATGGGGGCGGCGCTTAGGCGCCGTCTTCGGCGGAGAATCGCCGTAGAATCGTCCGGCAATCCTGAATCGCCGTCAACCCGACGGCCGCCACGATCCGCGATGGAACCTGCCGAACACCCCTTGCGTCGCAAACTCGCCCAAGGCCACGCCATCGCCGGCATCTGGTCGGTGATTCCGCACGCCCAGGTCGTGGGAGCCCTCGCCACCGCCGGCTTCGACTTCGTGATCCTCGACTGCGAGCATGGCGGCTACGACTTCGCCAGCCTGGAAGGGGCGATCGCCTCGTGCGAGCAGGGTGGCGCGACGCCACTGGTGCGCACCCCCGGAGCGGACCCGTTTTTCATTCAGCGCGCGCTCGACCTTGGTGCCGATGGCGTGGTGGTGCCGCAAGTCGGCGACGCGGCCACCGCGGTGCGGGTCGTCGCCATGGCTCACTTCGCGCCGGACGGCACCCGCGGCTACAACCCTTACACGCGCGCCGGCCGCTTCGGCATCCCGCCACAGCCCAAGCTCGGACGCGGCTGGCCGTTCACGGGTGTACTGATCGAATCGCCGGCAGCCGCCGAAGAGCTCGACCGCATCGCCGCCATCCCGCGGCTCGACCTCATCTACCTGGGCGTGTTCGACTACTCGGTCGCGTTGGGAATCCCTGGTCAGGTCGACGATCCTCGCGTGCAGGCGTTCGTCGAGCGCGCCGCCCGCATCGGCCGGGACGCGGGCAAGGCGGTCGGGACCACCGCGATGAGCACCGCACAGGTCAAGCGGCTGACGCACGCCGGCGTCAACGTCTTCCTCTATGGCACCGACACCTGGCTGATCGGCAACGGTGCGAAGGCGGGACTGGACCTGTTCGCGAACGCGCCGGCAGCGGCACGATGACGGCCGTTCGCCATGCTCCCCAGGCGCTGGTCGCCTTCGCGCATGCGTTGCTTGCGCGGATCGGGGTTCGCGCCGACATCGCGCGCGATGTCGCCGAAATTCTGGTCGACGGCGACCTGCTCGGCCACAACACGCACGGCCTCGCGCAGCTGCCTGGCTACCTCACGGAAGTCGACCGGGGCACGATGCGCAAGGACGGCGCGCCGACGGTGATCGCCTCGCGCGCCGCTTGCGAGCTCTGGGAAGGACACCGGTTGCCGGGACCCTGGCTCACGCTGCGCGCGCTCGACGCAGCGATCGCAATGGCGCTGACGCAAGGCACGGGTACGGTCACGATCCGACGTTCTCACCACATCGGCTGCCTCGCCGCCTACCTGACGCGTGCGACCGACCGCGGCTTGATGCTGTTGCTGCTGTGCTCGGACCCGTCGGTCGCGAGCGTCGCCCCGTTCGGGGGCGTGTCCGCGGTGTTCACGCCCAACCCGATCGCCGCCGGTATACCGACGGCAGGCGAGCCGATCCTCCTCGACATCTCGGCGAGCTACACGACGGACGGCCTCACCAACCGGCTGTACAAGTCAGGCGGCCAGTTCGCGCACGCCTGGCTGCAGGATGCGCAGGGCAACGCCACCGCCGATCCCGCGGTGCGCTTTGACGACCCGAAGGGAACGCTGTTGCCGCTGGGCGGACACGACGCGGGCCACAAGGGATACGCGCTGGCGCTGCTGGTCGAAGCCTTGACCGCGGGACTGACTGGATTCGGACGCGCCGACCCGGCCGAGGGCTGGGGCGCGACGGTGTTCGTGCAGGTCCTCGATCCGGATGCCTTCGGTGGTCGGGATGCGTTCGTCCGGCAGATGACCTCGCTCGCCGACAAGTGTCATGCGGCGACACCGCGTCCTGGCGGCGAAGGGGTGCGCCTGCCCGGTGAACGCGGGTTGCGGCTGCTGCGCGAACAAGTGGCGCGTGGCGTGGAACTGCATCCCACGATCCTGCCCGCGTTGCAGCCCTGGTCGGAGCGACTGGGCGTATCTCTGTAAGGCGGGTCGCTTACGGATTGCGGCCGGCCACAACGCGCGGGATGCCCGCGAGGTCGCGCAACGGCGTGATCCCGTCGAACCCGGCGGTACCAAACATCGCCTGCACCGGCCCGGACTGGTCGTGACCGTGCTCGACGATCAGCAAGCCTCCGGCAGTCAGGTGTCGCGAAGCGCCGAACACGATGGCATTCAGCGCCGCGAAGCCGTCGCCGCCCGGCGCCAGCGCGACCCGCGGCTCGAAGCGCAGATCGCCCTCGCAAAGGTGCGCGTCGCCATCGGCCACGTAGGGCGGATTGCTCACGATCGCGTCGAACCGGCCGTCCGGAACGCCGGCAAACCAGTCGGCGCACAGAAATTCGACATTGGTGATTTCGAGTCGCTGCGCGTTGCTCGCCGCGACCGCGAGCGCGTCCGGCGAAACGTCGGTCCCGACGACCTGCGCCCACGGCCGCTCCCGTGCGAGCGCCAACGCGATCGCGCCGGAGCCGCTGCCAAGGTCGAGGATCCGGAGCGGTCGATCGGCAGGCAACCGCGCGAGCGCAGCCTCCACCAGTGTCTCGGTTTCCGGCCGAGGGATCAGCACGGCCGGCGTTACCACGAGGTCCAGCCCCCAGAACTCCTGGCGTCCCACCAGATAGGCGACCGGCTCGCCTTCACGGCGGCGCTTCGCCAGCGCGAAAAATTTGTCGACTTTCGGCCGCGCGAGCGGATCGTTCGCGTGCGCGATCAGCCACGCGCGATCCCGCCCGGTCACGTGCGACAGCAGTGCGCGCGCATCGACGGGAATCAGTCCGGACTGCTCGTGCGCCCGTCGCACCGTGATCGTTTCGCTCACCGCGGTTCAGGCCAGGCGCCCGAACCAGCGCACCGACAAGGCTGCGGCGGCGAGCGCCAGCGCGGCCGCGAGGGCGGCGAGCATCGACGTGACCTCGGTTCTCCGACGCTCCAGCACATAGCTCGCGTTCAATTCCTGGTAGACCCGCTTCAGGTCCGCCGCGGACCCGGCGTGGAAGTATTCGCCCTTGGTGATTGCGGCTATGCCCTTCAGCACTTCCTCGTCGAACCGCATGAACACCGAGTACCCGTCGAGGGGTGCCTCGCCGCCCCCGGCGCTGCCGAATCCCACCGTGTAGACGCGCACGCCGCGCAGCGCCGCCTGTCGCGCCACATCGAGCGCATCCGGACCGATGGTGCGCCGGCCGTCGGTCAGCAGGATGATCGCCATCGAAGGATTCGCCCCGGGCGCGACCGGCGTGAATTCGCGCTTCGGAGGACGGATCTCCGCCTTGCCGCGAGCGTCCTGCGACGGGAGTTTTCGTGCCGACTCTCGAGGCGAGGCGCTTGGGTCGACGTGCTCGAGATCGAACCCGTCGTCGGGAAACAGCGTCGCCAGCGCGAGCAGCAGCCCGCTTCCGATCGCGGTGTGGAATTGCATCTTGAACTGGTCGATGGCCTGCAGCAGTTCGTCGCGATCGCGCGTGGGTTTCGCGACCAGCGACGCGGAGGCGGCGAACGTGACGATGCCGATGCGCACGTCCGCGGGCTGTTCCTGCACGAACGCCTTCGCCGCGGTCTGCGAGGCGACCATGCGGCTCGGCGCCACGTCGGTCGCCCGCATGCTTCGCGACACGTCCATCGCGAGCAGGATCGTGCGCTGCTCGCTGGGCAGCGTGATCTCGGCGGTCAGGCGCCCGCTGGCGACAATCGCCGCGATCAGCGCGAGCAGCAGCAGCAGCGGAGGAATGTGCGGCCGGAGCCGGGCGCCGGGGCCGAGCGCTTCGCGCAGCAGCGGCAGGCTGGAGTGGCGAACCGCGAATTTGCGCCGGCGCCGCAACAGCGCGACGTACGCAACGATCACTACCGGCACCAGGAGGAGCAGCCAGAGCGCGTCGGGCCAGAGGAATTGCATGGCGTCAGCGATTCCGCGCAAGGAATGCGTCGACAACCGCCCAGTGCTCGGCGCCAAGCCAGGTCGTGGCCAGATTGCGGCGCTCGAGTTCGCGCTCGGTGGCGTAGCCGGGAGCGTAGCGCCACGCCAGCGTCTGCTGCTTGAAGGCGCGCAGCACGGCCGCCGGCCGCTCCAGCAAAGGCGCGAGAAACGCGCGCGTCTTCGTACCCTCGGCGCCGCCGCTCACCACCGCGTCAGCCAGACCCCACGCCACCGCGTTGCCCGCGGCCACCAGTTCGGCGCGCGCCAGCATCCGCAGCGCACGCGACGACCCGACCAGCCGGCACAGGTCGGGGCCGCCGCCCCAGGCCGAGGTGATCGCAAGGCTGCCGTGAATGAAGCCGATGCGCGCGTGCGCTTCGACGATGCGCAGGTCGCACGCGACCGCGAGTTCGGCGCCGCCCCCGAGGGCGTCGCCGTTGAGATACGCGACCACCGGAATCGGGCAGTGGCGGATCCCGTCGAGGGCCGCCGCCGCCTGGTCTGCCCATTTCGTCGCCGCGGACGCGGTCCGGAACTGCGCGGACTCCACCAGGTCGCCACCGGCCGCGAAATAGCGGCTGCCGGCGCCGCGAAGAACGATGCACCTCGCGCCCGGATCGTTGCCACGGCGCGCGACTTCCGACGCGAGCGCGTCCAGCACCGAACTGGCGAGGGCGTTGTGCTTGCGGGCCCGGTTGATCGTGAGCCACACCTCGCCGTCACCGCGATCGTCGACCAGGATTTCCGGCGTGGGTTGGGACAACGTCGCACCTCGCGGCAGCGCGCGGAACTTGCAACCAGGAACAGCCCGCGCGACCGGATTATCGCACCGCGATCGAGGCCGCGCGCGGGGACCCGATGCTCGTGCGCCGCATGCCTGTCAGCGCGAGGTACCAAGTTCGGCGATGCTTCGGTGGGGATCCGCGGTCGCCTACTCCCCCGCCAACGCCGCGAGCTGCTCCGCCTGAAATTCGCGCTGCAGGGCCGCCGTGACCTCCGAAAGGTCGCCATCCATGACCTGGTCGAGCTTGTAAAGCGTCAGGTTGATGCGGTGATCGGTGATCCGGCCCTGCGGGAAGTTGTAGGTGCGGATGCGCTCGCTGCGATCGCCGCTACCGACCAGGCTCTTGCGCTGGGCCGCCTCCTTCGCCTGGCGCTCGCTGCGTTCCTTGTCGAGCAGTCGCGACGCCAGCACCGCCATCGCCTGCGCGCGATTGCGGTGCTGCGAGCGGTCGTCCTGGCATTCGACGACGATGCCGCTGGGCAGATGGGTGATGCGCACCGCCGAATCGGTTTTGTTGACGTGCTGTCCGCCGGCGCCGGACGCGCGAAACGTGTCGATGCGAAGCTCCGCCGGACTGATCGTGATGTCGGCGATCGGGTCCGCCTCGGGCAATACCGCGACGGTGCAGGCCGAGGTGTGGATCCGCCCCTGCGCTTCGGTCTCGGGGACGCGCTGCACGCGGTGCCCGCCCGATTCGAACTTGAGCTTCGCGTACACGCCTTCGCCGACGATGCGCGCGATGACCTCCTTGTAGCCGCCGAGTTCGGACGCCGACTCCGAGACCAGTTCCACCTTCCAGCGGTTGCGCTCGGCGTATCGCGCGTACATGCGGAACAGGTCGCCGGCGAACAGCGCGGACTCGTCGCCTCCGGTTCCGGCGCGCACCTCGAGGAACACGTTGCGGTCGTCGTTCGCATCCTTCGGCAGCAGCGCCGCCTCGAGGTCGCGTTCGAGCGCTTCCATGCGCGAGCGAGCGCTGCCGCGTTCCTCCTCGGCGAACGCGGCGAGGTCCGGGTCGAAGGCCATGGACGCCGCGGCGGTGTGGTCGGACTCGGCCTTCAGATAGTCGCCGAACCGCGACGCGACCGGTCCGACCTCGGCATGCTCCTTGGACAGCGCGCGGAAGCGGTCCATGTCGCGCGTTGCCTCGGGTGCGGCGAGCAGGTGCTCGAGCTCGGCGAGTCTCGCGGCGAGCTGATCGAGCTTGAGGCGAAGCGAAAGTTTCAAGGCGGGGCGCCGCGAGCGAGTGAGCAAGTGAACGAGTGAACAAGTGAACAAGTGAATGAAAGCGCGCGATGCGAGCGCCTTTCACCTATTCACCCGTTCACCTGTTCACCCATTCACCCATTCACCTTCTCACTTGCTCACTTTCTCACTTGCTCACTTTCCTGGCGGCGGCTCGGGCAGCTTGTAGATGCGCTGGAACAGCGCCATCAGTTCGGCGCGCTCGGCATCGCCCGACTGGTTCAGCGCGGCGAGCGGCGCGTGCAGGAACTTGCTGGTGAGCCCCCGGGCGAGCGCTTCGAGGACTTCGTCGGCGGAGGCGCCGGCCCCCAGCATCCTCCGCGCACGCTCGAGTTCGGCGGCGCGCAGCATGTCATGGTGGCTCGAAATCGCGGTGATCGTCGGCACCACCGACCGGCCCGCGACCCAGTGCAGGAAATGCTCGGTCTGCTCGGCGATCATGCGCTCCGCTTCGTCGACCGATTCGCGCCGGATCTGCAGATTGTCCTTCACGATTTCCGCAAGGTCGTCGACGCTGTACAGGAACACGTCGTCGAGCTGGCGTGCTTCCGGCTCGACGTCGCGCGGCACCGCCAGATCGACGATGAACACCGGTCGCCGCTTGCGCTGCCGCGTCACCCGCTCGAGCAGGCCCTTGCCGATGATCGGCAGCGTGCTCGCCGTGCAGGTCACGATGATGTCGAACTGATGGAGCC
>JBKKAZ010000232.1:0-11929 GCA_046714435.1 Casimicrobiaceae bacterium
ATCTCGCTAGGGACGATCACGCCGCCGCCGCCGCCAAAGACCTGGATATGCTCGCCGCCGCGCGCCTTCAGCTGATCGACGACATATTTAAAGAATTCGACATGGCCGCCCTGGTACGAGCTGATGGCGATGCCCTGGACGTCTTCCTGCAGCGCGGCGGTGACGATCTCGTCGACCGACCGGTTGTGGCCGAGGTGAATCACTTCGGCGCCCGAGGCCTGCAGGATGCGCCGCATGATGTTGATCGACGCGTCGTGGCCGTCGAACAGGCTCGCCGCCGTGACGAAGCGAACCTTGTGGACGGGCTTGGTCGCAAGTGGCGCGCGGCTCGAATCGTTCATGGCCTGCCTTCTTGGCTGCCGCCGTGGTTGTGAGTGATACCGCGCGTCCGGCGACGGGGAGGGTTAGCTTAATCCAACCGGCCGGCCAGGACTTTGCCTGGGGCCGGCGCATTCCAGGGCCGCCGGCGCCCAGCGGCAAGGCTCCCGCCGGAGCTCTGCAAGGCTCGACCGCGAGCTTAGTTGACGTTTACGTAAACGTCAAGATGCCAAAAGGCCACCTCGAACACGGAAGTTCCGACCCATCTCGCCGCCGCGCCGAGGGCCGGATAGAGTGTCGTGCCGAACTGAATCCTGCGCCCCATGCCATCGACGCCCCCCACCCACCACCAGGGTCCGCTCGCGCTGCTGCTGAACGTCGCCCACGCCATCGATCACCTGATGCTGCTGGTGTTCGCAACCGCGGTCGGCGCGATCGCGGCCGACTTCGGCATCGGGCGCTGGGAAGACCTGATGCCGTTGGCGGCCGGGGCCTTCGTGCTGTTCGGCGTCGGGTCGCTGCCTGCCGGGCGCCTCGGCGATCTTTGGGGCCGGCGGGCGATGATGCTGGTGTTCTTCTTCGGCATCGGATTCGCTGCCTTGCTGACGGCGATGACGCAGACGACGGTGCAGATGGCGCTCGCGCTGACGCTGGTCGGCGCTTTCGCCGCCATCTACCATCCGGTCGGCATTCCGATGCTGGTGCAGGGCGCGCCGCGGCCGGGACGCGTGATCGGCGTCAACGGCTTCGCGGGGAACCTCGGCATCGCCGCCGCCGCGCTGTCCACCGGGTTGCTGGTCAAGCATTTCGGCTGGCGTGTTGCGTTCATTGTCCCGGGCCTGGTGGCAATCGCCTGCGGCATCGCGTTCGCACTCGTCGCACCACGCGAGGAACACCCGCCTTCGCGACGCAGCCCCCGCCAGCTCGACCTGCCGCCGGCGCTGCTCGCGCGCGTGTTCGCGGTGCTGACCCTGACCTCCACCTGCGGCGGCATGATTTTCAATTTCACGACCAACGGCAACGGCGAACTGCTGCGCGAGCGGCTGGCCCGCGTGACCCAGGACCCGGCGCAGATCGGCGCGTTGCTCGCCGCCGTCTACGCGATGGCGTCGATCTCGCAACTGGTGGTCGGCCGACTGATCGACCGCGTGGCGCTGAAGCCGCTGTTCATCACGATCGTCGCCGCGCAAGTCCCGCTGTTCGCGCTCGCGGTGCACGCGGAAGGCTGGACGCTCTACCTGCTGCTTTGCCTATCCATGCTGTTCGTGTTCGGCGCGATCCCGTTCACCGACGCGCTGATCGTCCGCTTCGTCGACGACCGGATGCGCTCGCGCGTTGCCGGATTGCGGCTCACGGTCGCGTTCGGGATCAGCGGGCTGGCGGTGTGGTCGCTCGGGCCGCTGGTCAAGGCGAGCGGCTTCGGCTTCCTGCTCGGATTGCTCGCCGCGTTCGCGTCGATTTCGGCGCTCGCGATTCTGGCGCTGCCGGGCCCATCGACCGAGCCGGCGCGGTTCTAGCGAGGTGAAACGAATAGAGCCTACGCGGTGCTTCCCCCGCGATGCGCTTCCAGCATCCGGTCGATGCCCTGCTCGAGGGTCGTCGTCGGAACTACGCCGAGTAGTTCGAACAACCCGTCGTTGACCAGTCCCCACGCGGCGGGCGGCGTCTGCGCCGCGAACGGTTCGGTAACCAGGTCGGGAAAGCGGCGCTGCAGGTGCGCCATGGCGGCGCGGACCGGACGCTTGTCGCCAACCACATTCGCGACGGCGAGCGGTGGCAGTCGTGCGTCGATCGTGCGCAACAGGACCTCCGCCGCATCGTCGATCCAGGTCCAGTCCATCGCGTCGGGAAAATCCGGAAACGGAACTCTGCGCTCGCCCGCGGCGACCCGTTCGATCAGCGCCTGCACGTCGCGCCAGCCACGGACGCGACCCGGCCCGTAGACGTAGCCGAACCGCAGCCCGAGGTAGGCAGGGGCGTTCGGTCGTGCGCTCATCGCGCGCGCCAGATGCTCGCAAAACGCCTTGGTCGCGCCGTAGACGTTGCCCGGCTCGAGCCGGAGATCGTCGCCGACGGCGCTTGAGTTCGGCCCGACCGCGGAGATCGAGCTCGCGTAGATAACGCGAGCGCAGCCAATGGACTCTGCGGCCGTGAAGATCGCGGCGGTGCCGAGCGCGTTCAGCCGCACCGTGCCCACGGGATCGCGCTCGCCGGCGTCGGTCAGTCCCGCCGCGAGATGTACGATCGCCTGCGGCCGCAGCGATTGCACGACGGCTGCCACCGCGGCCGGATCGCCCGCGTCGAGCTTGCAATCAGCCCCTGGCAGGATGTCCGCGGTGGTCACGGCATGGCCTGCCTTTCGCGCACGCGCCGCGAACGCCGCGCCCAGGAACCCGCAACCGCCGGTTATCAAAACGCGCGCCATCGGTCCGCCGTCAGTACTTGATGACACCCAGCCGCTTGAACGCCTCGTGGATGCGCTCCGCGTAGGCGTTGAACGTCGGGTATTCGCCGAGATGCGCCGGGCGCGGGCGTGGCAGGTCGATCACAATCTCCTCGACGATCCTGCCGGGACCGGGCGACATCACCAGCACGCGATCGGACAGGCCGACGGCCTCCTCGACGCTATGGGTGATGAACAGCACCGTCTTGCGCGTCTCCAGCCATAGCAGCTCCAGGTCGTGCCGGATCTGCGTGCGCGTGATCGCGTCGAGCGCGCCGAACGGTTCGTCCATCAGCAGCACCGACGGCTGGTGGATCAGCGCCCGCGCGAGCGAAACGCGCTGGCACATTCCGCCCGACAGTTGCCGCGGATAGCGGTCCGCCGCGTGCCCGATGCCGAGCTTGTGCATCAGCGCCATCGCGTCGGCCCTGCCCCCTTCGAGCGGCATGCCGCGGATCTGATGCTGCAGCAGAATGTTGTCGAGCGCGGTGCGGAAATCGAGCAGCAGGTGGTCCTGGAAAACGATGCCCACGTCGTGCAGCGGTTCGGCGAGGCGCACCCCGCCGATCAGGATCTCGCCCTCGGTCGGCGGCTGCAGTCCGGCGGCGATCAGCATCAGCGTGCTCTTGCCGCAGCCGGAAGGACCGATCAGCGCGACGAACTCGCCACCCTTGACCGAAAACGAAACGTCCTCCAGGGCGGTGACGACCTTGTCCCCGCCGGGAAAGCGCTTGCTGATGCGGCGCCCCTCGATCGAGGCGCCGCCTTGCAGCTTCGCCGGCGCCTCAGTGGAGGAGGACTCCACGATCAGCACTTCGGCGCGTTCGCCGGCAGCAGGTCGGTCGTGTAGTAGTCGGTGACCGGTTTCGACGTCGGCAGCTCCAGATACTTGGTGAGCAGCGAGTACGTCGTCGCCCAGTTCTGATCCGGCACGCGGCCGAGCGCGGTCGCACCGGGCGCGCAGACCAGCTTCAGGTCGACTTCGAGCTGCTTCTGGATCTGTTCCTTGGTCGCGGTCGGAAACTGCTTGACGACGGCTTCCGACGCGGCGCCCGGATTCTTGCGCGCCGCCTCCCAACCCTCGAGGCTCGCGGCGACGAACCGCTTGTACAGGTCCGGATCGGCGGCGATCTTGTCGTCCCGCGCGATCACCGACAATCCGACCGTCGGCACGCCGACGTCGCGGTAGAAGATGTCGTGGATCTTGTGTCCGCGGTCCCGCAGCTGCACCGACTGGAAATCGGCACCACCCAGGATTGCGTCGACCTTCTTCTCGATCAGCGTGCCGACGAACGCCGACGGGTCGATGTTGATCACATTGAACTTGGCGGGGTCGATATTGTTGGCGGCGAGGATCGCGTTCAGCAGCGTCGTCTGCGCGGTGCCGGCCTGCACGGCCAGGCGCTTGCCGATCAGGTCCGAGGGCTTGCGGATGCCGGTTTCTTCGAGCGAGATGATGGCGAAACCGTTGGTCTGCAGGATAGGCGCGACGATCTTGACCGGGGCGCCCTTGGCGCGAAGCTGCATCGCGGCGGGGGCATCGGCGAAGCCGACGTCGGTCTGGCCGGTTGCAACCAGTTGCGCCGTCGTGCCTGAGCCGCGGCCCTCCTCGATGGTCAGGTTGATGCCGGCCTTTTCGTACAGGCCGAGCTCTTTCGCGTACATGAAGCCCGCCTGTGGCCCGCCGGCGAGGAAATTGAGCGTGAGCTTCATCGGCTTCAGGGTCTGCGCCTGCGCGGCGCCCGTTGCGAGCGTCGCGGCCAACGCGGCGATGGCGGCTTTGAGCATGAATCGGCGTTGCATGGTGCCTCCTCCGGGGACCGTCCCCATGGTTGGTTTGGCGAAGGACAGACCCTGTTTGCAGGGTCTGTCCCTGATCGTTAGTTGCGCTGCCACGGCATCAGCGCGCGCTCCGCATACTGCACGAGGTACGAAAAAAAGATGCCGACGACCGACAGCGCCACCAGCACCGCGAAGATCAGCGGCATGTCGAGGTAACTGGTGCCGCGTAGCAACAGATAGCCAAGCCCCGAATTCGAGCCGACGAACTCGCCGACGATCGCACCGGTGGCGGCGAACACGATCGACACCTTGAGTCCGGCGAAGATGTAGGTCATCGCCGCGGGCAGGCGCACATAGCGGAAGGTCTGCCAGCCGGTCGCGCCCATCGACCGGGTCAGGTACAGCACGCGCTCGTCGAGCGCGCGGAAGCCGGTCATGCTGGCGACCAGCGTCGGAAAAAAGCAGAGCAGGAAGGTAAGCAGCACCTTGGGGAACAGACCGAAGCCGAACCAGACGACAAACAAAGGCGCGATCGCAATCTTCGGGATCAGCTGGAAGAACACGATCACCGGATAGACAGCGCGCTCGAGCGGCTTCCACAAGACGATCAGGAAGCCGAGCGGAACCGAGATCGCCGCAGCCGCCAGGAAGCCCAGGATGATCTCATTCGCGGTCACCAGCGCGTGTTCGGAAATCAGCGCGCGGGAGGTCCAGAGTTTGGCGAGAAATTCGGTGGGCACCGGCAAGATGTATTCGGGAACGCCAAAGGCCCGCACGCCCCATTGCCAGAATACGAACAGGAAGCCGAACGACGCGAGCGGATACAGGATCGCGGAGGCGCGATCGGAGATGATCGGCGGCGCCTCGACAGTGGGATCGGGTGCGGTGGTGCCTTGGCTCATGGGGTCGTCGCCAGGTTGGAAGTGACGTCCAGTTCTGCCGCGCTGGCGCCGTTGCGCATGCCGCCGCTCTGGCGCGCGCGCAGCGGCCACAGTTGCGAGATTTCCGCGGTGGCGCGAAACAGCAGCGGCACGAGTTCGGCGATGCGCGCGTCGCCGAGGCGAACGCGCGGACCTGCGATCGAAACCGTGCCCGCTACGGGCGCATCGGGACCCTCATAGGCTCGAAAGATCGCAGCGATTGCGACCGTGCCGGGCTCGCCCTCCTCGATCGCGACCGCATAACCGCGCGTGCGCGTTTCGTTCAGGTGCCGGCGCAATTCGTCGACGGTCTTGACCGCGCGCTCGCCGAATCCCGGCGGGGTGTCGAAGCCACGCGCAAACACGATGCGCAAGGCTTCCTGCTCCGGCTTGGTCGCAAGCCATGCCTTGCCGGTGGCAGTAGCGTGCAGCACGACGTCGCGACCCATCGGCGGATCGTAGCGCAAGCCCTGCGTTGCGCCCTGCGCGCGGGCCACCCAGACCAGGCCCTCGGCCTCGACGACGGCAATCCGGCAATACTCGCCGGTGTCGCGCGCGAGGCGATCGAGGACGTCCTGCGCGACATCGGGCAGGCGGCGGCGATCGAGGTAGCGGAACCCGAGCAGCGCCACCTTGAGCGACAGGAAATAGTCCTGCGACGCCGGGTCCTGATGCACGTAGCCTCGATCGGCGAGGGTCTGCAACAGGCGATGCGCCGCGCTCTTCGGCAGATCGAGCCGCTCGGCGAGACCGCCCAGCGACACCCCCTCGGGACTTTCCGAAAGCGTCTCGATCAGCCCGAGGGCGCGGTCGACGTTGGTGATCATTTCCAGGCTCGACAGGCACCCCGGAGGGTAGCTAACACTCCCGATACAGAGCACTTTCGGCGAAAGCGAGCGATCACTGACATTCGAATTCGCCGAGGCCTGGGAACCGCTTGATCGGAAATGATGTTTCGGATTGGAACAATATTCCATATTCCAGCTTTTCCGGATAAAGTCAAGTCCGTCCCGGTACCGTTCCACAGGAGTTCAGGCATGAGCTTGGCAGGCAAGGGGGCAGTCGCGATCTGGCACGACATCGCCGCGGAGGGTCGCGCGCAGTTCTATGCGTGGCACGGAACCGAGCACATGCCCGAGCGCACCGCAATCCCCGGCTTCCTCCGCGGGCGCCGCTACGTCGCGATCGAGGGTACGCCGGAGTTTTTCAATCTGTACGAAACCGAGTCGCAGTTCACGGTCACGGGGCCGGATTACCTGGCGCGCCTCAACGCGCCGACCCCGTGGACGGTCGCGACCGTCAAGCATTTCCGCGGCGTCGCGCGATCGTTGTGCAGCGTGGCGGCGAGTTTCGGCGAGGGCCAGGGCGGATTGATCGGCACGTTTCGATATGCGGTCGACCCTGCCAACGCCGATGCGCATCGCAAGCGGATGGCGGACCAGACCTTGCCCACCCTTGCCGGTGCAGCCGACGTTGCCGGGTGTCATTTGCTGGTCGCGGACGAGGCGGCCAGCGCCGTGGAAACTGCCGAGAAGAAAGTGCGCCCCGAAAGGAACCTGATCCCGCGCTGGATCGTGCTCGTCGAAGGTTGGGGGGATGTCGAGCCGTTCATGTCGCTGTGCCGCCGGCTCCTGGGCGACGGTACGTTCGCCGGCGTTGACCCCGCGCCGGTCTTGAGCGTCTACCGCCTGCAGAACTCCCGGTCGAAACTGCCCAAGAGTTCCGGATGAATCGCTACGACCTCGCGGGCCGTTCGATGATCGTCACCGGCGGGGCGGGCGACATCGGTCGAGCGATCGCGCGGCTGGCGCTTTCCTGCGGCGCGCGCGTGAGCCTATGGGATCACGCCGACGAGACCCTCAGCAACGCCGGCGAAGCACTTTCGACCGTCGAAGTGCACCGACCCGACGCCGTTTCGATCCGACGCGTCGACGTCACCGACCAGGCATCGATCGCCGGCGCGCTCGCGCTGGATGTTGCCGCGTTCGGCCGCATCGATGCGCTGGTCAACAACGCGGGAATCCTGGGCGAAGTGCTGCCGGTGTGGGCAACCGACCCCGCCAACTTCCGGCGCGTGGTCGAGGTGAATCTGACCGGCGCCTACCTGTGCCTGCGGGCAGTGCTCGACGTGATGCGCCGGCAAGCAGCGCAACCCTTGCGCGGTCACGTCGTCAACGTTGCCTCGATCCAGGGCAAGGAAGGCATGGCCCTGGGGAGTGCGTACAGTGCATCGAAGGCGGGATTGATCGCGCTCACCAAGACGGCGGGCAAGGAAGCCGGCCCGCTCGGCATCATGATCAACTGCATCACACCCGCCGCGGCGGAGACCGCGATGGCGAGGGAGCTTTCCGCCGCGCGCCGCGCCGACATCCTGGCGCGCATCCCGCTCGGGCGCTTCGTCGAAGTCGAGGAAATCGCGCGCATGGTCGCCTTCCTGTGCTCGGACGACTGCTCGTTCTCGACCGGCGCGACCTTCGACCTGTCCGGCGGACGCGCAACGTACTGATCAGCGCACCAGAGAGACGCTCACTTCGCCGATGCCTTCGATCCGCGCGGTCAACTCAGCCGGTGCCGAGAACCGCATCAGCGCCACGCTGCCGGTGGTGATGATCTGCCCGGCGCGAAATCCGCCAAGCCGATCCTTTGGCGCGTTGGCATACGCGACGAGCGGCAGCACGGGGTCGTTCTGCGGGTGGCCGCCGACCTTGTCGTGCACGGTCGCGCCGTCCACTGCGAGCGTGCATCGCAGCGTGGCGAGGTCGAGCGCATCGAAGTCGCGCAGCGCAGCGCCCGCGACGTAGCCCGCATTGCCCAGGTTGTCCGCGAGAAACGCCGCAAACGGCACCTTGGCGGGTTCGCCGAAGCGACTCGCGATCAACTCGAATCCGATCAGGACCTCGGCAACGGCCGCCAGCACTTCGGCGCGCGAATACGGCCGCGAGGGTCGGCTCGGGAGGTCGGCGGCGAGCCGGAATCCGATCTCGGCCTCGACGATGAGCGGGGTATGCCGCGGCATTGCGATCGTTGCGCCCGACGATCGCATGAGTCCCGCGTACAGCGGCGCGGCGACGGGAACCTTCGCCGGGCTGAAACCGGCCTTCCACCCGGCGACCGAGGCGCCGAGCGCCTGCGCAACCGAAGCCTGGACCGCGAACGCGGCGACCAGGTCCGCGGGTTCGTATTCGGGCATGAACAGGACGCCGGTCCGATCGGCCTGCGCGGCAGCAAGCAATGCGACGACTTGCGGCTCGGCGGTCTCTTTCATTGAACGAAGCATAGCGCGCGGCGCGGCCGAGCCAGTCCGAAGCCACGCGAGCGCGGGCTCCGCCGCACTTTCGGCGCCGGAACGGGTCGAATACGCGGTCCGCCGATATACTCCACGGCCTCGTTTCCGGAATCCTCTCGTCATGCCGAGCCTGCCATCGCTGCCCCGCCTAGCGGCGTTTATCCTGATCGCGCTCGCCGCGCTTGCCGCCCACGCACAAACCTCGCTGCCCGCCGGCGTTGCCCGCATCGCCAGCGTCGAAGGCGTCACCCAGTACCGGCTGGACAACGGCCTGTCGGTGCTGCTGATTCCCGACGACGCCAAGCCGACGACCACGGTCAACGTCACCTACCTGGTGGGCTCCCGGCACGAGAACTACGGCGAGACCGGGATGGCGCACCTGCTCGAGCACCTGGTGTTCAAGGGCACGCCGACCATCCCCAGCGTGTTTCAGGAGCTCGGTCGGCGCGGCATGCGCTTCAACGGCACCACCTTTTTCGACCGTACCAACTATTACGAGACCTTCAGCGCGAACGAGCAGAGCCTGGAGTGGGCGTTGGCGATGGAGGCGGAGCGGATGACAAGGTCGACGTTCTCGAAAGCCGACCTCGACACCGAGATGAGCGTCGTGCGCAACGAGTTCGAGATGGGCGAGAACGATGCGCGGCGGGTGCTCTGGAAGCGGCTGCAGGCGATCGCCTTCGACTGGCACAATTACGGCAATGTCACCATCGGCGCGCGTTCCGACGTCGAGAACGTCGATATCGGCCGGCTGCAGGCGTTCTACCGCACCTACTACCAGCCGGACAACGCGGTGCTGATCGTGGCGGGGAAGTTCGACGCGGAGAAAGCACTCGCGACGATTCAAACGCGCTTTGGCGCGATACCGAAACCTTCCCGCACGCTGCCGCGCCTGTACACGACCGAGCCGGTGCAGGACGGGGAGCGCACGGTCACCGTGCGGCGTGCCGGGTCGGAGCAACTGGTGGGCGTGCTGTTCCGCACCATGTCCGGCGCCAATCCGGATGCGGTAGCGCTCGAGGCGCTCGGCGAGATCATGACGGTTGCGCCGGCGGGACGCTTGTACCGTGCGCTGGTCGAGACCAAGAAGGCGACCAGCGTCGAGACCTGGTCGATCAGCCTCGCGGATCCCGGCACGATCATCTTCATGGCGCAGCTTCCGGTCGAGTCCGCGATCGAGCCCGCGCGCGATGCGATGCTCGCGACGATTGGCGACATCGCCAAGCAACCCATCACCGCCGAGGAGGTCGCGCGGGTGCGCACCAAGGCGATGAACGCCTACGACGAAGTGTTCAACGATCCCGAGAAGCTCGCGGTCGCGCTGTCCGAGGCGATCGCGACCGGCGACTGGCGGCTGATGTATCTGGGGCGCGACCAGTGGCGAAGGGTCAAGCCGGACGATGTGCAACGTGTCGCGCTCGCCTGGCTGAAGCCCGCCAACCGAACCGTCGGCACCTTCGTTCCGGATACGAGCCCGGATCGCGTGTCCGCGCCGCCGGCCGTCGATGTCGCGGCGCTGGTCAAGGATTACAAGGGCGACGTATCGGTCGCCTCCGGCGAAGCGTTCGAGGCCACGCCCGCGAACCTCGATTTCCGCACCCAGCGCTTCGCGCTCGCCAGCGGACTCAAGGTCGCGCTGCTGCCCAAGCGCAATCGCGGCAACACCGTGCGCTTTGTCGTGCGGCTGCATCAGGGCAACGAGAAGAGCCTGGTCGGCACGATGCCCGCGGGCAGCCTGATGGGGGCAATGCTGTCGCGTGGCACCCAGCGGCGCGACCGTCAGGCGTTTGCCGACGAACTCGACCGGTTGCGCGCCAAGCTCGCGCTGTCCGGCTCGGAGACCGACACGTCCGCGAACGGCGAAACCGTGCGCGACCACCTGCCGGACGTGCTGCGCCTGGCCGCGGAGGCGATGCGCACGCCGAGCTTCCCGGCGGGCGAGTTCGACAAGCTGAAGCGTGAGGCGTCGACCGCGCTCGAAGCAAGTCGCACCGACCCTACCGCCATCGCGCGCCGTGCCCTCAGGCGCCACGACAATCCGTATCCCAAGGGCGACGTGCGCTACGCCGCGACGCTCGACGAAGGGCTCGCCGATCTTGCGGCGACGACGCTGGTCGACATCACGCGTTTCCACGCACGCTTCGTCGGAGCGAGCTTTGGTGAGGTCGTCGTCGTCGGCGACTTCGATCCGGGGGTCGTCCGCGCGCTGATCGAGGAGCTGTTCGGCGCCTGGAAGTCGCCGTCGCCCTACGCGCGAGTGCCCAATCCCTACCGCCCGAGCACACCGGCCGCGCTGCGCCTCGAAGTGCCCGACAAGGCGAATGCGACAATCTTCGGCACGCGCACCGTGCAGTTGCGCGACCTCGACCCCGACTATGCCCCGCTGCTGGTGGCGGACCAGATCCTCGGCGGTTCGCCCGATTCCCGGCTCGCGCTCCGGTTGCGCGAAAAAGATGGCCTGTCCTACGGCGTGGGGTCCTATCTGCAGGCCGGGCAGATCGACGACCGCGGTGCGCTCGGTGTGTACGCGATCTTCCCGCCGAAGGAACTCGACCGCGTGCGTGCGGCGTTCGATCAGGAACTGACGCGCGCCCTGAAGGACGGCTTCACCGGCGAGGAGGTCGCCGCGGCGCAGCGCGCGCTCCTCGAGGAGCGCCGCACCAACCGCGCGCAGGACAGCGTCGTCGCCAGCTCGCTTGCGCAGCAGGCGTTTCTCGGCAGGACGTTCTCCGAATCGGCCAAGCTCGACGCCGCGATCGGCAGCGTCGATCTCGCCGCGGCGAACGCCGCGCTGCGCAAATATCTGGTGCCGGCGAACATCGCCTGGTCATTCGCCGGCGACTTCGCGAAAAACTAGCGACGAACAGGTGTCATCCAGAGCGAAGCGTGGGATCTCAGCACAAGTGTCATCCAGAGCGAAGCGTGGGATCTCAGCACAAGTGTCATCCAGAGCGAAGCGAAGGATCTGCTGTTGCCGTACGGTTCAACGAAAAAGCAGATCCCGCGCTTCGCTCTGGATGACACCGGAGTAGAGATCCCACGCTTCGCTCTGCATGACACTCACACTTTCAACACGCTGCTAGAGCTCGACTGCACTCCGCGTACGGATCGATTCCTGGATCGCGATGCCGATCCGGGTCGCCTCGGTGGCGTCGTGCAGCGTCAGCGGCAGCGGCGGAC
>JBKKAZ010000233.1:0-26213 GCA_046714435.1 Casimicrobiaceae bacterium
GATCGAGACGCTCTGGAACGAGTACGTGCCCAAGCACCTCCTACCGCGCCTGCACGGCTACGAACTGTTGATGGCGCCCTACGCCATCGCGCACCTCAAGATCGGGCTCAAGCTTTACGAGACTGGCTACCACTTCGCAAGCGACGAGCGGGCGCGAATCTACCTGACCAACGCGCTGGAGCCAACGAGCGACAGCAAGAATCAGATGGAGTTCAAGGAGTGGGTGCCGGCGCTCGCGCACGAAGCGCTGGCGGTGAGCGCGATCAAGCGAAGTCAGCTCTTCACGGTAGTCATGGGAAACCCGCCGTATTCCTTGATGTCGGCAAACCTCGGGGAGGAGCAGCGCCGGCTGATTGATGCGTATCGAATTGTCGACGGCGTGAAGATCAAAGAGCGCGGGGCGCTTCAACTCGAGAAAAACCTGCAGGACGACTATGTGAAGTTCATCCGATTGGCCGAGGCTGCTTGCCAGCGATCACCTTTAAGTATCATGGGTTTCATCACGAACCACGCCTATATCGAAAACCCTACTTTGCGCGGGCTTCGTAGGTCCTTGATGGGCACGTTTAGCTCACTCTGGGTTCTGGATCTTCACGGGAACTCGAAGCGCAAAGAGCGTTGCCCCTTACCGGTGCAGGATAGGAATGTGTTCGACATTCAGCAAGGAGTGGCAATCATCCTGTGCGTGAGGCGCCATGGCGCCACCGAGGACAAGATCCGGTGGGGTGAACTATGGGGCTCGCGTGATAGCAAGTACCTGACCCTAGGGGAGGAGAACTTTCGCTCTCAGTCGGCCATCCCTGTTTCTGCGACACCGGAGCTGTATCTCTTTCTCGCGCAGGACGACAAGTTGAGGACAGAATTCGATGCAGGCCTGCCACTTGATCGCGTCTTCTCGACCTACTCGACGGGCGTCGCGACAGCCCGTGACAGGCTCACGGTCCATCTCACGCGTGCGGACCTGCGCGCGACTGTTCACGAGTTCGCAGCCCTGCAGCCAGAGCAAGCCCGAAAGCGGTTCCAACTCGGACCGGACACGAACGACTGGAAAGTGGGCTTCGCCATTCGCGACCTAAAGCGCACCGAGTGCAGCGCGCAGAACGAACGAGTCTACCAATACCGCCCATTCGACCGACGCTACACGTATTACACAGGCCAGCCGCGCGGGTTTCTGTGTAATCCTCGATGGCCAGTAATGCGGCATCTCATCGCTGGCCGAAACGCCGCGTTGTGCAGCGTCAAGGCGGTCGAGACAGGTGACGAGTACGCGCATGTATTCCTCACAAGCGTGCCCGCTGACCATCACTGCGTATCGCTGAAAGAGGTGAACTATGTCTTTCCATCACTCACATATCCAGAGGACGTGAGTGCGAGCGAGCAGAGGGGGTTGTTTCATCACGCTAAGGGCGAGCCTGTCCCGAACTTCACGCCCGACTTCCTTTTGCTCCTCAAAGAACGGCTCGGGTTAAGTGTCACCGGTGATTCACCGGATGCGGGGAGATCCGTTGGCGCGCACGACGTATTTGCATATCTCTACTGCATTCTTCACTCAGCCACGTTCAGGAGGAGGTATGCTGCGTTTCTCCGCAAGGAATTCGCTCGCATTCCCGTCTCGAAGAATTGGGCGTTCTTCAAGGCCTTGGTAGGACTTGGAAGCGAACTCATCGCCCTGCACCTCATGGAGTCGCCCAAGCTCGACCACTTCATCACAACCTACACCGGCCCGAACAACCCCGAGGTCGGGCGAGTCGGCTGGTCGGACAACACCGTGTGGCTTGACGCCGCCGCAACGAAGAAGGGGCAGTTCGCCACGCCCGGCTCGATCGGCTTCCGCGGCGTGCCCGAGGTGGTGTGGAACTTTCACATCGGCGGCTATCAAGTCTGCGAGAAGTTGCTCAAGGACCGCAAGGGCCGCACGCTCACCGGGGACGACATCGCTCACTACCAAAAGATCGTCGTCGCGCTCAACGAGACCATCCGCCTGATGCAGGAGATCGACGAGGTCATCGAGCAGCACGGCGGTTGGCCGGGGGCGTTCCAGACCGGGGAACCGAAGGCCGCGACGGCAAAGGTTATCCCGTTCCGGCCGCGCGTCGTGCAGCCGCGGCCCGAGGAGCGCTACGCCACCTGCGTGCCGCTCGTCCCGCTGAAGGCTGCGGCCGGCGCATTCAGCGATCCGCAACACGTCGAGGATGACAGCTTCGAGTGGGTCGCGATCAGATCTCGCCACCGTTTGCGCCCCGGCATGTTCGTCGCCCAGGTCGTGGGCAAGTCGATGGAGCCCGCCATCCCGGACGGCTCGTACTGCCTCTTCGCCGCGCCTGTCGAAGGCACACGCCAAGGCAAGACCGTGCTCGTCCAACTGCGCGACGCCACGGACCCCGAGAGCGGTGAGCGCTACACGGTCAAGCGTTACGAAAGCGAGAAAGTGCAAGACGGCGACCTCTGGCATCACACCACGATTGCCTTGAAACCCATCAACTCCGACTTCGAGCCAATCGTGCTCACGGGGGCGGAAGAAGGGCAGCTCCAGGTGATCGCTGAATGCGTCGAGGTGCTTGAAAGCGAGACGTGATGATGGTGCCGCCCGACTCAGGGCCGTCATGTCGCTCGTCCAGGAACTGCTGCCGGGATGCGTTCGCGTGACGCCTGGCACTCTCGAGCCGAGTCTCGATCTGCTCAGGCGGGAGTTCGTCCTCGTCCAAGCGTGGAAGAGAACAGCCTCGGCGGCGACCGGCAAATGGCATGTACAGCCTGCACTGCACCAGGAAGCTGCTTGATCGCATCAAGCCCACGATCGCGGCGTCGCTGCCGCCACCGACGACGGCGCTCGGCAACTGGTACGCGACCGCGCTGTTCTGGAAGCCGCAGCTTGTGCTGCTGGTGAACGAGCGGACGTTGTTGCCGGTGCTGATGCTGCTGGCGCCGGCGTCGACGCTGGCCGCGAGGTTCCCCGATGAACTGGCCGCGGTGTTGAGCAGGAACGGCGCCAGCCAAGCGTTCATCGAACGCGAGCTTGCGGCGATGGCGGACGTCGCATTCGCGAAGACGGCGAACCGCAGCGTCGTCGGGACCATGAACGAGTTTTCGTTCCTGGCCGAGGGCTACCGCGAGTATCTGGAGAGTTCGGACCTGATGACCCTGTCGAAACGCCTGGCCGACACACCCTGCAGCCCGATCAAGTACAACAGCCCGGCGCGGCTGATTCAAGAGGTTCTTGGCGATGCGGTACGCTGATCGCCCGCGCCGCGAGTTTGTCGCTGGTGTGCGGCAAAGCGGTCGGCCGTGAGGACACGTCACTCCCCTCGCCCGCGAAAGCGGGAACCCAGCGTCTTTGGGCCGGAGCCGGGGCTTGCAACGACACTGCGCCCTCGCCCCCCGACTATTGCGTTCGGGGGCAGGCTTCGCGGGGGTGACGAACTTGAAAATGGAAGCGCGTGATCTGGTCTCGTCTCAAGGCGTGGATTGGCGGGCTCTTTCGCCGCAAGCCTGCGCCCGGACGCTGGATCGAGGGCAGCGCGTTCTCATGGCACGGATTCATCGGTTTCAGGCCCTGGGTCCTGCCGCGACGTCACTACCGGACCTATCTTCCGCGCGGCTTCCGGCGCAGGGCGGGGGCGCCGCTGATCGTACTGATCCACGGCTGCCGGCAGAGTGCCGACGAGTTCGCGCGCGGGGCGCGCATCGAGGCGCTCGCCGACCGGCTGGGCGTCGTAGTGCTGACACCGGATCAGAACGACGGCGCCAACCCAATTCGCTGCTGGAACTGGTTTGATGCGCGCACTGCCGCCGGCCGCGGCGAAGCAGCGATCGTCGCGGCGATGCTCGGCGAAGTGCAACGCCGCTACCGCATCGATCCCGCGCGTACGCTGGTCGCCGGCATGTCGTCCGGGGCGTCGCTCGCCGCGGTGCTCGGCATCCGCCATCCATCGCTGCTGCGAAGCGTGGTCACGCATTCCGGAATTGCCGCGGGCGCCGCGGCCTCGGCATTCACCGCGATCAGCGTGATGGGGCGCGGCCCGGAAACGGACATCGCGGCCATCGCAACCGCGGCGCGAAGGGCCACGGGCGGCAAATCGTTGGTCACGCTGCTCGCGATCCAGGGGCTCGCGGACGACGTCGTCGCATCGCGTCACGGCGCGTCGCTCGCCCGCCAGTATCTTGCGTTCAACGGCATCGAAGTCCCGCCGGGCGCGCAGACCCTGCTGCCGCCCCCCGACCGGACCGAATCCGACGCGGCGGCGCTCAATACCGTGCACCTGCGCGAATGGCAGCGCGACGGCCGGCCGCTCGTCCGCCTGCTCGAAATCGAGGGCCTCGGCCACGCGTGGAGCGGCGGCGATCCGGCGCTGCCTTTCAACGACGCCGCGACACCCGACGCGACCGCGATGATCGGCGACTGGCTCGGCGCCGCATCGCGGTAACATCAACGTCCGAACGACGCTGGGTCCCCGACTGAAGCGGGGACGACGGGAGGATAGGACCATGGCGATCACCGGCATGAATCACTTCACCGTATTGACCGACGATGTCGATCGGACCGTCGACTTCTACCGTGCGACGATGGGTATCGAACCCGGACCGCGGCCCGACCTGGGCTTTCCTGGCGCGTGGCTGTACGCCGGCGCGAGTGCGGTGCTGCACGTGATCGGCGGGCGCAGTCGCGAACAGCTCAAGCCCGGGGTGATCGACCACATGGCGTTTTCCGCGCAGGGACTGGACGAGGCGCTCACGCGCCTGGAGCGGCTCGGGATCCACTACGTGCACCGGCGGCAGGTCGGCGCCGGGACCTGGCAGGTGTTCTTTTTCGATCCCAACGGTGCGCGCATCGAACTCGATTTCGACGCGTCGGAAGCGGCGCCCGGAGCGCCTCGAGCCGGCGACAAGTCCACGCTGTCGACATGAGCAATGAGCGGCTCGCGGAGCCCGACCACCTGGTCTTCGCGGCAACGACATTGGCGCAGGGCATCGACTACATTGCCGACCTCACCGGCGCCGCGCCACGTCCCGGCGGCAAGCACGCCGGCATGGGCACGCATAACGCGCTGCTCAAGCTCGGCGAATGCCTCTATCTTGAGATCATCGCGATCGATCCGCAAGGCGACAAGCCCGCGCGCAAACGCTGGTTCGACCTCGACGACGGCGACTTGAAGGCGGAACTCCTCGAGCGGCCGCGGCTGATTCACTGGGTCGCGCGTACCGGCGATCTCGACAACGTGTCGCAGCAGGCCGGCTACGCCGCCGGGCCGATCCAGCGTTTCGAGCGCGGTGACTATCGCTGGCGCATCACCGTCCCGGACGACGGCGCAAGGCCGGGTCGCGGCGTGCTGCCGACGCTGATCCAGTGGGAATCGCCGCATCCCGCCGAAGCGCTGCCGGCGTCCGGACTCTCGCTGGAGCAACTCGCCGCGTCGCATCCGGACCCGGCACCGGTACGCCGCTCGCTCGAAGCGCTAGGGCTCGATGCGCTGCTGCGGTTGACGTACGACCGCGAGGCGCGACTCGCCGCCATGCTGCGCACGCCGCGCGGACTGGTCGCGCTGTGACGTGAGCGCACCCGTTCGCAGCATCGAGGCGTTCGCGGTGTCGCTGCCGCGCGAGGTTCCCTACCTCGGCCCGCTGGGTCCGGGGGAGTCGGTCAACGCGAAGGGCTACATTGTCCGCCGCGGCAACCGCACCATCTACCCCTCAACCGACATGTCGGTGATCGTCCGGGCGACCGCGGCCGACGGAACGGTCGGCTGGGGCGAAACCTACGGCATCGTGGCGCCGCAGGCGGTGCTCGCGATCCTGCGCGAAGTGCTGATCCCGTTCGTCGAGGGCCGCGATGCGCGCGACGCAGCGGCGATCTACGACGAGCTCTACGACCTGCAGCGGGTACGTGGCGCCGCAGCGGGCTACTACGGCGACGCGCTGGCCGCGATCGACATCGCGTTGTGGGACGTGACTGCACGTCAGGCCGGCGCGCCGCTGTGCGAAGCGCTGGGTGGCGCCCGCACCAAATCTATTCCGGCCTATGTCTCGGGACTGCCGAAGGCGACGCTCGCCGAGCGGGTGAGCCTCGCGCGCGAGTTCGCGGCCCGCGGCTTTCGCGGTGTCAAGTACGCGGCCGTGGTCTCGCACGAGGGGGTCGTCGAGGAAATGAACGCGCTTCGCGCCGCGCTGCCCGACGCCGATCTGATGGTCGACCTGCACTGGCGCTACGGCGCCGGCGAAGCGCTGCGGCTCGCGCGCGAGCTTGCGCCGGCGCGCCCCTTTTTCATCGAAGCGCCTTGCGCACCCGAGGATATTCTTGCGCTGGCCGAAGTCGCCAAAGGCGCGGGATTGCCGGTCGCCGCAGGCGAGGAATGGCGCAACGCTTTCGAGGCGAGGCTGCGGCTCGCGCACGCGCCGCTCGCCTACGTGCAGCCGGAAATGGCGCACACCGGCGTCTCCCAGTTCGTCGCGATCGCGAAGCTCGCGCAGCAGCATGGCGCAGGCGTGATCCCGCACGCCACCATCGGCGTTGGCATCTTCATGGCGGCGAGCCTGCACGCAACCGCGACGCTTCCCAGTTGCCCGTACCACGAGTACCAGCATTCGGTGTTCGACCGCAACCTCGCGCACGTCGAAACCACGATGCGCTGCGATGCCGGTTTCTACACGCTGCCCGTCGGGCCGGGGATCGGCGCCGTGCCGCGCGAATCGTTGTGGCGTTACCGGATGGACGCCTGATCGCAGCTACTGCTTCACGGCGCCGGACGTCAGCCCCGAGACCAGGAACGGCTCCAGCAGCAGGAACAGCACGAACATCGGCGCGAGCGAAACCACGCCTGCCGCCATCAGCGCCGGCCAGTCGACCAGGTATTCGCCGACGAAGGACTGCAAGCCGACGGTGACCGTCCACAGGTCGGCCCTGGTCACCAGCGTGCGCGCGAACACGAACTCGCTCCAGGCGACGATCGCGAGGTAGATGCCGCAGGCGGCGAGCCCCGGGCGCGACAATGGCAGGATCACGTGCAGAAGCGTTTGCAGCGACGAGCAGCCGTCGAGGGCCGCCGCCTCCTCCAGCGCGCGCGGGAGCGTGTCGAAAAAGCCCTTCATCATCCAGGTCGCGAACGGCACGCCGACCGAGACGTTGGCGAAGATCAGCCCCCAGCGCGTGTCGATCAGGTGCGAGGTGGTGAACATCACGAAGAACGGGATCACGATCAGGCTGCCGGGCAGCATCTTGGTGAGCAGCAGCGCGCCGCCAGCGACCTTCTGCGCGGTGGTGTGGAAGCGCGACAGCGAATAGCCGGCGAGTGCCGAGATCACCAGCGAAATCGCGGTCGAGCCCGCGACGACGAGCGTGCTGTTCAGGATCCAGGTCAGCACCGGCCGGCGGCCGAAGACCTCGACGAAGGCGTTGAAGGAGACGCGATCGAGCGGCGGGACGAGCGGCGGGTTGCGCGAAAGCACGACCGACGACGGCAGCAGGCTGGTGACCACCATCCAGTAGACCGGGAACAGCACCAGCGCGACCGCCGCCAGCGCCAGCGCGAACAATGCCCAGCGGCGGGCGCGGGCGCTCAATCGAGTTCCCCCCGCAGCGAACGTATCGACAGCGCGGCGAAGATCGCCGCGGTGCCCAGCATCAGGACGCCGATAGCGGCCGCAGTTCCGAAGCGAAAACTCTCGAACGCCTCCTTGTAGACCAGGATGCCCAGTGTCTCGGTCGCGCCGGCCGGCCCGCCCCGCGTCGACGCGTAGATGATGTCGAATTCCCGGAACGTCCACAGCGCGTTGAGCAGCGCGGCGAGCAGCGCCGACCGCTGGATGCCCGGCCAGGTCACGTGGCGGAACTGCTGCCAGGGCCTCGCGCCGTCCACCTGCGCGGCCTCGTAGAGCGCGGCGGGGATCGACTGCAGCGCGGCGAGAATGGTGATGGCGAAGAACGGAAAGCTCTTCCAGACGGTGGGCACGATCACCGCGGCCATCGCCGTGCGCGCGTCGACGAACCAGGCGATGTCAGTGCTGATCAGCCCGAGATCGCGAAGCATCGCGTTGAACACGCCGTAGGAGGCGTCGAGCATCCAGAGGAAAGTGATGCTCACGACGACGCCGGGCACCGCCCACGGCAGCAGCATGAGGCTGCGCAGCCACCGGCGCGCGGGAAACGCCCGGTTGAACAGCAGCGCGAGCAGCAGTCCCATGAAGAATGCGGGCACCAGCGACCCGATCGTGTACACCGCCGAATGCCCGAACGCCTCCCAGACCGCGCTCTGGTGCACGACGCGATCGAAGTTGCCCAGGCCTAGCGGGTGGGACATCAGTTGCGACAGTGCCAGCGCCTTGCCCGGGCGCAGGCTCATCTGCACGACCACGTAGATCGGCCACGCGATCAGCAGCGCGACGGCGACCAGCGCCGGCGCGAGCATCAGCCAGGCGAGGCGCCGCTCGGCGGCCTTGAGCGTGAGTCGGCGGCGGCGCGAAGCCGTGAACGGGTGAACGGGTGAACGGGTGAATGGCATGCGCGCGCCGCTGCCTCCTTCACTTGTTCACTTGTTCACTTGCTTACCTTCTCACTTCAACGGCACGCTGCGTTCCAGCTCCGCCTGCAGCTCGGCGAGTACTTTCGGTGTCGGCTCCTGGGTCGAGATCATTCGCATCGCCGCCTTGGTCACCTGGGTCGCGAAGTCGTTGTAACCCGCGCGCACGGCTTGCGTTTCGGGGAATAGATTGCGCGCCTTCGCCGCTTCATCGTTGATCAGCTTGAGGTGGGGATTGGCCGCCAGATCCGCGGGCTTGAGCGCGCCCTTGCGCGGCGCCGGCGAGCCGGTCAGCGCGTAGCGGTTCTGCCACTCCACTGATGCCGCCATCTGGATGAAGTTCCACGCCGCCTCTTGTTTCTTCGCATCGGTCTTCGCGGCGAGATGCAGGCTGTTGCTCGCGCCGCCCGGCGTCACCTGGAACGGCAGCGCGCCGATTTTGAGATTCGGCCGCACCTCGGCGGGCGACTTCGCGAGCGCGCCCCACACCCACGGGCCGTCGCGCAGGAACGTCACCTTGCCGTCGATGAACAGCTGGCGCGCGGTCGCCGAGTTGGTGCCCTTCGGCGCGTACGCGATCGACTGCCGCCAGCCGTCGACGGCCTTCACTACCGCCGGATCGGTGAAGTTGTACTTGCCGCCCTTCAGCCAGTCCGCGCCCGAGCCCGTCACCCAACTCGCCATCTCGACCACCATGTTCGGATGCTCGGCGGTGATCGTCGACAGCCCGAACTGGCCCTTGCTTGCGTCGGTCGTCGCCTTCATCGCCGCCAGCCACTCGTCAGGGGTCTTCGGCACGCCGAGCTTGGCGTCCTTCAGCTTCTGCTCGTTGTAGAACAGCACGCCGCCATAGCCCATCAGCAGCACGCCCTGGGTCTTGCCGCTCCACTGCATTTCGGCTTGCAGCGGCGGCCAGTTGGCCGGAATGTCGGTCGCCTTCAGGCGCGCGTCGAGCGGCTCGAGCCAGCCCTGGTCGGCGAAGCTCGCGAAATCGCGCGACGGCAGGTGCACGATGTCCGGTGGACTGCCGGCGACGAAGCGCACGGTCAGCTGCTTGACGAACTGCGCGAAGGGCACCTGCTGCAGCGTGATCTTCACCCCCGGATACTGCTTTTCGTATGCCGCGATCAGGTCCTTCCACCAGGTCGAGATTCCCGGCTCCTCGGCCTGCCAGGTCGGGAATTCGAGCGTGATCTGCGCATGCGCCGGCGACGCCAGCGCGAATCCGGCCGCGATTGCGAGGGCGGCGGCGTTTCGGGTCCATCGTTTCAACATGGTCTTCTCCTCAAAGGAACCGCTCACGCGACGCGGCCGCGCCCGACGGCGACGGCCGGACGGCGCGGGAATCGCACACCGGACTCGAACTCGGCTTTCAGGTCGTTCAGCAACGCATCAAGCTCGACGAGGTCGCCGGCGTCGAGCTTCGGCCCGGCGGCGCGCACGTGCGTCGAATTGATCACGCCGCGCCTGCGCAGCACTTCCTTGGTCATCGCCATCCGGAACACTGCCTGGAAGTTGAGCAGCGGGAGCATGCGGCCGAACAGTCGCCGGACCTCGGCGGTGTCGCCAGCCCGGTGCGCGGCGAACTGCGCGACGTGCAGGTCGGTGAGCTCGCATGCGGGCATCGTGCCACAGGCGCCGCGCGCGAGCTCGTCAGTGATGTACCGCCCTCCCGCACCCCCGAACACACCCTTCAGGCGTCCCGGCAGCAGGGCGGCGAGCCGGGTCATGCGCTGGCCGCAGGGAAGCGTTTCTTCCTTGACGTATTCGATCCCGGGCACCGCGTTGGCGATTTCGGCGATGCGCTCGGGTGCCAAGCCGCACCCCGCCGGTGGCGGCGCGTTCTGCAGGATGACCGGGAGGCCGACCGCGGCGATGCGGCGGAAGTAGTCATCCTGCGCCGGTTCGCTTTCGCGCATCGCGGGAGGCGCCATTGCCATTACCGCCGCGGCGCCAACCGTCCGCGCCTGTGCGGCGTATTCGCACGCGGCTTGGGCATCGGATGCCGAGACGCCCACAACCAGCGGCACACGTCCAGCGACCGCGGCTGCGACCTCGGCGACCAGTTCGCGGCGCTCGGCCGGCAGCAGTGTTTCGAATTCGCTGGCCACACCAGGAAACACAACCCCGTCGACGCCCACGCCGACGATGAACTCGACCAGCCGCTTCAAGTCGCCCGGATCCGGCGCCCCGTCGGGGTGAAACGGAGTCGCGACGATCGGGAACACGCCGGCTAGCGCTGCAACGCTCATTGCGCGCTCTCCAAAATTCCCATAATATGAGATTTGCTATCCATGATCTGGGAACAGTCTCGCGCGATGTCCATCGCTCGTCAAGACCACGAAACGCCGGTTGCCGGCGCCGCCGCGCTCGACAAGGCCTTCGCACTGGTCGACCGCATCGCCGCCGCGAGCGTGCCGCCGTCGGCTGCGGAGCTCGGGGCCGCGACCGGCCTGCCGCGCTCGACGCTGTTCCGGCTGCTCGCAGCACTGGAGGCGCGCGGCTACGTGCGGCGCGACGCGCGCGATCACGGCTGGCGGCTGGGCTTCCGGCTGTTCGAACTTGCCCAGGGCGCCTGGTCAGGCTTCGACCTCCAGGAAGCGGCGCTGGGCGAAATCGCCCGCCTGCCGGAGGCCACCGGCGAAACCGTGCAGCTCGCGACGCTCGACGGCGGCGACTGCGTGGTCGTCGGCGGCGCCGACGGCACGCAGGCAATCCGTCACGCCGCCGCGCTCGGACAACGCACGCCGTGGGCCGACGGCGCCGGCGGACTCGCGCTGGTCGCATTTGCCGACGCGGGCGTTCGCGGCGCGCTGCTCGCGGCGCTCCCCGCCGCGCGCCGCGCGTCGCTCGAAGCCGCGATCGAACTCACGCGCGGCCGTGGCTATGCGGTCGGCGCGGATTCGGGCGACGGCGTCGCGGACCTTGCCGCCCCGATTCTCGACGTGCGCGGACAGGCAGCCGCCGCGCTCGCGCTCGCAGGACCGGCCTATCGGCTCGACGACCGCAGGTTGCACGCGCTCGCCCCAGTACTGATGGCCGCGGCGCGGCGCGTTTCGCACAATGCCGGCGGCACCGCCTGGTCGCTCGCTCCCGCGGCGCGCCCCGGGCCGCCGTCACGCGGTGTGCGCGTAGCCGACGCCGCCGGCGCGCTGCTCGGCGAGGCCCCGTACTGGTCGGCGCGCGACCACGCGCTGTGGTGGGTCGACATGCTGCGCCCTGCGCTGCACCGGCACGCGAAAGACGCGCGCTCGTGGCCGCTCGAGCATCTCGCGAGCGCCGCTGCGCCGCGCCGGCGCGGCGGTGTCATCCTGGTGACGCCGTCGGGGCTGTTCCGGTTCGATCCCTCGGACGGCGCGTCTTCGCTGCTCGCGCATCCGGAGGCCGGCCGTCCCGATCATCGTTACAACGACGCGAAATGCGATCCGCGCGGGAGGCTTGTCGTCGGTACGCTCGACACGGCGGGCCGACCGGGCCGCGGCAATCTCTGGCGCGTCGATGCCGACGGCACGGCCACCCAGCTCGACAACGGATTTACCATCGCCAACGGTCTCGCCTGGAGCCCCGACGGGGGCACGCTGTACTTCGCCGATTCGGGTCATCGCGTGATCTACGCCTACGACTATCCGTCCGGCAGCGGCACGCCCGTCAACCGCCGCGTGTTCGCGAGCTTTTCGCCGGATGTGAAGCCCGACGGGCTGGCGAGCGACGTCGACGGCGGCGTGTGGGTCGCGGTGTGGGACGGCTGGCGCGTCCAGCGGCACGCGCCGGATGGACGGGTCACGCGCACGATCCGCTTGCCGGTGCCGCGCCCCACCAGCGTTGCCTTCGGCGGGCCGGACCTTGCGACGCTTTACGTTACCAGTGCGCGGGGACGCCTCGATGCCGAGTCGCTCGCCGAGGCGCCGCAGTCGGGCGCGCTGTTCAGCGTCGATCCCGGGGTACGCGGCGTATCGGTGAGCGCGTTCGCGGGCTGATGGCGTCGGTCAGCCCAGCGCACCGCGCGCCGCGATCGCCCAGACGCATTCCACGCGAGCGCCGCGAATACCGACGATCCAGTCGTAGAGATTGACCGTCGGATCGCAGTGGCCGGGAATCAGCCAGAGCCGTTCACCCAATTGAGGCGCGATCGCGGACGGCGCCACCTCCAGCACGCCGTGCTCGTCCGAAGCCCTGGCATAGACGACCCCTTCGCGCGCATGCACCAGCGGCAGGCCGGAATCAAACGCAAACGCCTTGAGTCCAGCATCGCAGACCGCGCGTCCCGCCGCCGGCGTGCTCATCACGCCGGCGAGCACGAACAGCGCGTGTTCGAAGTTGAGGTCGGCCGGACCCGGCGCGTTGCGCGCGTAATCGGCGTCCATGAACACGTACGAACCCGGCTGCAGCTCGTTCCAGGCGCCCGCATCGCGCTCGAGCGGCCAGCTTCCGGTACCGGCGCCGGTGACGATCCTGCACGCGAGTCCGTGCGTGCCGATGCTCGCCATCGCCACGCGAATGCGCTGTTCCGCGGATGCAATCGCGGTGCCGCGCGCTGCCGCGGCCCGCAAGTGCTGCGCTCCGCCGTGGTAGCCGTGCACGCCGGCGAAGCGCACCGCCGGCAACGACGCGATCAACGCTGCGAGCGCGCCGGCGCCTTCAGGGGCCACGCCGCAACGGTTCGCGCCGACATCGACCTCGACGTACAGATCGAGCACACTACCCGCGCGCTGCGCGGCCGCGCTCGCCAGGCGCGCACCACTGTCACTGTCGACCAGAAGCCCGATCCGCGCCTGCGCGGCAGCCTTCGCCAACCGGTCGAGCTTCGCCACCGCGATCACTTCATTGGTCACCAGCACGTCGGGGATCCCGGCTTCGACGAACGCCAGCGCCTCGTCGACTTTCTGGCAGCAGATGCCCACCGCTCCGCGCGCGAGCTGCGCCTTCGCGATGTCGGGGCACTTGTGCGATTTGGCGTGCGGCCGCAGCCGCAGACCGGACGCCGCCACGCTGGCCGCGAGCGCGTCGAGGTTGCGTTCGAACGCCGCGAGGTCCAGCACCAGCGCCGGCGTCTCGATCGCGTCGACAGTGTCACCCGTTCGCGCCGGGATGCGTTGGGTCATGGGGATTCGTCCGGCGGCAAATGCGCGATGCTAACAGGCGGTGTCATCCAGCGAAGCGTGGCATCGCCTCCCAGTGTCATCCAGAGCGAAGCGTGGGATCTGCTTTTCGATTGGACCAACGAAATGCGAACGGCAGATTCCCCGGTTCCCGGGAATGACACGACCCCATTCGACAACCTGCTAGCGCGCCGGCGCAGCAGCCTCGGGAGCGGCGAGCTGCCCGTAGACCACGCGCGACACCGCGAGGAGCTGCGCGCGGTCGAGGTTGCCGGAGAGCGCGTAGGCGCAGTTCTCATCGACCCAGTAGAAAATGCCCACGCCGTTCTCGACCACGTAGCGGAACGCGGTGTCGGTCGTCTCCGGCGGAGTCTTGCGCCACTGCAGCGTGAGGCGCTGCTTCTCGGCATTCTCGTACATGATGAGCGCCGTGGGCCTTTCGTTGCCGGCGAGCAGGCGTCCGCCGACCAGCGCGAAGCCGACGCTGTTGAGATTGGGTGCGTTGACCTTCACCCCCGTGCGACGCGTGAGCCAGGTGACGAGGCCCTTCTCCTCGTTCGCCCACACCTCGACCGGCCGGCGCTGGTCGGTCGTGTAGATGGCGTGCGCGAACGCAGCCTCGCGCGCGAACGTCGTAGGCATGCCTTGCTGCGCCAGCGTCGCCTCGCGCCCGAACCAGCCCGAGCCGAGCCCGATTACCAGCGATGCGGCGAGCGCGAGCGCGGGCTTCCACCACGACGCGTCGTGCGCCACCGCGGGCGCCTTGGCGGCCGCGAGCAGCCGCTCGGGAACGGGCTCGTCGAGCCACGCATCGAGCGCGTCGACCAGCGCGCGGTTTTGCCCCCGGATCGCCGCCACGCGCGCTGCCGCCTCGGGGTCGCGCGCGAGCGCCGCCTCGATCGCCGCGGCGCGGTCGGGCGTGAGCTGCCCGTCGGCAAAGGCCGAAAGGTCGGGGTCGGAAATCGGCGTCGAGGGCGTCATGGTCGGGGCATCACTTGACGGACTTGAGCGGCGCGGCCGGCTCGTCCGCCATCCTGCGGAGCTTTTCGCGCGCACGCGAGATCCTCGACATCACGGTACCCACCGGAATGTCGAGAACGGCGGCGATCTCTTCGTACCTCATCTCCTCGACGGCGGCGAGGATCAACACCTCGCGCTGATCGACCGGAAGTCGCGCCAGGTGCCGTACGACTTCCATGAGTTCCGCGCGGGCCTGCGCGTTCGGGCGCACGGCGATCTGCCACACCTCGCCCACGCTCTCGTCGTCGATCGAGACGTTGCGAGCGTCGCGGCGCGCCAGCGCGCGCGGATTGACAAACCCCTTGTGCATGACGGTGAAAAGCCAGGCGCGAAGGTCGGTGCCTGCCTGCCAATGGCGGCGCTTCCCCCACGCTCGCGCGAGCGTATCCTGAACCAGATCGTCGGCACGGGTGGCATCGCCTGTCAGCACGCGCGCGTACCGGCGCAGCCGCGGGATCGCGGCGACGAGGTCCGGGTGCGGCAGCGCCGCGTCGGGCATTTGGGGAGCACATCCGGCGCGGCGGGACGCGATCGCCCCGGGCGCGTGGGTCAGATCGTCACGGCCGCGCGATGCGCCAAGCGTTGCCGACGCCGTCGCCCGTCTTGTCGCCGGGCTTGGTGTCCTTGACCCAGGTGTAGAGCGGCTTGCCCTTGTAGGCCCACTGCTTCTTGCCGTCGTCGCGGGTGGCGATCGACCACTCGCCCGTCGGCGTCGCCATGCCGTCGGCCATGACTGGCGGCCAGTTGGTCGCGCACGGGCCATTGCAGACGCTCTTGCCGGACCCGGCGGCATCCTTGTCGAACGTGTACAGGGTCATGCCCGCGGCATTGGTGAACATCCCGTCGGCCGAACGCACCGCGGTGATCGGCTGGCCGACCGAGGCGCAGGCGGCGAGGGCGAGGACCGCGGCTACGGTGGCCGCTCGTCGCAGCATTGTAAACATGGTAGTGGCTCCCTTGGTGAGGTTTGTGGTGACTACGACAAGGGTAACAGGGCGGCGGTCGCATTATTCCCCGAAGAAAAGGGGTCAGGTTCATTTTCGTGAAAGCAAGCAGCGAGCGAAAATGAACCTGACCCCTTTTCTCATGGCTTGCGCCGGTAGCGCACCACCACCTCCGCGTCCGGCGGCGATCCGCTCGCCTTGCGCAGGCTGCGCCAAAGCCCGGGCAGGTTGAACCCGCTCGCGAGCAGGCGACGGGTGACCATCAGCGTGATCTTCCCGATGTCGGCGACCGGCCGGAAATGACTCGCGCGCGCACCCGTCGCGTATTTCACCGACACCGGAGTGCAGACGATGTCCATGCCGTCGCGCGCGGCCGCGATCAGCACTTCGCTTTCGAACACGAACGAAGACCAGCGCCCGTGAGACACGTCGAGCCGGCGGAACACCTCCGCGGGATACGCTCGAAAGCCCGACTGGGTGTCGGCGATACGTCGCCCGGCCGCCCAGCTGACCCAGAAGTTCGCGAACCGGTTCGCGCGATAGCGCGCTTTCGGAATCATGTCGCTCGCGTGCAGCCGCGAGCCGATGACGATCGCGCCCGGCCGCGCAGCGGCGACGCGCAGGATGCGCGGCAGGTCCGCGGGATCGTGCTGGCCGTCGCCGTCGATGGTGACGATCCCGCTGGCGCCGGCGGCAAGTGCGGTTTCCGCGGCGCGCCAGATCGACGCGGCCTTGCCCTGGTTGGTCACGTTGGCCAGCAATGTTATCGGCAGGCCGTCGAGCTCTCGCGCCGTGCCGTCGGTCGATGCATCGTCGACGACGATCAGGTCCGGGACCAACGCGAGCGAGCGTGTCGCGATATCACGGATCGTCGCCGCCTCGTTGAACGCCGGGATGACGACGGCGAAACCCTTCACGTCATCGCTCCATCGATGCCGATCACCTGCCCCGAAACGTAACCGGCGTCGTCCGACATCAGGAATGCGACCAGCGCGGCCACTTCCTCGGGCCGACCGCGGCGCGCCATCGGCACCAGCCGCTCGACCAGCGCGTCATCGAAGGTCTTGTCCGCCATCGCGCCGACCACGATGCCGGGTGCCACGACGTTCGCCGTCGCGCCGCGCGAGCCGATTTCCCTCGCCAGCGACTTGATCGCGCCGTGCAATCCCGCCTTGGCCGCCGCATAGTTCGCCTGTCCCCGGTTGCCCATCACACCGGCCACCGACGAGATAGCGACGACGCGCCCGAACCGCGTCCGCAGCATCGGCAGCAACAGAGGCTGCACTACGTTGAAGAAACCGTCGAGCGACACCGCGATCGGCCGGCGCCACTGCGCCGCGCTCATGCCGGCAAGCAGGCCGTCATCGTGCACACCCGCGTTGTGGACGATCCCCTGGATCGCTCCGCCCGCGAGCAGCGCCGCGACGCCTTCCGCCGCGGCGGCGTGGTCGGACACGTCGAACGCGCAGGTCTCGGCCGCGTAACCGCGAGCCACCAATGCTTCGGCGAGCGCGTCCGCGCGCTCGCGATTGCGATTCGCGTGCACGATCACCGACCAGCCGTCGGAGGCGAGCCGCCGGCAGATTGCCCCGCCGATGTCCCCGCTGCCGCCGGTTATGAGCGCACGCTTCACAGCTCGCCTCGTGTCTTTTGAACGACCGTCGCCCGGCCGCGAAGGAGTTCGCGCCCGCTTGCTTCGGCCGTCACCGTGAAATCATAGATCGAACCGGCCGGGTCGAACGACACCCGCGACGCCGCGACGACCAACGGCGAATCCACATCGTCGAGGCGCACGGCGGCGCAGATCACGTCGCGCAGACCGCCGAACAGTCCCGATGTCGCTGCCCCTTGCGCCCCTGCCTGCAGCGCAAAGTGCGCGGCCATCGCCTGAGCGGCGTATTCGATGCCAGCCCAAATCGGCAGTACGCCGTCGACTGTCAGGGGGTTCGCCGGATCGCGATGCGAGCGGGTGCGGCAGCGAATGCCCTGCTCGTCGCAAGCGACGACTTCGTCCAGCAGCACCATCGCGCCAGCGTGGGGGATCAGCGTGGCGAATGGGGGCGCAGTGCTCATGAAGGGGGCGCAGTGCTCATGACGCCAGCAGGGTGACCGCGACAGCGTTGTCCGGCTGGCACGGCAGGACCACCCGCCCCGTGACCCCGCGCGCGAGCAATGAGAGCAGCGGCACCGACGCGCCGGCAGGGTTGCCGGTGACCTCGAGCGGAACCTCGACCGGCCACGTAGTCGCCTGGGGCCCGTCGACCAACTCGACCTCGATCGCAACGCCACCCGGCTCGCGATGGGGCGCCACGAGCAGCGCCACGCTGAACGGCAGCGGGACGTTCCACAGGCTCGAAAGCGGCGCCGGGTAGGCGAGGTCGTACGCAATCAGGAGTACCGGGCGATCCTCGGTCAGGACTTGCGCGGCAGCCTCGAGGAGTCCCGCCGAAAACGAACCCTCGTAGGCACAGAGGCTCGTCGACGGCGCGCGGCTGCGAAGCGCAATGCTCCAGTAGCCGCCTGGTGCGTTGTGCACCGAGTTGTGGAAGCGCGTTGGTGAAACATCCGGCGGCACATGCGAGAGCGATTTGCAGATCTCGTGGGTAATCTGCGCATCGGAGCCGCTCGAGGTGAACACGGTGGCGATGCCGGCGGCGTCGATGCCTGCCGCCTGCAATGCTTCCGCCCCCACGCCGATAGCGACACGGGCGGTCGCCGGCAGGCGGCGGCGTTCGTTCGGCGGCATCATCACCGGGGCGGCGTCGCGCGTTGAACTGCGGTCGTAAGCTGCGCGGCCGCACAGTACCTCGACGGCGCGCGGCCAATCGGGGAGGCCTGGCGCGCAGATCGCACAGCCCTTGACGTCGACCTTCATTCGACCGCCCCGAACAGCAACGCGCAGTTGCTGCCACCGAACCCGAACGAGTTCGAAACAGCGTGCCGCACCCGCGCCTCCCTGCCGTGGACCTCGACGTTCCCGCTGATCGCCGGATCGACGTTCTCGCAGTTCAGCGTGCCCGGGATGAACCCTTCGCGGATCGCCATGATCGTGATGCCCGCCTCGACCAATCCGGCGGCGCCAAGCGTGTGACCGGTCCAGCCCTTGGTAGAGCTGCGCGGCACGCGGTCGCCGAGCACGGTCGCAATCGCAAGGTCCTCGGCTAGGTCGTTGGTTGTGGTGCCGGTGCCGTGCAGGTTGACATAGTCGATGTCGCGCGCGTCGAGCCCGGCCATGGCCAACGCGTCGCGCATCGCCAGCGCCGCGCCGAGCCCTTCGGGGTGCGGCGTCGACAGGTGATAGGCGTCGGCACTCTCGCCGTAGCCCGCGAGCGCCACGCGGGCGCCGCCGCGTTCGCGCGTCAACAGCGCGTAGCCGGCCGCTTCGCCGAGCGAAATGCCGTCGCGATCGACGTCGCAGGGCCGGCAGGGGCGCGCGGAAGTGAGCCCGAGCGAGCCGAATCCGTGCAAGGTGGTGAGGCAAAGCGACTCGACGCCGCCGACGATCGCCGCATCGCACAGTCCTGCCGCGATCGCGCGCAATGCGGCTGCAAAGGCCTTGGCGGACGACGCGCAGGCGGCCGACACGACCACCGCGGGACCGCGAACCCCGAACCGCTCGCGCAGGTAGCACGCCGGTGAGAACAGATTCATTCCCTCGCGATATCGCACGCCATCCGGGAACGCCATCAGGTTGCCCCCACGCGCGCGGTAGGCGAGTTCGACTTCGAGAATGCCCGCGCCGCTGGTTCCAACGTAGATGCCGATCCGGTCGGCTCCATGGCGCTCGCGGGCGGCAACGACAGCGTCGACGAAATCGTCCTGCAGCAGCGCGAGCTCGGCCAAGCGGTTGCTGCGGCAGTCGAACGCCTCGAGTCCTTTGGGCATCGCGACGCCATCGATGCCCTCGACGACGCCGGTCCAGCTCGTGGGCAACTCTTCCGCGAACAGGTTTCGCTTGAGTCCCCCGCTTCGTTGGCGCAGCGCCGCGAAGGTCGCCTCGCAGCCGCTGCCCAACGCTGTAGTCAGCGTCATCGCCTGCACGAACCCTTGAATCACTCGCTCTCCCGCGATACCGCCGCCGACACCGCAAACGCGAACACCGCACCCAATCCGGTGGTGAGACCGATCGCGCGCAGCACCGGCGTGCCGGTCAGCGCCAGCGCGATCGACGCGCACAGCGTCGCGAGCCCGGCGACGGTGACCGACAGCAGCGTCAGGTCGCGTTCCGCGGCGCATCTGTGGCGGCGGCCGAAGAACAGAGCGTAGTTGAGACCCACGCCGACCACCAGCAGCATTGCAACCAGGTGGAAAATAGTCAGCCTTGCCCCGGTCGCCACCAGAGTTCCCGCCGTGAGCAGCACCGCCGCCAGCACCGGGGCGAGCAGCTTCAGCGTCGCCGGAATCGAGCGCACGCCGGCGTACAGGACGGCGACGATGGCGACGAGGCCGAGCAACGTGGAGCGCAGCGACTGCGCGCGGTAGCCGGCCACCAGCGCGTCGGTTTCGGCCTTGAGGTCGAGGAGCACGACGTCGTCATGTCCGGTGATGCGCGCGCGGAGCGCTGGCGGATCGATCACGCCGGAAACCGGCACCAGCGCCGTCCAGCGGCCGTCGCTTTGCACGAGCAGGCTGTCGACCTTGAGCGCGAGCGCACCGTGCCCCAGCGCAGCACGGCTCAATCGCGCGCCGCCGCGAGTCCGCCCGACCTCGGCCACGAAGGGCTCGAATGCGTCACGCCGGAACGGAAGCTCGGCGAGGGCGGCATCGAGATTGCGCGTGAGCGTCGCGGTGTCGGGTAATGCCTGTTGCCGGCGACGCTGGGTCGCCTCACTGGGGAGGTAGCGTGCGGCCAGGTCGAAGCTCGCGATCACGCGCTCGTCGACCGCGCGGTCGAGCACTTGCACGATCCGCTCGCTCGCGACCAGGGCCGCTTCGCGGTCGCTGCCGGTCGCCACCACCAGGTAGCGCAAGTCCGGCGCGCCGGACTGGACGCGCAATTCGCGATCGAGTTCCTTCGATGCCGCGGGGACCGGGTTCAGATTGGACAAGTCATCATCCCAGAGCACGTCCCGGCGAACCAGCAGCATCACCGCGGCGGCGGCGACCGCGAACATGACCGCCCAGGCATGGCGGCGTAGCAGCGGCAAGGCGCGGGTGGCGTCGAGCGGCGATTTGCCGCGCTTTCGCGCGAGCGCGCGGGCGGGCGTCGCCGCGGGAAGCACGTAGCGGGTCACGAGACCCGCGATCACGACGCCGACGATGATCAGCAATCCCAGCTGCGCCAGTCCCCGGAATCCGGAGAGCAGCATCGCAAGCGCCCCGCAGGCGGTGGTTGCGACGGCGAGTGTCAGCGTCGAACCGATCCGTCGCTGGGTCGCTTCCAGCGATTCGCCCGTGGCGTTGTTCGCGAACAGGTAGGTCGGGTAGTCGATGGCCTCACCGATCAGCATCGCGCCGAATCCCAGCGTGATCGCGTGCACCGGACCGAACGCCACGCTGACGGCGACGACGCCGGTGGCGAGCCCGGACAGTGCCGGCAGCGCGGACAGCGCGATCGGCCAGACCGAGCGGTAGGTCGCTATGAGCAGCAGCACGACGCCAACCAGCGTGATCCAGGACGCGAGGCGGACGTCGCTCTGAATCAGGCGCCGGGATTCCACGGCGAGCAGGCCAGGGCTCGACATCACCAGTCGCACGTCCTTCGCTGCAGCGCGTTGCAAGGCTCCCTCTATCGCCACTGCCGCCTGCTGCTGCGCATCCAGGTCGAATCCCGGCGCGCGCGTCTGGGCCACCAACAGCGCCCGGCGGCGGTCCGCTGAAAACCACACGCCCTCGTACAGCGTCGCGCCGCCGCTGCCGGCGAGAAGCGGAGCGAGCCGCAGGATCTCGCCGGTGGGGTCGCTCGACAGCAAGGGCTTCACGAGCGGGCCGAGCGGCGAAGCCAGCAGCGAGAGCGCGTCTCCGAGCGCGGTGCGCAGTCCTTCCGCGGTGAATCGCTCCGGCAAGACCGCGGGGCTCAGCAGATATCGCCACTCGCGCACCAGCGCCTGCTCGCGCAACAGTCGCGATGCATCGCCGTTGGCAACGAAACCGAAGCGCGGATCCGCGGCAAGTTCGAGCGCCAGTGCCCGGCTGGCGTTGGCAAGCGCCGCGGCGTCCTCGCCGGCGTCGCTCCGCTCGAGGCCTATCATGATCAGACGCGCGGCGACTCCGTCACGAAGCTGGCTGACCAGCAACGCCTGGGTCGGCGTCGATACCTCAGGCAGGAATGCGGAGAGTTCGGTGGTCACCACCAAGTGTCGCGCGAGCCAGTAGCCGCAACCGCCCATCGCCACCGCCCATGCCAGCAGCGCAATGCGGCCGGTTCGCGTCATGGCGACTCGCTGACGATATGGGTGATGGTGCGGTCGCCTCCCGCCTCGAGGACTTCGATGCGCTGTACGCGGGCGCCCTGGCCGGCGAAATCGACCCGGCTCACCAGCGCACCGAGCGCGGCATCGCGCGGCAGCAGGGTCATCGCCCACCCCTCCGCCGACCCCGAAACGCTGACAGCGAAGTGACGCTCCAGCGTCCGCAGATCGCCAGCCAGCGTCGCGCGGAGGCTTTCGACCAGCGCTCGCGCCGGACCAGGAGGCAGCGCCATGCTGCGCTCGGGAGTGTTCCCCTTTCCAGCCACGACGACTCGCTCACCCTCGATCGTCACCGACTGCTCGAACGGCGCCCGCACCTGCTTTTCCAATCGATCGGGCCGCCGATACACCAGGCGACCTCGTGTCTCAAGCGGCTCCTTCAGCAACGACGAGTGGCGCGTCTCGACAAAGCGCGCGCTCGACGATTTGACGCCGGCCAGCGTAGCCATGAGTTCGGCGGCGTCAAGTGCGCTCGCGTCAGGCGCAAACGCCAGCACGAGGGCGATCGGCGCGACGCGCGCGATGCGGGCGACTCCCCTCACCCCTGCTCCCAGTAATTGTAGAAATTGAACCAGTTGTAGGGCGCTGATCGGGTGTACGACTCGAGCCGCGCCGCATAGCGGCGCACCAGCGCCTCGAGATCGAGAGCCTCGCCATCGCCGGAAGCCGCCGGCAGCGCCTCGAAGTGGAGATCGTAGCGCAGCGGCGCGCGATACAAGCCGAAGAACAACAGCACCGGCACCTTGAGCGCGCGCGCCAGACGCAGAGGCCCGCTGGGAAACTGCGCCGGGGCGCCCAGGAAATCAACCTCGATGGTGTGCGAACGCCCGATCGGTCGATCGCCGAGCATCGCGACGACCTCGCCACGTTGCAGCGCGTCGCGGATCTCGAGCATGGTCTCCGGGCGGCCTGGCACGATGACCCTGGGCGCGCGCTCGGGCGCCGTTTCACGCATCCATGCCGCGATCTTCCCCGCGTTCGCCTCGTGCATCACCACGTTGACGGCAAGTCCCGCGTACCGGTGACCGGCCGCGCGGCAGAACTCGAAGCTGCCGAGGTGCGAGCCCAGCAGCAACACTCCGCGCCCGGCGCGCAGCTCCTGCTCGAAGACATCCGCGCCGTGCAACGAAAGCTCGAATCTGTCGACCTGATCGGTGAGCAGCAGCACCCGATCGAGGATCGACGTAGCGAAGGTGTGGTAGTGGCGATAGACGTCGCCGGCGGTCGGCGCGTGGGGCAGCACGCGGCGCAGGTAGTCGCGCGACGCCCTTCGCGCCGGCCCCGAGAACACGATGAAGTAAAGGCAGATCGGCGCTAGCAGCGCGCGCGCAGCGCGATAGCCGATCCGCTGGGTGATCCAGGTGATCAGACGCAGTGCAGCGAGCGTCCCGCGCTCGCGCTGGACCAACCAGGCCTGGCTCATCCGCGGCCCGCGGTGACGAGCACGCCGTCGGCAAGCCGCGTTGCCCCGGTAACGCATCGGAACGCGATGCGGCCTTCCGCGTCGCGCTCGAGTTCGATCGCAAACGGCGTATCCGGCGCGAGCGGCGCCCGGAACCTCGCGTGCAGGACGCCGCACACGCGGGTCTCGTCGCCGAAGCGTTCGCGGCAGGCTTCCTCGACCAGAGTGAGCAGCCACGCTGCAGGCACGATGGGACGGCCGGGGAAGTGTCCGGCGAGCGCCGGGTGGGACGATGGCACCATGCGTCGGCGCTTTGCCGCTTGTTCCGCCACGCCTGACGGGTCCGCTCCGCCGATCGCCGCTTCTGCGGACAGCTCCGCGAGGCGCTTCCGCATCGCTTCGGACGAAAGCTTGCCGAGCGCGTTGCGCGGCAGCGCGTCGACCAGGTGCAGCGGGCGCGGCAGGAACACCGGATCGATGCGCTCGCGCAGTGCCGCCAGAATCGTCGCGCGATCGAGTCCGGGGGCGACCGCGAGCGCCGCGAGGCGCGGCGTCAATGCGCTTCCGCCGACGACGACGAAGGCGCCGTCGACGACGCCGGCAATGGATTCGAGCGAACGGTTGAGCATTGCGATCGACGCGCGCTTGCCGCCGACTTTCACCATATCGGCGTCGCGCCCGGTCAGCGTGAAGCTGCCATCCGCGTGCACGGTGGCCCGATCGCTCAGCGTCACCACCCCGTCGACCTGGCCGCCGCGGACTTCGAGTCCCGAGCGGGTCATGGTTGCGACGATGCCGTCGAGCGGTGTGAAGCGCTCGCCGCGTGCCGGCTCGCGTGTCGCCAGGCATCCGGCCTCGGTGGCGCCGTAGATCTCGATGACGGGTGCGCCGGCAAGGCGCTCGAACGAGCGCGCCAGTTCGGGCCCGAGCGGTGTCGTCGCCGACAGCACCGCAACCAGCGGAGGCAGCCGGACCTCCGTCTGCACGCAGCCCCGGGCATGCAACGGCGTCAGCACCAGCCAGCGCCGCGACGGCATCCCGGCAAGCGCCGCGGCGATATCGTCGGGCAGCAGCGGCACGCGCGCATTGAGCATGCCTCCAGATTGCAGCGGAAGCATCACCGTGGCCTCGAGTCCCCACATGTGCTGGGGCGGCACGGCCCCGACCAGCGCGTCGCCCGCGACGAAACCAACGCGCGCTCGCAGCAGCGCGGCACCGCGCAGCAGCGACGACCAGGTCTTGGGATGCGGTTGCGGGGCGCCGGTCGTGCCCGACGTAAAGGCGATCGCAGCGACATGACTTTCGTCGACCTCCGGGACGCCGTCGTCAGCGCCCGCGTCGAGCGAAGGATCGACGACAACCACGGGGACGGGAGCGACTTCGCCTGAGTAATCGACCAGCGCATAGGCCGGCGTTTTTGCGCGAGCGATTTGCGCCAGCGCCTGCGGCGCGTGGCTCGGAGGCAGCAACGCGGTCGCACGCCGCAGCAGCAAAGCCGCAAGGCCGATCGCGAACCCGAGCCGGTCTTCGCACATCAACAGGGCGCAGTCGCCGTCCGGCAAACGATGCGCAAGCGCGCGTGCCGCCGCCACGAAGGCACTCGCGCGAAACACTTCTCCGTCGCGCAGTGCGAGCGCCGATTCGCTCGCGTAGCCGGCGATCAGCGGTGCCGTGGCCATCGGATCATCGATTCGCCGGGCCAACGCGACGGTCCCGGACGATCATTTTCAACAGGGCACGCATCGGCACCTGCCGCTGGTTCGGGAACTTGAGCCTGCGCCAGAAATGCTCGCCGACGAACAGCAGCGCGACCAGCAGGTAACTGACGAGGTTGCTGAACGCCGACCAGACTTCGATCGGCGCGGTCACGGCGAGCAGTATCTCGATCGCCATCGACGCGAAGAAGAACACCGTCCAGATCCAGGTCAGCCGCCTCGTATAGCGCTGGTGTTCGGGCGAGAGCGGCTCGCCGCGAAGCCGGCGCGCGTACCCGGATATTCGCGGCTCGCGGCCGGGCGCGAGCGTCGAAGCGAAATAGATGCCGAGCGCCAGGTTGATCGCCGAAGGCGGCAGGTAGACGAGCAGGGCCGGCACGTGGCGCCAAGCGAGCACCACGGCAACCATGGCCGCGATCGCGAGCACGCGCAACCAAACGCGGCCGACGCCGAGGGCAACCGCGCCAAGGATCACGATCACCGTGACCGCGGTGATCGCAGGCATCAATTCGGACCGGCCGGCGAGCGCCGCGCCGTGCGAAAGCACGGGCCACGCGAACCCCGCAGCGACCGCGACCGCGGAAGCGGCCGTCACGATTGAGGTCGGCCTCGTCTTCGATCCGCGATATGCGCGGCGAGATTGCGCAGCGACGAAAAAATGCGCGCGTTGTCGGGGTCATCCGAGCGCAGTTCGCAGCCGTAGCGCTGCGACACCGCCAGCGCGATTTCGAGCAAGTCGATCGAGTCGAGTCCGAGGCCCTCGCCGAATAGCGCTGCGGTCGGGTCGATCTCCTGCGGCGGCGACTCGAGATTGAGCGCCTGCGTGATCAGCGCCGCGACTTCGGCTTCGAACGGGGACTGCGGGAGTAGGCTCTGCGTCAGCGGCATAGACGGATCACGAGACCATGATGACGTTGCGAGGTTTGCGCTGCGTTGCCGCGCCTCGAACGCGCAAACGATGTTAGCACAGCGGGAATCGGCGAACCCGGCGCGGCGACTGCCGCTCGCGGACGGCGGGCGGCGCCTTATCCAAGCACTACCTCTCCCACCAATAGCGGACGATGTGGAAATAGAACGGCGCGGCGAAGATCGGCGCTCAGTGCACCAGGAACA
>JBKKAZ010000234.1:0-47496 GCA_046714435.1 Casimicrobiaceae bacterium
CAACTTCACCGGCGCCACCCGCGTCGAGGCCGGCGGCCTGGACATCCGCAAGGGCCTGAAATCGAGCCTGGTCGTGGCCAACGGCGCCACCGTCTGGGCAAGCGGCGTGCTGGGCGGCAATGTCGACAACAGCGGCCGCTTGCTGATCGGCTCAAGCAGCCCCGCCAGCATTGCCGGCAACTTCATCCAGGCGTCGAACGGCAACCTGGGCGTGTGGCTGGGCAGCACGTTGAAGGTGACCGGAACTGCCACCGTTAGCGGGCAGATGTCGATCCTCGGGGTCAAGAGCGGCTACACCACCACGGCCAAGGAAACCCTGCTCAACGCCACCGGTGGCGTCAGCGGCACCTTCAGCACGCTGCGTGCGGCGCCCAACGTGTTCCTGGATGCTTCGCTCAGCTACGACCCCAACAACGTGTTCCTCGACATCAACCGCATCAATGTTGCCAACGCGGTGATGGGCATGGGCCTGTCGGCGCCAACCCAGGTCTCGGCGCAGCGCGTGGAAGCGGCGATGACGGCGATCGATGGCCAATTGGCGGGAGGGTTGCCGTCGGGGATCAGCGGGGCCTTTATCGATGCGGCGGGTGAATTCCAGCGCATCTCCAGCGTCGCCCATGCGGACTTCTCGCTGCGCAGCTTGTCCGGCGGTCTTCATGCCGCGTCGACTGCATTGACGTTCGATGCCATCGATACAAGCCGACGCGCGCTGGACTCGCGTATCGACGGGTTGGCGCATGCGCCACAGGCGACGGGCGGCTGGTACCGGGATCTCTCCAGCAGCGGCACGCTGGCGCAGTCCGGCTATGACGGCATCGGCATGGATTCCTCCGGCCAGCAGTTTGGCAACGACTGGCGGGTGGGCCGCAATGCGGTGTTCGGGGTGGCGGTCAACAAGGTCCGGCAGTCGAGCTGGTTGAGCGCATTCGGCGACCGTAGCCGGGGAGATCAGAGCGAGCTGCAAGCGTATGCGGCGGGTTGGCGCGGGGCATGGCATGGCCAGGCCCACCTGGCGTCAGGCTCGTTCGACCGCCAGCTCCAGCGCAACCTGCTGCTGGGCACCCTGCATGACGCCGGGGCGACGCAAGTCTCCGGGCATTACCAGAGTGCGGACGCGGAAATTGGCAGGCGCTTCGATGTGGGCGGCGTGGCGCTGGGGCCGTACGCGGGCAGCCAGTTCGTGCGCGTGCAGAACGATGGCTTCGCCGAGCGCGGGGGCACCGGCTTCGGCCTGCGCGCGCAGGCGTGGGACACCAGCCGCTTGCAGGGCTTGGCCGGCCTGCGCGCCGAGCGCGGTTGGCGCGTCGGTGGTGCGGAACTGCGCGCTGATGCGCGTGCCGAGTGGCAGCAGACGCTCGCGTCGGGCGGTGCGTCGTTCGACGCCAGCTTCACCGGTGTCGATCAGTGGGCGCCGCTGCAGGGGATTGGCCTTGCCCAGCGCAGCCAGGTGTTCGGTATGGGTCTGTCGGCCGCGTTGGGTGGCAGGGCGATGTTCCGCTTCGACCTCAGCCGGCGTACCAGCAATGTCGGCGCCAACAACATGGCGTCGCTGCAGGCGATGTACCGCTTCTGACGACAAAGCGATTGCTGCAACGAAAAACGCCGCAGTGATGCGGCGTTTTTCATGCGCAGGTGGAAGCGAACCTCAGCTGTTGCCGGCGAACAGTTCGCGGCCGATGAGCATGCGCCGGATCTCGTTGGTGCCGGCGCCAATGGCGTACAGCTTGGCATCGCGCAGCAGGCGGCCGGCCGGGTATTCGTTGATGTAGCCGTTGCCGCCAAGCGACTGGATCGCCTCCAGTGTGACCTGTACCGCGGCGTCGGAGGCGTGCAGCAGGCACGAGGCTGCGTCCACCCGGCTCTTGTAGCCGGCATCGTAGTCGCGCGCCACCTGGTAGGCGAACGCGCGGCTGGACTGCAGCGCGGTGTACATGTCCGCGACCTTGCCCTGCATCAGCTGGAAGGTGCCGATCGCCTTGTCGAACTGCCGGCGCTCGCGCACATAGGGCAGGGTGATGTCCAGCGCGGCCTGCATCAAGCCGATCGGGCCGCCGCTCAGCACCAGGCGCTCGGTGTTCAGCCCGCTCATCAACACCTTGACGCCGTAGTGGACCTCGCCCAGCACGTTGGCGGCGGGGATCGCGCAATCCCGGAAGACCAGCTCGCACGTGTTGCTGCCGCGCATGCCGAGCTTGTCGAGCTTCTGCGCGGTCGAGAAGCCCTTCATGCCCTTCTCGATCAGGAACGCGGTGATGCCGCGCGCCCCGCCTTTCGGATCGGTCTTGCCGTACACCACCAGCGTGTCTGCGTCGGGACCGTTGGTGATCCACATCTTGTTGCCGTTCAGCACATAGTGCCCGTCGCGACGGTCCGCACGAAGCCGCATCGAGACGACGTCGGAGCCGGCACCGGACTCGCTCATCGCCAGCGCGCCTACGTGTTCGCCCGATACCAGCTTGGGGAGATAGCGCTCCTTCTGCGCGTCGCTGGCGTTGCGGCTGATCTGGTTGACGCACAGGTTCGAATGCGCGCCGTAAGACAGTCCGACCGAACCCGACGCGCGCGAAATCTCCTCCATCGCCACGACGTGGGCGAGATAGCCGAGGCTCGCGCCGCCGAAGCGCTCGTCGACGGTAATGCCCAGCAGGCCAAGCTCGCCCATCTTCCGCCACAGGTCCGGCGGAAACGCGTTGTCGCGATCGATCGCGGCGGCACGCGGCGCGATTTCGGCCTGGGCGAACGCGCGCACGCTGTCGCGCAACAGCTCGATGGTTTCACCGAGATCGAAGTCGATCGTGGGCAGGTTGACCATTGGAAGTGAACGGGTGAACGGGTGAACGGGTGAATTGGCGACGCCTCACCGAATTCACTTGTTCACTTGTTCACCTGTTCAGCGCCTTTCTTGCCTGCGATTGTCCATGACGTTTACGTAAACGTCAACCCTGGGCCCGCGCCGCCGCCCGCTCGACGAGGCGCCGCCGGCATTCGCGTTCGACGCCTTCGATTTCGGCGAGCGTCGCATCGATGTCCTCCTTCTGCTGCAGCAGCCGCGCCCTGCGCTCGGCTAGCAGCGTCAGGAACTTGGAAAGCTGCGCGCGCTCGTTTTTCGCCACCTCGTAGAGGTCGAGCAACTCGCCGATCTCGGCCAGCGACAATCCGAGCCGCTTGCCGCGCAGCACGAGCTTGATGCGAACGCGCTCGCGCTCGCCGTAGACGCGAGCGCTGCCCGAGCGCTGCGGCGCGATCAGCCCGAAGTCCTCGTAGAAACGGATCGCTCGCGTGGTGAGCGCGAACTCGCGGGAGAGCTCGGAGATGGTATAGGTCGGCGCGCGCGGCGCCGCGACACCGCGGCGGATCATCGCCGGTGAACATAGCACAGTCGCTTGACAGCGCGCGGGACCCACCCGCACGATCGGCCCCGCGTATGCTGCCCGCCCTCGACTATCCGTTCGCAGTCCCGCCCGCACCCGGCACCACCCTCGACGTCGCCCCCGGCATCGCGTGGCTGCGCATGCCCTTGCCATTCGCGCTCGATCACATCAACCTGTGGCTCGCCAGCGAGGACGACGGCTTTGCGCTGGTCGACACCGGCTATGGCGACCGCGCGACGCGGGCGCTGTGGGATGCGCACGCTGACTCGATCCTCCACGGGCGCCCTATCCGGCGGATCTTCGCCACGCACTACCATCCCGATCACCTCGGCAACGCCGCCTGGCTCGGCCACCGGTTCGATGCGCCGGTGACCATGACTGCCGCCGAGTTCCTGACCGGTCACGCGGTCCACTCCCAAAGCGCGGGATACGCGCCCGCCGACACGATATCGCTGTTCCGCGTCCACGGCGTCGCGGCGGAACACCTTGCGGCGCTGGATACGCGCGGCAACCGCTACCGGATCGGCGTCCCCGAACTGCCGACGCGCTTTGTTCGCGTGCTGCCTGGTGACACGATCCGCATGGGCGGCACGGACTGGCGAATCATCGGCGGTTACGGCCACTCGCCGGAACATGCTGCACTCTATTCGGCGCAACGCGCGGTGCTGATCAGCGGCGACATGCTGCTCCCCCGGATTTCGACCAATGTCTCGGTGTGGCCGGCCGAGCCCGATGGCGATCCGCTCGCCCGCTTCCTCGCCTCGCTGGCGGTGTTCGAAGCGCTGCCGGCCGATACCCTGGTGCTGCCATCGCACGGGTTGCCGTTTCGAGGCATCGCCTCGCGAGTCGCCGCGTTGCGCGAGCACCACGCGGCGCGGCTCGCCGAACTCGTGGATGCCATTCGCCTTTCAGCCCGCCCGATGTCCGCGGCCGACGTCGTCCCGATCCTGTTCCGCCGCGAGCTGGACCTGCAGCAGCGCTTCTTCGCCGTCGGCGAAGCGATTGCCCACCTGAACCATCTTGCCCATGCACGCATGCTCGAGCGTGCCGTCGATTCCGCCGGCAACATTCGCTTCGCGCGAGGGAGCCGTGCGGCAGGAGCATAGAATGCACACGGTACGAGCCCTTTAGACACGCGAATCCCACCGATATGGCCAGCGCCCACGCCCAGTCCGCCGCACCCTCCCCGCCCGCCGAGAGCGGCTACGATCCAGTCGCGCTCGCCGAAAGCCTCGCCTCGGCGGCGGAAAAGAGCGCGAAGCTGATCGGTGACTTCGCGGCGCGCCAATCCGCGTCCGGCCACACGCTGATGGCCGACGAACTCGGCATCGGCAAGGCCTTCCTCGAACTCGCCGCGCAGATGCTGGCCAATCCGATGCGTCTCGCCGAATCGCAGATGAACCTGTGGTGGGACTACATGAGCCTGTGGCAGTCGTCGCTGTTCAAGGTGATGGGCGCGACCGCGCGGCCGGTAGCGACACCGTCGAAGGGCGACAGGCGCTTCCGGCACGAGGACTGGGAGCAGCACTTCCTGTTCGACTACATCAAGCAAAGCTACCTGATCACCGCGCGCTGGCTGCACGACCAGGTCGCGAGCGTCGAAGGGCTGGACGAGCAAACCCGCAAGAAGGTCGACTTCTACACCCGCCAGTACATCGACGCGTTCTCGCCGTCCAACTTCGCGCTGACCAATCCCGAAGTGTTCCGCGCGACGGTCGCGTCGGGCGGCCAGAATCTGGTGAAGGGACTCAATAACCTGCTCGACGATATCGAGCGCGGCAACGGCAAGCTCAGGATCTCGATGACCGACGCGAAGGCGTTCGAGCTCGGCGTCAATATCGCCACCACGCCGGGCAAGGTCGTATTCCGCAACGAGCTGATCGAGCTGATCCAGTACGCGTCGTCCACGCCGCGGGTGTGGAAGCGGCCGCTGCTGATCGTGCCGCCGTGGATCAACAAGTACTACATCCTCGACCTCAGAGAGAAGAACTCGCTGGTCAAGTGGTGCGTCGACCAGGGGATGACGGTGTTCGTCGTCTCCTGGGTGAATCCGGACGCGAAGCTCGCCGATGCCGGATTCGACCGCTACCTCACCGATGGCATGCTGGCGGCAGTCGACGCAGTCGGCAAGGCCACTGGCGAACCCGACGTCAATGTCGTCGGCTACTGCCTCGGCGGCACGCTGCTCGCAGCGACGCTCGGCTACATGGCCGCGAAGAAGGACAAGCGGATCGCGAGCGCGACGTTCATGTCGTCGCTGATCGACTTCGGCGAGACCGGCGAGCTCGAGGTGTTCATCGACGAGGAGCAGATCGCCTCGCTCGAGCGGAAGATGAGCGACCGCGGCTATCTCGAAGGCAGCGAGATGGCGAACACCTTCAACATGCTGCGCGCCAACGACCTGATCTGGTCGTTCGTGATCAACAACTACCTGCTCGGCCGCGACCCGTTCCCGTTCGACCTGCTGCACTGGAATGGCGACTCGACGCGCATGCCCGCCCGCATGCACAGTTTCTACCTGCGCAACATGTACCTGCATAACGCGCTGGCAAAGCCTGGCGGCATCGAACTCGCCGGCGTACCCATCGATCTGTCCAAGGTCACCGTGCCGGCGTATTTCATCTCGGCAATGGAGGACCACATCGCGCCCTGGAAGGCGACCTACCGCGGTCCCGGGCTGATGTCTGGAAAGTCGCGGTTCGTGCTGTCCGGGTCCGGCCACATCGCCGGGATGATCAACCCGCCGCTGGCCAATAAATACGGCTATTGGACCAGCGAGGGCCGCCCCGACGACGCTGACGCGTGGCTCGAGGGAGCCAAACAGCACGAGGGGTCGTGGTGGCCCGACTGGCGCAAGTGGCTTGCGCCTCACCTTCTGAAGGACGTTCCCCCGCGCGTGCCCGGCAAGGGCAAGCTGCCCGCGCTCGAGGATGCGCCAGGGACCTACGTTCGCCTCCGCGCGGACGGCTAGCCTGTCGTTCCTGCGCAGGCGGGAACCCGTACTCTGATCACCGGCCCTAGCCTGCACGGGGGCGACCGTGCGGGCCGACGCTATGCGTCAGCGCTGCACGGTCGGCTTGTCGCTGTCCAGTTTGCTGGCCGGCTTTTCGGCTGCCGGCTTTTCGGCTGCCGGCTTGCTTCCTGCCGCGGGCGGAGGTGCCGGAGCAGCCTGCGGTACCGGCGCCGGCGGACGCGTGCCCTGCACCGGCGCGCCCGGTTGTGCCGAACTTGGCGGCGAAGGGGGCGATGCCCTTTGTGGCTGCGTTGCAGGCGGAGCGCTGCGCGGCATCGGGATGTCGGCACTCGCGGGCGGCGCTGCGCGCGGCACTTCGGCGCGATTCGGCACAGCGGTCTGTGGGCCGCCCTGGTCGGAGCGCGAACCGGATGTCGAGGGACGGGAACCGGGCTGCGCCGGCGCTGCCGGGGCGCCCCAGGTTCCCTGTGAGTAAGTGCTTGCTGTAGGAGCGCGTCGCGGTTGCTCTGCCGGTGGTGCGCTGGACGATGTCGACGGCGGCCTCGGTTGGGTGGCTGCCGGGGCGCGTCCCTGTACCGGCGCCGCATCGGTCCTCGGCGCCGGACGCACGCTGGTCACACCGGGCGCCGACGGGGCCCCGCTGCCCCACGTCGTCGTACCGGCCCGAGCCGCCGGCGGGGCGGGATTGTCTCGATAAATGCGTCCGGCGGGCTCAGGCACGCGCGCGACCGTCGGCTTGGCGCCCGGGATGGTCGCGGCAGTAGGTTTCGCCAGCACCGGCGCCTGCGACAGAACCGCCGCGCCGGACAGCGCGCCTGGCCGCACCGCAACCAGATTGGCGTGCACCGGATGGCGGCCGGTGAACGTCGCGCCCGCAACTGCCGTCACGCCGCCCGGCGCCGACCAGTTCCTGTATCGCGTTGGCGGTGCTGACGGCCGCTCGGCGTAGTTGACCGCGTAGGGCCGATTGTACCGGGTCCAGCAGCGATCCGAGCAGTTGCGCCACGACGGCAGGTAGGGCTCGCCCCAAGCCAGCGGCACCCAGCCGAAGACCGGTGCGCCGAAGGATACCGACGCTTCCCAGCCCGCCCCGCCGTACCAGCCGACCATCGCCGGCGCCCAGGACGGACGAGCGATGTAGCCGCCCGGGCACCAGCCCCAGCGATTGCCGACGAACGCCCAACGGCCGTAGTGGAACGGCGCATAGCCCCAGGGCGCGTCGTCGACCCAGGTCCAGCCGAACCCGCCGACCCAGGTCCAGCGGCCGTGGCGGTACGGTGCCCAGCCGACGGCAACCGCGGTCGGATACCAGATTGCGCCGTACTCGTTCGAGCTTTCCCAGCGGCCGTGCTCATCGAGATCGGCGTAGCCGATCATCTGGCGCGACACGTAGTTCACCGTACCTCGGCGCTCATAGCGCCGGTCACGATTCGCGCTCCAGCTGTCGAACCCGTCGGTCCCGTAACCATTGCGGACCTCCGCGTAGGAAGGCTCGCGGCCGTCGGCGAAAGCGGTCTGCCCCGGCAGTACCTGCTGGGCGCCGCCGACGAAGGCCACGATCGCCTCCCCTTCGCGCACGACGACGGTCGTCCGTGAAGGGTCTGGACTGACTTCGATGCGATACAGGCCCGGCCGCGTCAGGGTTACCTGGGTGTTCGGCGTATCGACGCGCGCCGACTCACCGGGGTCGAGCACGCGAATGCGTACGATCACCCGGCCGTGCGCGACAAACAGCGCGAGCGTCTGATCATCGAGCCGCGCGACGTGCATGTTGGTGCCGCCGGCAAGGCGGAACTGGCCACCGCCGTAGTCGATCTCGGCACGCCCGTCGTCGGTGGTCCAGAGGTTGTCGCCCGAGGTGACGGTGTAGTTGCGCAGCGCCTCGACCCACTCGTCGGCGCGCTCCTCGGTGGCGAGGTAGACGCGCCCACCCAGATCAGCGAGCCGTCCGACGCGATCCGGCAGGTCCTGAGCGAACGCAGCGCCGAGCGTCGCAAGCGCGACGAGCAGTGCGGTCGCGATCTGCCTGAGGACGTCTCGCGAGCGGATGGTGGGCAAGGTCATGGTCGGAAAGCTCCTGTTCGGGCCCTAACGCGCCGCACCGGCGCGACGTTGACCGTGACAGGTGCCGCCACAGCGGGCGCCGGTGTCGTCCCGGGATCATGTCCGGCGAACCCCCGATGCTCGCCCATGGTGCGCCGTTCCAGTTGTTTCGGCCTAGAATTCATCGACCGACCGATGCCGTCGCAACCCCCCACGGCACCCGTTCCCCAAGGAGGACTACATGCATTTGCTGAAACGCGCGCTGGTTACCAGCGTCATTGCCCTCGCCTGGTCGGCAGGATCCGCAACGGCGCAATGGAGCGGTTTCTTTTTCTTTGGCGACAGCCTCACCGACGCCGGGTCGTACCAGCCGGTGCTGCCGCCCGGTGTCGGGCGGTTCACCACCAACCCGGACCTGGTCTGGGCTCAGGTGCTCGGCGCACGCTACGGTTTTACGATCACGCCGGCCAATCAGGGTGGCACCGACTACGCGTACGGCGGCGCCCGCGTCACGCTCACGCCGGGCTATCCGGCCCAGCCCCCGACCAACGCTGCCGTCCCGATTGCCACGCAGGTAGGGCAGCAGCTCGGGCGAGGCATCGACCCCAACGCCGTCTATGCCGTGTGGGGCGGCGCGAACGACATCTTCGTGCAGCTCGGGCTTGCGCAGGCAGGCACGATCACCTCGGCGCAACTCCAGGCCGCAGTCGCGCTCGCAGCCACGCAATACGTCCAGCAGGTCGCTGCGCTGCAAGCCGCTGGCGCGCAGAACCTCGTCGTGCTGAACCTGCCGGACATCGGCAAGACGCCCGCGTTCCTGGCGGCGGGTCCCGCGGCTGCCGCGCAGGTCAGCGCAATCACCGGTCTCTATAACGGTACCGTGCAGGCGGGCCTGGACGCGCTCGGCGGCAATCTGTTGCGCATCGACATGTACGCGCTGTTCAACGAGATTCTCGCCAACCCCGCCGCGTTCGGTTTCACCAATACGACGGCGCTGGCGTGCGCAGGCGTCCCCTCGTCGCTGCTGTGTTCGCCCGCGAACCTGGTCGCGCCCAATGCCAACCAGAGCTACGTGTTCGCCGACGGCGTGCATCCGACCGGTGGCGCGCACGCCGCTATCGCCGGGGTCATCGCCTCGATACTCGAAAGCCCGTCGCAGGCGGCGACGCTGACCGAGGGACCGATGGTGGTCGAGCAGGCGACCTTCCGCACTGTCGACGGCCGGATGTGGTCCGCGCTCAACACGCCGGTGTCGCAGCGGCCCTTCAACCTGTGGGCAAGCTACGACTTCGCCAGTTCGGACATCGAATCCGGCTACGCTCGCGGTGACGCCGACACCAACACCTTCAGCTTCGGCGGCGACTACCGCGTCAACCCGAACCTGCTGATCGGCGCGGCGGTCAACTGGAGCGAGTACAAAGCCAGCTACACCGGCGGCAGCCACAAGCTCGACGAGACCAGCGCGACCCTCTATGCCGGTTTCGGGAACGGACCCTGGTTCTTCGGCGCGTCGCTACTGTTCGGCGACCTCGACTACAAGGATGTCCGCCGCAACTTCAACCTCGGCACCGTGCCGTCCAGTTCGAGCGGCGATACCGGCGGGTCGCACTGGGCGGCGCGGCTGCTCGGCGGCTACTGGTTCACGAACCAGCGCGACTTCGTCCACGGACCCTTCGCGAAGCTGGTCTACCAGGAGGTCGACGTCGACGGCTTTTCCGAACCGGCGACGACGATGACGGCGCTGCGATTTGGCGAGCAGACCCGCGAATCGCTGATCGCGAGCGTTGGCTGGCAGGTGCAGGGCCAGGTCGGCGCGGTGCGCCCGTTCGGACGGGTGACCTGGGAATACGAATTCAAGGATGATCCGCTGCGCGTCACCGTGAGTCCGGCGACGATCGGCGGCAGTTTCTCGGCATCGACGCCGAATCGCGACGACAACTGGGCGCTGTTCAGCTTCGGCGCGAGCATGGACTTCGGGTCGGCGTCGGCGACCAAGGGGCCGGTTTCGGGCTACCTGATGGGAACGGCCACCGCGGGCAAAGGGGACGGCGACGCCTATTCGGTGACGATCGGCGTGCGCGTGCCGCTGTAGCAGGCCGATACGCCAGCAATTCGGGGACAGACCCCGATGGCGGGTCTGTGCCCCTAAAGCGCGGCGTCGCCGCGAGGCTTGCGCTTGCGGTTGGCGAACGCGCGATCGAACAGCCAGCGCGGCGTCAGTCGCAAGATGTGGCGTACCAGCGCCATCTGCCAGGGCAGCACGTAGAACTTCCTGCGGCGCTCGATCGCGCCGGCCATGAGCCGCGCGGCCTTGTCGGAAGCCAGCAGAAACGGCATCCGGTAGGGATTCTTCGCCGTCAGAGGTGTCGCGATGAAGCCTGGGCAGATCGTCACCACCGCGACACCGCTGCCGTGCAGTTCGACCCGAAGGCTCTCGAGATAGTTGATCGCTGCGGCCTTCGATCCCGAGTAGGCCCCCGATCCGGGCAGTCCGCGCACCCCTGCCACGCTGGAAATGCCGACCAGCGCGCCACGCTTCGCGTCGACCATCGCCTGCACGAACGGATGGAAGGTATGCACCATCCCCAGCACGTTGGTCTCGAAGACCGCGCGAAATTGAGGCAGATCCTCCGCCGCCTGGGTCAACGTGCCACGGGAAATGCCGGCATTGGCGATCACCGCGTCGGGTACCCCGGCGCGCGCAAGGAAGTCGGCGCCGGCGCGCGCGAGCGCGTCCGCATCGCGGACATCGCCGGGGTAGCAGTGCACGGTCGCGGGCGCGAGTTCGCGGGACAACCGCTCGAGTTCGGACCGCCTCCGTGCGAACAGGCCGAGTGTCGCGCCTCGCGCCGCGTAATGACGGGCGAGCGCTTCGCCGATCCCGGACGTCGCGCCGGTGAGGAAAATGTTCACGGCACTCCGTGCCGGTGAACAAGTGAACAAGTGAATGAAAGCGTGCGATGCGAGCGCCTTCACCTATTCACCTGTTCACCTGTTCACTTGTTCACCCATTCACCTGTTCACGCCGATCAGCTCTTCGGACGCTCGGCGCGCGCCTTGGCGATCAGCTGGTTCATTGCCGAAGGCATCGCCGCGTGCGTGCCGACCTTCTCCGCGGAGATCTGGAACTTGCCATCGACGAACACCACCGGGACCGATTGCACGTTGTAGTTCTTCGCGAGCTGGCGGGCGCGGTTCAGCTTGCTGTTCACGCCGAACGAGTTGAACGTGTCCTCGACCTTCTTGCGATCGAGACCCTTCGACGCCGCCCAGTCGAAGAACGCCTTGTCCTGGTACAGCGGCAGCTTCCGGTCGTGCACCGCCACGAACACCTCCGACGTCAGGTTGCTCTCGGCGCCGAGCGCTTCGAGCGTGTAGAGCACCTTGCCGAGATTCGTCCATTGCTCGCGGCCGAAGTCGACCGGCACGCGCCGGAACTCGACGTCCGGCGGCAGGGACTTCAGCCATGGCTGCAGTTCGGGATCGAAGTCGCGGCAGTGCGGGCACCCGTACGAGAAGAAATACAGCACCTCGATCTTCTTGCCGCTGTCGACGGGCTGGGCGTTCTTCAGGCGCAGGTACTGCTGGCCTTCAACCAATTGTTGTGCAGCCGCGCTGCCGATACCGAAGGCGCCCAGCACCAGCAAAGCGAAGAGTCCGCGCCGCGAGGCGCTTGTCACGATCGATACCTTCATCCGAGAGTCTCCAGGAGGCTCGCCTCAACGCGGGCGGGCAGGGATTAACGTCGGTTGGTCAGCCGCGGATGACCTTGGTTCACGAGGATGCCGTCATTGGCGAATCACGGCGACGTCGAAGCCCCGGCGCGCCAGCTCGCCCTTGATCCGGTTCAGCTCGTCGACGTTGTCGTAGGGGCCGAGCCGTACCCGGTAGCGCACCGCCTTGTCGGGCATCGTGCCCTGCTGCAGCTTCGCTTCCCATCCCGCGAGCGCCAGCCTTGCGCGCAGGTTCTCGGCCTCGGACTCGTTCGCGAACGAGCCGGCCTGCAGCCAGAAGCGGTCGGGGACTGCAGCCTTGGTGGCGGGATCAGCTGTGGCGACGCGCTCGCCTGCCTTGGGCTTTTCGGGTGCGGAAACGGGTTCCGTCGCGAGGCGGCCTGCGGAACGCTCCGCTGCCCGGTCCGCGAGCGCACGATCGGGCGGCGCGGGCTTGACCGTCGCGACTTTGGGCTCCTCGCCGCCAGGCAGGATCTTGTAGAAATCGAAGCGCGGCTTGTCGGCCTCGGCCTTCGCGGATTTGGCCGGCTCGCGAGCCGCGTCCCGGGTGTCGCGAGCGCCGGTGACCTGGGTCTGATAGGCCTTCCAGCCGCCGGTGACGTACAGCGCCGCGGATCCCGCGATCGCGATGCCGAGCACGATGCCGATGAACACCCCGAGCAGCGTTCCACCCCGGCTGTGCCGCGCGGGCGCGGGCCGGCGCGCGGGTCGGAATGGCGAGATCGTCGGTAGGGGCATGCGGATCGGCGCGTGGCGCTACATCTGGTCGGGAGCGGACAGCCCGAGCACGGCCAGGGCGTTCGCCAGCACCTGCCCGACGGCGACGACCAGCGCGAGACGCGCAAGGCGCACACGCTCGTCGTCGACGAGAAATCGCTCCGCATTATAGTAACTGTGGAATTCGCCGGCCAAGTCCTTGAGGTAGTGCGTGATCTGATGCGGCGCGAAATCACGGGCCGCAACCGCGAGTTCCACCGGCAGGTCGGCGATCCGCCGCAGCAACGCCACCTCGTAGGAGCTGGTCAGCGGCGAGGTGTCGGCGCCGATCAGCGCGGCCGCGGCGACGGCGGGCGTCATCCCGGCCTGCTTCAGCACCGAGACCACACGGGCGTGCGCGTACTGCACGTAGTAGACCGGGTTTTCCTCGGACTGCGAACGCGCGAGGTCGAGGTCGAACACGAATTCCGCGTCGGCCTTGCGGGAGACCAGGAAGTAGCGCACGGCGTCGCGCCCGGCCTCGTCGATCAGATCGCGCACGGTGACGTAGCTGCCGGCGCGCTTGCTGATCTTCACCTCCTCGCCGCCTTTCATCACCGTCACCATCTTGTGCAGCACATAGTCCGGATAGCCGGGAGGAATCGACGCCTTCAGCGCCTGCAACCCGGCGCGCACGCGCTGCACCGTGCTGTGGTGATCGGAGCCCTGCACGTTGATCGCCTTCGCGAAGCCGCGCTCCCACTTGGTGACGTGGTAGGCGACGTCGGGAACGAAATAGGTGTAGCCGCCGTTGGTCCGGCGCATCACCCGGTCCTTGTCGTCGCCGAAGTCGGTGGTGCGCAGCCACAGCGCGCCCTCGTGCTCGTAGCTGTGGCCGGATGCGATCAGCGCCCCCACGGTCCGCTCCACCCGCCCGTCGCGGTACAGCGAGCTCTCCAGGTAGTAGTTGTCAAAGCGAACGCCGAACGCCTCGAGGTCGCGATCCTGCTCGACGCGAAGCGCCGCGACGGCAAAATGGCGGATCGCGTCGATGTCGGCAAGGTCGTGCCCGACGCGGTCGAGATAGTCGCGCGCGATCTCGCGGATGTACTCGCCGTGATAGCCGTCCTCGGGGAACGTGGTGGCCTCGCCGAGCAGCTCCCGCGCGCGGGCCCGGACCGAAAGCGCCAGGTTCTCGATCTGCGCCCCGGCGTCGTTGTAGTAGAACTCGCGGGTGACCGACGCGCCCTGCCACTCGATCAGGTTGGCGATGGCGTCGCCCAGCGCGGCCTGCCGACCGTGACCGACATGCAGCGGTCCGGTCGGATTCGCCGACACGAACTCGACCAGCACCCGCTCGCCCTTGCGCACGTCGCTGCGACCGTAGTGGCTGCGCGCCTCCAACACTAGGCGAACGACCGCCTGGCGCGCGGCCGGCGTCAGGGTCAGGTTGATGAAGCCCGGGCCGGCGATCTCGGCCTTTTCGACCACACCAGCGAGGCCAGGCAGGGTCGCTGCCGAGAGCGCCGCTGCGAGTTCGCGAGGGTTGCGCTTCGCGCGCTTGCCGAGCGCCATCGCGATGTTCGACGCATAGTCGCCGTGCGCGGCCTGTTTCGGACGCTCGAGCATGACCGCTGCATCACCGGCGCCAGGCACCACTTCGGCGACCGCGTGCGCGAGGGCGCGTTCGATTGCCGCCTTGGGATCGATCATCAGGGAAGAAAAAGACAAACGATGGATTATAGCGATCGCGGGCGCGAGCGCCGGATCAGGCCAGCCCGGGCGGATCGACGTCGATCGACCAGCGGACCTTGCGCGACCCGGAGGCGTCAAGCGCTGCCCGAAGCTCGGTAAGCAGGCGCTGCAGGTCGGCGCGCCGCCGGCTGCGCAGCAGCATCTGCGAGCGCTCGAAGCCCGCGCGTCGCGCGAGCGGAGAAGGCACCGGCGCGAATACTTCGACATCCGCCGCGAGCGGGCGCCGGAGTTCCGCTGCGCTGGCATGCGCGGTGGCGAGGAATCGGTCGACATCCTCGCGGCGCTGCGCCTCCGCCGCGAGCAGCGCCAGGTGCGAATACGGCGGGAGCCCGGCCGCCTCGCGGTCGGCGAGCAGTTCGCGCACGAACGCGGCATGATCGTTCCGCACCAGCGCCACGAACAGCGGATGGCCGGGAAAGTCGGTCTGCACGATGACCTCCCCCGGCAGTTCCGCGCGACCGGCGCGTCCGGCGACCTGCACGAGCAGTGCCGCGAGCCGTTCGGTCGCGCGAAAGTCCGCGCTGTAGAGGCCGTTGTCCGCGCCGAGCACGCCCACCAGCGTGAGCCGCGGAAAGTCGTGGCCCTTGGCGAGCATCTGCGTGCCGATCAGCACGTCGAGTTCGCTCGCGGCGACCTTTTCGCGGACCTGGGCGAACGCGCCGCGCTGCCGCGTCGTGTCCCGGTCGACGCGCGCAAGTCGCGCGCCAGGAAAGGCGGCGCCCAGCGTCTGCTCCAGCCTCTGGGTGCCGTGACCCGCGGGAACGAGATCCACGTTGCCGCAGTCGGGACACGCGCGCGCAATGCGCTCGCGATGGCCGCAGTGATGGCAGACCAGCCCGGACGGCACGCGATGCGCCACCAGCCGGGCGCTGCAACGCGGACAACCCGCCTCCCACGCACAGACGGTGCATTTCAGCGAAGTCGCGTAGCCCCGGCGATTGACGAACACCAGCGACTGCTCGCCGCGCCGCAGGCGCTCGCCGATCGCGTCGATCAGCACGCTCGACAGTCCGTCCCGTACGCTCTGATCGCGGGCCGGCACCAGCCGGACGCTTGGCGGCAGCGCGCGCGGATCGGCCCGCCGGTCGAGTACCAGCCGCGTGTAGCGGCCCGCGTCGGCGTGCGCGTAGGTTTCGAGCGAAGGCGTAGCACTGCCCAGAACGATGGGCACGCCGCGACGCCGGGCGCGCCACAGCGCGGCGTCCCGCGCGTGATAGCGCACCGACTCCTGCTGCTTGTAGGAAGTGTCGTGCTCCTCGTCGACGACGATCAGCGCGAGCCGCGGCAACGGCGTGAATACCGCGAGTCGCGTCCCCAGAACGACGTCGGCGGCACCGGTCGCAGCGTCGCGCCAGCCGGCGAGCCGCTCGCCGGACGCCAGCGCGCTGTGCAGTGCGACCGTGCGCGCGCCCGGCAGCGCCGAGGCGACGCGCGCAACGAGCTGCGGCGTGAGATTGATCTCGGGGACGAGGATAAGGACCTGCTCGCCCGCATCGACGCAGGCCTTCGCGGCGGCAAGATACACCTCGGTTTTGCCGCTTCCGGTGACGCCCTGCAGCACCAACGAAACGAATCGCCCGCGGGTGGAGAGGACGCCTTCCAGCGCGGCCACTTGCGCGTCGTTGAGCCGCAGCGGCTTGGCCACTTCGACTGCGGCGACTTGCTCGGCGACCAATCCGCGCGCCCGCCAACGGGCAAGTGTCTGTCGCGCGGCAGGCGAAAGCTCGCGCAGGTCGGCGCGCGCCAGCGCCGCGCCGGACGCTGCGAGGCGCTCGAAAAGCGCGCGTGCAACAGGCGCACGAGCAAGCGTTCCGGTGAGCGCATCGCGGCCAGCGGCCGTCAACGCCAGCGGATGCAGCCATGTGCGCGGTGCGGCGCGCGATGCCGCAAGCGGCGGCATGGCGAGCGCCATCGCGAGTCCTATCGGCGACTGGTAGTAGGCGGCGACAAACGCGCACAGCTCGCGCACGTCGTCCGGCAACGGTGGAAGGACGGCGACTTCGCTGATCGGAAGCAGCTTTTCGCGCGCCACCGACGCTTCGCGCGAAATTTCCTGCACAACCCCCGCAGCGCGCCGCCGCCCCAGCGGCACCGTGACAATCGAGCCGGCCTCGACCTCGATGCCCGACGGGGCCCAGTACTCGAACAGCCGGTCGACCGCGACAGGAAGTGCAACCCGAACGACGCTCATTGCGAGCGCCTCGCTGCCTCGCGACGCCGACTTGTAGTGTTCGAAGTTCTCACCTCACACCGAAACAGTTCGCGCCAACCCATTCATTTTGAACGACACCCAAAACAATTCACACCAACTGTGGATAACTGTGTGCGTAAGATCCCCGGTACCTCGGCCGGCCATGACATGCGCAACCGCGCGCTTCGCTGCCCCCGCCGGTGGTCGCCCTTTTTTTCCTTAGGGCTCAATAGATTGCAGGCGCCTTCCCAGAGCAGCGCGGCGTGAGGCCGCGGGGCGTGCGCGCGCGGCTCGCGGTGTGCATAACTGGACCCTGCGAATGCTTCGAAGCCGTTTGTCAAGCCCCCGACCAGCATGCTCCCCCGCAGCGTGGCATGTGCGCCAAGCCGGAGTGTCAGCCGCCGGCACCTCTAGCCTGACGGGAAACGCGATGCACGGTCTCGACCAGGGCGGCGACGTGTTCCGGCGGTGTCTTCGGCAGGATGCCGTGCCCCAAGTTGAACACGTGGCCGGGGGCGGTGCCGGCGGCGCGTACGACGCGCTCGGTTTCCCTGACGACGCAGGCGAGGTCGGTCGTGAGCACGATCGGATCGAGATTGCCCTGCAGCGCAACGCGATCGCCGACCGCCCGACGCGCCGCCGCGAGGTCGACGGTCCAGTCGAGCCCGACGGCATCGGCGCCGCAATCCGCGAGTTCGGCAAGCCACGCGCCCCCACCCTTCGTGAATACGATGGTCGGAACCCGCGCGCCGCCATCCGCCTGTGCAAGCCCGCGCAGCACGCGCTGCATCGGCCCGAGCGAGAACCGGCGCCACGCGTCGCAAGTCAGCAATCCGCCCCAGGTGTCGAAAATCATCACGGCGTCGGCACCCGCGCGGACTTGCTCGGTGAGGTACATGGTCACCGCGCGGGCGTTGACGTCGACCAGCTTCGCCAGCAGGTCGGGGCGCGCATGGGCCATGCGGCGGACGCTGGCGAAGTCGTCGCTGCTGCCGTGACCCTCGATCATGTAGCAGGCGAGCGTGAACGGGCTGCCGGCAAAGCCGATCAGCGGGACCCGTCCTGCCAGCGCACGCTTGATCGTCGCTACCGCGTCGAACACGTACCGGAGCTTCGCCATGTCGGGCACGTCGAGGCGCGCGATCGATGCCTCGTCGGCCGTCGTGCGGGCGAATCGCGGTCCTTCACCCTCGGCAAAGGACAGCTCGAGCCCCATCGCGTCGGGGACGGTCAGAATGTCGGAAAACAGGATCGCCGCGTCGAGCGGGAAGCGCTCGAGCGGCTGCAGCGTGACCTCGCAGGCGAGCGAGGGATCCTGCGCGAGCGCCATGAAGCTGCCTGCCTTCGCCCGCGTCGCGTTGTACTCGGGCAGATAGCGTCCGGCCTGGCGCATCAGCCACACCGGCGTATGCGGCGTCGGCTCGCGGCGCAGCGCGCGGAGGAAGGAGTCGTTCTGCAAGGCGGTTGAGCGTTCGGCGTTGAGGGTGATCTGTGGATGTCCACGCTCAACGCTTAACGCTCAACGGTGAACCGAGGACGCGCGTCAGCGCGGGAGCTCGCTCGCGCCCATCAGGAACTCGTCGACGGCACGCGCGCACTGGCGTCCCTCGCGGATCGCCCAGACTACCAGCGACTGGCCGCGGCGCATGTCGCCGGCGGCAAACACCTTCGAAACCGAGCTGCGGTAGTCGTCGGTGTTCGCGTGGACGTTGCTGCGCGCATCGCGCTCGACACCGAATTGCTCGAGCAGGCCCGTCGACGACGGGCCGGTGAATCCCATCGCGAGCAGGACCAGGTCGGCCTTCAGTTCGAACTCGCTTCCCGGCACCTCGACCATCCGGGTCGCGCCGCCGGCATCCTGGTTCCATTCGACGCGCACCGCCACCAGCCGCTCCACCTTGCCGTCGCGGCCTTCGAAGCGCTTGGTCGCGACCGCCCAGTCCCGCTCGCAGCCCTCTTCGTGCGACGTCGAAGTGCGAAGCTTGATCGGCCAGTACGGCCACACCAGCGCCTTGTTCTCGTGCTCGGGCGGCTGCGGCAGCAGTTCGAATTGCGTGACCGACGCGGCACCCTGGCGGTTCGATGTGCCGACGCAGTCGGAGCCGGTGTCGCCGCCGCCGATGACGATGACGTACTTGCCAGTCGCCTTGATCTGGTCGGCGACGACGTCGCCGGCCACCACGCGGTTCTGCTGCGGCAGGAACTCCATCGCGAAGTGCACGCCGCGAAGCTCGCGCCCCGGCACCGGAAGTTCGCGGCCCTGCTCGGCCCCGCCGGAGAGTACGACCGCGTCGAACTCCGCCACGATGGCGTTTGCGGCAACGTTGCGGCCAACTTGAACGTTGGCGCGGAATTCGACGCCCTCGGACGCCATCTGGGCCATGCGCCGGTCGATCAGCGCTTTCTCCATCTTGAAATCGGGAATGCCGTAACGCAGCAACCCGCCGATGCGATCGGCCTTCTCGAACAGCACGACGACGTGCCCCGCGCGTGCGAGCTGCTGGGCGCACGCCATGCCCGCGGGGCCCGAGCCGATCACCGCGACGCGCTTGCCGGTCTTGCGCGCCGGCGGCAGCGGAACCACCCAGCCTTCCTCCCAGCCCTTGTCGATGATGAAGTGCTCGATCGACTTGATCCCGACCGGATCGTCGTTGATGTTGAGCGTGCACGCTGCCTCGCAGGGCGCGGGGCACACGCGGCCGGTGAACTCGGGGAAGTTGTTGGTGGCGTGCAGCATCTGCAGCGCCTGCTGCCACTGCCGCCGGTAGACGAGGTCATTCCAGTCGGGAATGATGTTGTTGACCGGGCAGCCCGTGGTGCAGAACGGAATGCCACAGTCCATGCAACGCGCGCCCTGTTTCGACGCGGCCTCGTCGCCCAGCGCGTGGATGAACTCGCGGTAGTGCCGCAGGCGCTGCGGAACGCCCTCGTGCGCCTCCTGGACGCGCGCGAGCTCCATGAACCCGGTGATCTTTCCCATGACAGTCGCTTTGCTGATGAAGAATGAACGATGAAGGATGAAGGATGAAGGATGAAGAATGAAGAATGAAGAATGAAAAAAGGCTCAATGGATCGCAGCGTCACCCTTCATGCGCAGCCATCATTCTTCATGCGAAGCAATCATCTTTCATGCGCAGCAATCATGCACAGCTCTCATCCTTCATGCGCAGCCATCATTCTTCATGCGCAGCAATCATGCCGCGGCCTTTTCCCTTGCGGCCGCCGGCTGCGCCGCCAGTTTCGCGTGCATCTCGGTCAGCGCCCGTCGGTATTCGTGTGGGAACACCTTCACGAAGCGCGCTCGCGCCGCTTCCCAGTCATCGAGCATGGCGAGCGCCACGGTCGAACCGGTGAAGCGCAGGTGCCGCTCGATCAGTTCGCGCAGGATCAGCTCGTCCGGCCTGCCCAGGTGGCGCGCCAGCCCCTTGCCCGCCTCGCCGAGTTCGCGCTCCTGCCGGGCCTGCTCGGCCTCCGTTGCGACCGTCGCGATCTCGCACATCGACGGATTGCATCGCTCGCGAAACGTGCCGTCCGGGTCGTAGACATAGGCGATGCCTCCGCTCATGCCCGCCGCGAAATTGCGACCGGTGGCGCCGAGCACGGCGACCGTGCCTCCGGTCATGTATTCGCAACCGTGGTCGCCGGTGCCCTCGACCACCGCCATCGCGCCCGAGTTGCGCACGCAGAAGCGCTCGCCGGCCACGCCGCGGTAGTAGGCTTCGCCGTCGATCGCGCCGTACATCACGGTGTTGCCGACGATGATGTTTGCCTCGGGCTTCGCGGGGCAGGACGGGTCGGGGTACACGACGATGCGGCCGCCCGACAGTCCCTTGCCGACGTAATCGTTGGTCGCGCCCGTCAGTTCGAAGGTTACGCCCCTCGCCAGGAACGCGCCGAAACTCTGCCCCGCGGTGCCCTTGAAGGCGACGTGCAGCGTATCCGGCGGCAAGCCCTCGTGGCCGTAGTGCCGCGCCACCTCGCCCGACAGCATCGCGCCCACCGAGCGGTGCGCGTTGCGGATCTTGAACGACAGGCGCACCGGCTGCCGCTTGTCGATCGCCGGTGCCGCAGCCTTGAGGATCTCGTGGTCGAGTGAGCGCTCCAGGCCGTGGTCCTGCGCTTCGCAGTTGAAGCGCGCCACCTCCGGGGGCACCGGTGGCTGGTAGAAGACGCGCGAGAAGTCGAGACCCTTCGCCTTCCAGTGCTCGACGCCGCGTCGCATGTCGAGCAGGTCGCTGCGCCCGATCATGTCCGAGAACTTGCGGAAGCCGAGCTGCGCCATGATCCGGCGCAGTTCCTCGGCGACGAAGAAGAAGTAGTTGACGACGTGCTCGGGCTGCCCGTCGAACTTCCTGCGCAGCACCGGATCCTGGGTCGCCACGCCGACCGGGCAGGTGTTGAGGTGGCATTTGCGCATCATGATGCAGCCGGTCACGACCAGCGGTGCGGTCGCGAAACCAAACTCGTCGGCGCCGAGCAGCGCGCCGATCGCGACGTCGCGGCCGGTTTTCATCTGGCCGTCGACCTGCACTGCGATGCGCCCGCGCAGACGGTTCAGCACCAGCGTCTGCTGGGTCTCCGCGAGGCCAAGCTCCCACGGCGTGCCGGCGTGCTTGATCGACGATTCCGGCGAAGCCCCGGTGCCGCCGTCGTGGCCGGCAATGGTCACGTAGTCCGCTTTCGCCTTCGCCACACCCGCCGCAACCGTCCCGACGCCGACTTCGGAAACCAGCTTCACCGAGATCGACGCGCGCGGATTGGCATTCTTGAGGTCGTGGATCAGTTGCGCCAGGTCCTCGATCGAGTAGATGTCGTGGTGTGGGGCCGGCGAGATCAGGCCTACGCCGGCCACCGCGTAGCGCAGCTTGGCGATGTACGCGGACACCTTGTGGCCGGGCAGCTGGCCGCCCTCGCCGGGCTTCGCGCCCTGCGCCATCTTGATTTGCAGCTGGTCGGCGGATGACAGGTACTCCGCGGTGACGCCGAAGCGCGCGGAGGCGACCTGCTTGATCTTCGAGCGCAGCGAATCGCCGGCCTTGAGCTTGAAGTCGGCCTCGACGCGGTCGCGCCCGATGATGCTGGCAAGCGTGTCGCCATCCTTGATCGTGCTGCCGCCGGCGCGCATTTCGGCGCGATAGCGCACCGCGTCCTCGCCCCCTTCGCCGGTGTTCGACTTGCCGCCGATGCGGTTCATGGCGACCGCAAGCGCGGTGTGGGCCTCGGTGGAGATCGAGCCCAGGCTCATCGCGCCGGTCGAGAAGCGCTTGACGATCGACGCTGCGGGCTCCACTTCTTCGAGAGGCACGGGCTGCCTCGTGTCGAGCTGGAACTCGAACAGGCCGCGCAGCGTCTTCAGGCTGCGGCCCTGGTCGTTGATCAGCGCCGCGAATTCCTCGTAGGTCGAGTAGCTGTTGGCGCGCGCCGCATGCTGCAGCTTGGCGATCGAATCGGGCGTCCACATGTGCTCCTCGCCCTGGACGCGGTACGCGTATTCGCCGCCCTGCTCCAGCATGTCGGCGAGCGACGGGTGATCGCCGAACGCGGCCCGGTGCAGCCGTTCCGCCTCCGCCGCGACCTCGAACACGCCGATCCCCTCGATGTTGCTCGCGGTACCGTAGAAATACTTGTCGACGAATCCCCTGGCGAGCCCCACCGCCTCGAAAATCTGCGCGCCGCAGTAGCTCTGGTAGGTGGAAATGCCCATCTTCGACATGACCTTGTAGAGCCCCTTGCAGATCGCCTTGATGTAGTTCTTCTGCGCCTCCTTCGGGTCCGTGCCGGGCAGGTACCGATCGAACGCGGCCAGCGTCTCGAACGCGAGGTAGGGATGGATCGCCTCGGCACCGTAGCCGGCGAGCAAAGCGAAGTGATGCACTTCGCGCGCCGACCCGGTCTCGACCACCAGCCCGGTGCGGGTGCGCATGCCCTTGCGCACCAGATGCTCGTGAACCGCCGCGGTCGCGAGCAGCGCGGGAATCGGCAGGCGCTCGCGCGAGACGCTGCGGTCGGTGAGGATGAGGATGTTGCGACCCTGCCGGATCGCGTCCTCGGCGTGCGCGGCGAGGCTCGCCAGCGCCGCCTCCATGCCGTTCGCGCCCCACTCCGCGGGGTAGCAGATGTCGAGTTCCTCGCACTTGAAAGCGCCGCCGGAGAACAGCTCGACGTGGCGGAGCCGTTCCATGTTCTCGGCGGTGAGGATCGGCTGCGCGATCTCGAGCCGCATCGGCGGCACCGATCCGTCGCTACCCGTTTCGATGCCGAGCAGATTGGGTCGCGGCCCGATGAACGAAACCAGGCTCATCACCAGTTCCTCGCGGATCGGATCGATCGGCGGATTGGTGACCTGCGCGAACAGCTGCTTGAAGTAGTAGTAGAGCAGCTTCGGCTTGAGCGACAGCACCGGCAGCGCGGCGTCGTTGCCCATCGAGCCGATCGCCTCCTCGCCGGCCACGGCCATCGGCGTGAGGACGATCCTGATGTCTTCCTGGGTATAGCCGAACACCTGCTGGCGATCCAGCAGCGACGCTCGCGCGGGCTCCGCCGGCGCCGGCTCGGGCATCGCCTCGAGTGACAGCCGGCAGCGGCCGATCCATTCGCGATAGGGCTTGGCGGTCGCGAGCGTGCGCTTCAATTCGTCGTCGTCGACGATGCGCCCGGCCTCCAGGTCGACCAGCAGCATCTTGCCCGGCTGCAGCCGCCACTTCCTGACGATCTTGCGCTCGGGGATGTCGAGCACGCCGACCTCCGAGGCCATCACCACGTAGTCGTCATCGGTGACGATGTAGCGCGCGGGCCGCAAGCCGTTGCGATCGAGCGTGGCGCCGATCTGGCGCCCGTTGGTGAACGCCATCGCCGCCGGCCCGTCCCAGGGCTCCATCAGCGCCGCGTGGTATTCGTAGAACGCCCTGCGGTCGGCGTCCATCAGCGGATTCCCGGCCCAGGCTTCGGGAATCATCATCATCATCGCGTGCGCCGGCGAATAGCCGCCCATCACCAAGAGCTCGAGCGCGTTGTCGAACGACGCCGAATCCGACTGGCCCTCGTAGATCAGCGGGAACAGCTTCGGCAGGTCATCGCCCAGCACCTTCGACGCGATCGCGCCTTCGCGCGCGCGGATCCAGTTGAAGTTCCCGCGCAGCGTGTTGATCTCGCCGTTGTGGCACACGAAGCGGAACGGATGCGCGAGATCCCAGGTCGGAAAGGTGTTGGTCGAGAAACGCTGGTGCACCATCGCGAGCGCCGAGACCATCGACTCTTCGCGCAGGTCGAGGTAGTAGCTCCCCACCTGATGGGCCAGCAGCATGCCCTTGTAGACGATGGTTCGCGTCGACAGCGACGGCACGTAGAACTCCCGGCCGTGGCGAAGCGCGAGCGCCTGGATCGCGTGGCCCGCGCGCTTGCGGATCACGTAGAGCTTGCGCTCGAGCGCGTCGCCGTCCATGTCGCGCGACCCGCAACCGACGAAAACCTGCCGGATCACCGGCTCGACTTCCTTGGTGCGCTCCGACAAGCCCTCGTTGCTAGTCGGGACGTCGCGCCAGCCGAGCAGCCGCTGGCCCTCGGCCGCGATCGCGCGTTCGATCTCCTGCTCGCAGGCCATGCGCGACGCGGGTTCCTTGGGGAGAAACACCATGCCCACGCCGTACTGGCCGATCGTGGGCAGCGTGAGTCCGAGCTTGCCGCAGGCCCGCCGAAGGAAGGCGTCGGGCAGCTGGATGAGGATGCCGGCGCCGTCGCCCTGCAGCGGATCGGCGCCCGTCGCGCCGCGGTGGCTGAGATTTTCGAGAATCCTCAAGCCCTGCTGTACGATCGCATGCGACTTCTTGCCCTTGATGTGGGCGATGAAGCCCAGCCCGCAGGCATCGTGCTCGTTCCTGGGGTCATACAGACCCTGTCGGGCGGGCGGCAGCGGCGGGCGGTCGGAGAGATCCTGCTTCACGCTCTTACCTCGTCAGGAGAGGCCGATTCGGTTCGCGGCTTCCAAGCCTGGTCGGGACCGACCCAATCAGGCCCGATGCTTGCTTGTACGGGACAACGGCGAAGCCTTTTAATGTTACCCGCGATGCTGCAATGCGACAAGAATGGACCGCCGATAGGGCGCTCATGCAACAGCCCGTCGGGCATTATGTGCCGCTCACCCGGCACATCCCTTGCGCTCGCCCGGTACTTAGGCTTTAATCTGAACAAAATCTCGTATCTTATTGTTGCTACGTTCGATTCGACCTGCCCATCGAGTCAGGTTTAGGACACCATCATTCAGGATCCCGACATGCTCGCAACCCGCCTGACCGCATGGCTTCGACCGGCGCTGACCCTCCTGGCAGCAGCAGGCGTGCTCGCGCTATCCGCCTGCGGCGGCGGCAGCGGCGCCCCGAACAACCCCTACGCGCCGGGACCCACGCAACCCGGCCCGCTGACGGTGATACCGGGTGAAGCGACCGCGTACGCGGGCACGCCGCTGATTCTGTCGATTTCCGGTGGCACGCCGCCCTACCAGGCCTTCTCGGCGAACCCTGCTGCGCTGCCTGTGACGCAAAACGTCAGCGGCAACCAGCTGGCCCTGCTCGCGAACAATGTGGAGACGGCGCAGAACGCCAACATCACCATCCGCGACGCGACGGGCCAGACCGCGATTGCGGAAATCACGGTGCGGCCCAGCCTTCTATTGCCCGCGTCGATCACGATTACGCCAAACTCCGCGCCGTGCCCGGGTGGCGATCTTTGCTCGGGGCAGACCAGTGTCGCGACGGTCAAGGTCACCGGCCCGGGCGGAACGGCGCTCCCGGGACGCTCGGTGCGATTCGATGTCGTCCAGGGCCAGTTCGCGCTGCAGACGACCAATCCCGGCTCCCCGCTCACCTCGACGCTGACGGTGATTTCGGATGCCAACGGCGAAGCGCGGGTGATCCTCTCTTCGCCCGCGAATACGCCGACCCAGATCGGGCTGTTGCGTGCGACCGAAGTGTCGACCGGCGGTCAGGTCACTGCACAGTTCGTGATCGCGCAGGTCACCAGCGGCGAGGGCGTGCTCTCGGTCGCACCGAGCGGCACCACGACGATCACCGGGCCGGCGCAGAACGTCTGCTCGAGCGGTGTACGCGTCTCGCACTACATCTTCGGCGGCACGCCGCCCTATCGCGTCGTGACCAACTTCCCCGACGCCGTGACGCTGGTTGGAGTGCCGGTGCAGGTGAACGGCGGCGGCTTCGATATCATCACCAACGGCACCTGCTTCACCAACCTGACGTTCGCTATCACCGACGCGACGGGACGGACGCTGACAACCGGCCTGCCGACGGTGAACAACAATCCGGGAGCGCAGGCACCGGCGCCGCCGCCGCCGGCGTCGACGCTGGCGATCACGCCGCCGACGCAGACCGGGTCCGCCGGCAGCTGCACATCGCCCCGCACCTACCAGTTCGCGGTGACCGGCGGCAATGCGCCTTACAGCGTGGTGATCGGCCAGCCCGTCGGCTGGACGGTGACTGGCACGCCGGTCCAGGCGTCCGGCAGCACGTTCCTCGTGAGTGGCCCGGCGCCACTGTCCGGCGGCTCGGGATCGAATACGGTGACCGTCATCGACTCGAGCGCGCCGCAACAGTCGGTAACTGCATCGATCACCTGCACGCCGTAGGCGCGAGGTACCACCCAGGAAAAACGGCGCCCCCGGGCGCCGTTTTTCGTTGCTGCGCGAGCGCCAATCGTCAGCGGAGCGTCGCGGCGAGCGATTCGCGCGACACGCCGCCGCGCACGATCGCGTGGCCGAGCGCTTCGAGCAGGATGAAGCGAATCACGCCGGCTTCGACCTTTTTGTCGTGACCCATGAGCTCGAGCCAGCGTTCGAGCGCCAGCTGGGGTGGCGCCACCGGCAGACGTGCGCGCGCGATCAGCGCCTCGACGCGCAGCGCGTCGCCGACCGCGAGCCCGCTTTCCAGCGAAGACAACCGGCTTGCGAGCACCATTCCCACGCCGACAGCCTCGCCATGCAGCCAGGCGCCGTAGCCGGTCGCGGTCTCGATGGCGTGAGCAAAGGTATGGCCGAAATTGAGCAGCGCACGAAGGCCGCTCTCGCGCTCGTCCGCCGCCACGATCTCCGCCTTTATCCGGCAGCTCTCGACGATCGCGTGCGCAAGCGCTCCGGGATCGCGCAGGCGGAGCGCGTCGATCGAGCTTTCGAGCCAGTCGAAGAAGGTTCGATCCCGGATCGCGCCGTACTTGATCACTTCGGCGAGACCCGCGCGAAGCTCGCGGTCCGGCAGCGTCGCGAGGCAGTCGGTGTCGATCACGACGGCTCGCGGCTGCCAGAACGCGCCGATCATGTTCTTGCCGAGCGGATGGTTGACCGCGGTCTTGCCCCCGACCGACGAATCGACCTGGGCGAGCAGCGTCGTGGGCACCTGCACGAAGGGCATGCCGCGCTGGTAGATCGCCGCCGCGAAGCCGGCGAGATCGCCGACGACGCCGCCACCCAACGCGACCAGAACGGTGCCGCGCTCGGCACGAAGCTCGATCAGCCGGCTGAGCACGTCGTGCAGCGTCGCCCAGCTCTTGTGGCTCTCGCCGTCGGGAATCAGCACCACGTCGACCGCGAGCCCCGCGGCCGCGAGTGACGTGCGCAACGGCGCCAGCCAGTGGCCAGCCACCGTCGCGTTGCTGATGACGATCGCGCGCCGTGCCGGCAAGCCGGCCACGACCTCGCCGGCGCGCGCCATCACGCCGGCGCCGACGTGAATCGGGTAGCTGCGATCCCCGAGGGTGAGTTCAAGCGTTCGCATTGCCGGTCCCACCCGGTTCCAGCCTGGCCGCAAGCGACCGGGCAAAGCGCATGACGGTGTCGCGATCCGACTCGATCACCTGGTCCGCGATCTCGCGATAGAGCGGGTCGCGCTCGGCGTAGAGGGCGGCGATGCGTGCCCGGGGATCCTCGACGCTCAGCATCGGCCGGTCGCGCCCGTGCCGTACGCGTTCCCAAAGCGTTTCGGGCGCAGCGTGCAGGTAGAGCACGGTGCCGCGCTCCTTGAGGCAGCGCCGGCTGGCTTCGCGGGTCACCGCGCCACCGCCGGTCGCGAGCACCACGCCGGTGAGATCGGTGAGTTCGGCGATCAGCGCCTCCTCGCGATCGCGGAAAGCCGCTTCGCCCTCGATCTCGAAGATCATCGGGATGGTGACGCCGAGGCGCCGTTCGAGTTCCAGATCAGCGTCTACGAACGGCACGTGGATGCGCCTGGCGACCTGCCGGCCCAGCGTTGACTTGCCAGCCCCCATCAGGCCGACCAGAAACAGATTGCCCCGGTGCAGAGACACCGGGGCATTGTAGTGCAGAGGCATCGTCATTCCCGCGAAAGCGGGAATCCAGCGTCTTTCGTGGCAACGACACTGGGTCCCCGCGTGCGCGGGGACGACAGGGGTTAGCGGACCGCTGTCACCGATTCCTTGACCACGCGCGGCGTGAGGAAGATCAGGAGCTCGGTCTTTTCGCTCGACTTGGTCGTCGTCTTGAACAGGTAACCGACCAGCGGCAGGTCGCCGAGCCACGGCACCTTGTCGACTTCGTTGCGGATGATCTCTTCGTAGATGCCGCCGATCACCGCGGTGTCGCCATTGTTCACGGCGATCTGGGTGGTGACGTTGCGGGTGTCGATCGACGGCACCTGGAATCCGCCGCCGAGCTGCACGAACTGGCCGACCTGGTCCTTGCGGACCTCGACCGTCATGATGATGCGGTTGTCGGGCGTGATCTGTGGTGTGACATCGAGGCGCAGCACGGCCTTCTTGAACGAGACCGTCGCCGGTGAGTTCGCGCTGCCCGGGGTCACGTACGGGATCTCGGTGCCCTGCTCGATGTGGGCCTTCTGGTTATCGGCGGTGATCACGCGCGGGCTGGAGACCACCTTGCCCCGGTTGTCGGTTTCGAGCGCCGACAGTTCTAAATTGATGAGGTTGCCGCTGCCGAGATTGATCAGTGTCAGCGCCAGCTGGCCGGCGGCATTGAGTACCGGCAGGTTGACGTTGAGCTGCGGCGAGTCCGAGTAGCCGACGGATGCGAGCCCGGATGCCGCCTCGAACGGCGTCTGGGTCCGCGTTTCGCGGATCAGGCGGTCGCCCTCGGTGCGCACCACCGGCTGCGTCGCGAGCGAGCCGCCCTGGCCGAGCGCGTAGCGGCCGCGATTGAACGTGATCGCTGTCTGCGCGCCGAAGCGCACACCGAGCTGCCGGGAGAAGGAATCGCCCGCGACCACCACCCGTGCCTCGATCAGAACCTGCCGCACCGGAACGTCGAGCTGGCGGATGATGCGGCGGACCTCCTCGAGCTTGGACGGCGTGTCCTGCACGAACAGTATGTTGGAGCGCGGGTCGACGAACGCCACGCCGCGCTGCGACAGGATCGAGCCCTGCCCGCCGGTGGTCGCGGTCTGGCCAGCGCCGGCGCCGAACTGCTGCTGGCGGTTGGTCGACAGCATGTTCGCGAAGTCGTGCGCCTTCATGTAGTTGAGCTGGAACGACTCGAGCTGCAGCGGTTCGAGCTGGCTGATCTGGGCCGCGTTCTCCAGCTGCTGCTTCTCCTTCAGGGCCAACTCCTCGCGCGGGGCCACCAGCACGACATTGCCGTTCTTGCGCATGTCGAGGCCCTTGGTCTGCAGGATGATGTCCAGCGCCTGGTCCCAGGGAATGTCCTTGAGGCGCAGCGTGAGGCTGCCCTGCACGGTGTCGCTGGTGATGATGTTGAGGCCGGTGAAGTCGGCGATCACCTGCAGCACCGAGCGCACCTCGACGTTCTGGAAGTTGAGCGAGAGCTTCTCGCCCTTGTAGCCCTGCCGCGTGCCCTGGGTCAGCTTGTTGGGGTCCTCGAGGATCGGCTTCACCTCGAGGATGAAGCGGTTGTCCGACTGGTAGGCGGAATGCTCCCAGAGCCCCTTGGGCTCGATCACCATCCGCGCATTCGGCCCCTGAGTGAAGGTGTCGACCGTGACCACCGGCGTACCGAAGTCCTGCACGTCGAGCCGGCGCACGAGGTTGCGCGGCAACGTGGTCTTCATGAAGTCGACGATCAGCTGCCGGCCCTGCTGCTGGATGTCGATCCCGGTCGCGTTGTCGGAAAGTTCGACCACGATCCGGCCCTCACCGTTGCGGCCGCGCCGGAAGTCGACGTCGCGCAGCGTGTGCTGGGTGTCACCGGGCCGTGCCTCGGCGAAGCGCTGCACGATCTGGGCGCGCGGATCCTGCTTGTCGGCCTGGTCGTATAGCGTGACCAGCACCGCGCTGCCTTCGACGGTGGTCTGGAAGGTCTGCGCGCGGTTCAGGTTGAAGACCACGCGGGTGCGGCTGCCGGACTGGATGACGTTGAAGCTGCGTAGCGCGATGTCGTCGATGACCCGTTGGGTCTGGCCGAGCGCATTGGTGGTGTCGAGGAAGTCGAGCGCGATCCGCGGCGGGCTCGCGATCGCGAAGCCCGCGGGCGGGTTCGCCGGCGGCGCCTTGAGCGAGAAGCGCACGATGGTGTTGCCCGATGCGCCTCTTGACACGGTTATCGCGTCGATGCTGTTGGCGACCTGCGCGGAGGACGCGAACGCCGTCAGCAGCGCGCCCGCCAGGAGGACAGCCCGCCAGACGCGAATCATGCGCGTGGCGCTGTTGTGGAGGGTTGCGCTCATCGTTTCCGCCCCTGTGTAGTGCTGCCATCCAGCTGCTGCTGCAGCTGGAGCGAACTGGTGCGTTCGGTCCAGTCGCCCGCGCCGTCCTGCACGAGTTCCCTGAGCTTGATTTCGGTATCGCTGATGCCGACGATCACGCCGTAGTCCTGGCCGAGGTAGTTGCCGGCACGGACCTGGTAGACATCCTTCTCGGGCGTCCGGATCAGCGCGAACACGGCCTTGTTCCGCTCCAGCGTGCCGACCATGGTCAGCGACTCCAGCGGAAACGACTCCAGCGGCTCGCGCCGTCGCGCGAGATCCGGAGCGAGCCTGTTGCCGCCCTTGGAGGACTCGATCTTGCGGGGCTTGAACGGATCGGGAAGGTCGAACGCGTTGTAGGCGAACGGCTCGTAGGGCTTGATCTGCGGGACCGGGTCGAGCCGGCCGCGCGCGTCCTTGCCCTGCTCGGCCATCCACGTGATCAGGTCCTGATGGCGATCACCACCGCAGCCGGCGAGCACCGCTCCGACCGCAAGCAACAGTACAGCGCGCCGGATCATCGCTTGGCCTTTTCCTTGTCCTTCGCGCGCTGCGCGGCGCGCTGCTTCGCTATCTCGTCCTCGTCGAGATAGCGGAAGGTCTTGGCCACGCCCTCCATCGAAAGCTGGCCCTTGTCGTTGCTGATCACCAGATCGTTCAGGGTGACGATGCGCGGAAGCTGGGCGACGTCGCTGACAAACGCACCCATGTCGTGGTAGTTGCCGGCGATCCTGATGCTGATCGGAAGCTCGGCGTAGAAGTCGGCCATCTTCTCCGACACGGCCGGCCGGAACAACTCGAACACCAGGCCGCGCCCCAGCCCTGCCTGGTTGACATCGGTAAGCAGCGCGTCGATTTCGGAGCGGTTCGGAAGCTGCTTCACCAGCGCGCCGAACGACTGCTCGACGTCCTTCAGCTGGGCGACGTAGAGATCGTAATTGACCGCCTTAGCCTTCTTGGTGATGTACTCTTCCTTGAGCTTCTCCTCCTGGGCTTGCGACGCCTGTAGCGCCTCGTACTGGTCCTTCCAGTCGAAATAGGCGCCCAGCGCGACGATAGCCAGGAACACGAACCCCAGCAGAGCGATCTTGGGCAGCGTCGGCCAGTTGCCGACGTCGCGGATGTTCAGCCGGCGGATGTCGTCCAGGTTCATGCGTTCGCTTCCCTGCCGTCCACGGAGGCCTTGGCCGGCGCCGGCTTCGACGGCACGGCCGGAACCGCCTTGGCGGGAACGCCCGGAGCGGGCTTCACGGGCGCCACCACCAGCGGCGCCATCGCGCGCCTGACCTGCACGTTGAGCGTGAACTCGTTGACGCGCTCGCCCGATCCCGCGCGGGCTTGTCCGCCCGGCGGCGGCGGCGGCGGCGCGACCAGCTTGACCTCGACCAGTTCGGGCGAGGCGACCCACGGCGAACTCTCGATGTTGCGCATCAGCGTGGACACCCGCGCATTCGACTGCGCGTAACCGATCAGCGTGACGCGGGTCCCGGACTGTCGGATCGAGCGCAAGTAAACGCCATCGGGCAACTGCCGGACCAGCTGGTCGAGCAGGTGCACAGATTCGTTACGATTGGCCTGCAAGGTCTCGACCACCTGCTTGCGCGCGAGCACCTGCGCGATCTGCTCGCGCAGCTTGTCGATTTCCCTGATCTGCTCGTCGAGCTTCACGATCTCGGTTTTCAGCAGCGCATTGCGGCTGTTCTGGTTGTCGATCTGCTTCGACAGCACGATGTGGACGAGCCCGACCACGCCCAGGCTCATGATCGCGAGCAGCGCGGCGAGCGAGACGAACTGCCGCTGCCTCGCCACCCGCTTCTGTTCGCGGTGGGGAAGGAGATTGATGCGGACCGGCGTGCTCATGCCAGGCTCACTCGAAGCTGCGCATCGCAAGGCCGCAGGCGATCAGCAGCATCGGCGCGTCCTGCGCGAGCTGCCGGGGGCGGATGCGGTCACTGGTCTGCATGGCGACGAACGGATTCGCGATCACCGTCGCGACGCCGGCGCGCTTGGCCACCAACTCGTCGAGGCCCGGCAGCAGCGCTCCGCCACCGGCCAGCAGGATGTGGTCGACCTGGTTGTACTGGGTCGAGGTGAAGAAGAACTGCAGCGCTCGCGTGATCTCGAGCGCGAGCGTCTCCATGAACGGCTGCAGAACGTCGTTGTCGTAGTTCTCGGGCAGTCCCTGGTTGCGCTTGGCGGACTCGGCCTCCTCGGGCGAGAGGTTGAACGCGCGCTGGATGTCCATCGTCAGCTGATTGCCGCCGAACGCCTGGTCGCGGGAGAACAGGAACTGGTTGTTCCGAAGCACGTAGAAATGGGTCACGTGCGCGCCGACGTCGACCAGCGCGATGTTCTGGTCGCGCCCGTTGGCCGGCAGCGACGGCGAGACCAGCCGGATGGTTTCCTGGGTCGCATACGACTCGACGTCCATCACCCGGGGCTTGAGGCCCGCCGCCTCGGCGATGGCGACCCGGTCCTCGACCTTTTCCTTGCGCGAGGCGGCGATCAGCACTTCCACCTCGTCGGGGTTGTTGGGCGCCGGCCCCAGGATCTGGAAGTCCAGGTTGACCTCGTCCAGCGCGAACGGTATGTATTGGTTGGCTTCGGCCTCGACCGTGAGTTCCAGCTCCTCCTCCTTCTGGCCGGAGGGTACGATGATCTTCTTGGTGATGACCATCGCCGAGGGCAGCGCGAGGGCGACGTTGCGGTTGCGGCTCCCAAGGCGCTTCCAGGCCCGTTTCAGCGCGTCGCTGACCTGGTCGAGGTTGCTGATGTTGCCGTCCTGGACCAGATCCTTGCTGAGCGGCTCGATGGCGTAGCGCTCGAGGCGATAGGTACCCTTGCCGGCATCCGAGAGTTCGACCAGCTTGAGTGAGGTCGAAGCGATGTCGATGCCAATCAGCGAGGGCGCCTTGGTCTTGAGCAGGTCCAGCGCGGAGGCGAGGTTTTCGGCGATCATTCGTAGGGTTGGGCAGCGACGGGCCGACCTGAGCCCCGATGCTCATAAGTTACATTAGACTTTGGCAGCAAGTACTTCCGCTGTCAATTTGTTCGACGGTGCCGGCATGCCAGTGTTGCATTCTTGTCAGCCGGTGGCCGAATATCGACTCCTGAACGCAAGTTTTATTCCTACGTGCTAAAACGCTGGTTGCTCTATGTCGTATCGGTCGCCTTGGGCCTCGCGCTGGTGGGCGCGTTGCTGGGCGCGTTTGTTCTCGCCTTGTTGTACCCCACACTCCCGTCGCTCGAAACGCTGACCGACTATCAGCCGAAAGTCCCGCTGCGCGTCGTTTCCGCCGAAGGCGACCTGCTGGGCGAGTTCGGCGAGGAGCGGCGGGCGGTGGTAAAGATCTCGGAAGTCCCCGATGTGATGAAAAAGGCCATCCTGGCCGCGGAAGACGAAAGGTTCTATCAACATGGTGGAGTCGACTTCCTGTCCGTGATCCGGGCCGCGTACGCCAACCTCACTTCCGGAAGCCAGCAGGGGGCCGGCACGATCACGATGCAGGTCGCCCGCAATTTCTTCCTGACCCGCGAAAAGACCCTGACCCGGAAGCTTCGGGAAGTCCTGCTCGCCTGGAAAATCGAGGGCAGCCTGTCCAAGGACGAAATCCTCGAGCTCTACGTCAACCAGATTTTCCTCGGCCAGCGCGCGTACGGCTTCGCGGCGGCCGCGCAGATCTATTTCGGCAAGACGCTGAAAGACGTCACGGTCGCCGAAGCCGCGATGCTGGCCGGGCTGCCCAAGGCCCCGTCGTCGTTCAACCCGGTCACCAATCCGAAACGGGCCAAGACCCGCCAGCACTATGTGCTGCGCCGGATGCACGACTTGCGCTACATCGGCGACGGAGCCTATGCCGAAGCACAGAACGCGCCACTCGCGGTGCGCCAGGGCTTGAAGGAACTGCCGACCCTCAACGCCCAGTTCGCCGCGGAGATGGCGCGACAGGTCGTGTTCGAGGCCTACGGCGAGGACGCCTATACCAAGGGATTGACGGTCTGGACGACGATCCGCAAGGCGGACCAGGAAGCGGCTTATGCCGCTGTACGTCGGGGAGTGCTCGACTACGACCGTCGGCACGGCTACCGCGGTCCCGAGGCCTACGCGAACCTGGGTAGCGAGACCACCGACGCCGACCAGGTGCTCGACCGGGTCTTCCAGGAGGTAGCCGATGCTGACAACCTGCTCGTCGCGGTGGTGCTGGAGGCCTCACCCGGGGAGGTCAGAGCCATGCTCGCCTCCGGGGACACCATCGCGGTGACCGGCGACGGCCTGCGCTTCGTCGCCCGCGCGCTCGCGGATAAGGCCGCCTCGAGCCAGCGGATTCGGCGCGGCGCGGTGATCCGGGTGTCGCGGGATGACAAGGGCCGCTACGCGATCGGCCAGCTCCCGCAGGTGGAGTCCGCCTTCGTGGCGCTCGACCCGGGCAACGGCGCCGTCTCCGCGCTCGTCGGCGGCTTCGATTTCGATCGCAACAAGTTCAACCACGTCACCCAGGCGCAGCGGCAACCAGGCTCGGCGTTCAAGCCGTTCATCTATTCAGCCGCGCTCGAAAAGGGCTTCTCGCCGGCGACGGTCGTTAACGACGCGCCGTTCTTCGTGCCGGCGGAGCGTGCCGGCGGCGAGGAATGGGAGCCCAAGAACTACGACGGCAAGTTCGAAGGACCGATGCGGCTCCGCACCGCGCTCGCGAAGTCGAAGAACCTGGTCACGGTGCGCGTGCTCCAGGCGATCAGTCCGCAGTATGCACAGGACTACATCGCGCGCTTCGGCTTCGATCCGAAACTGCACCCCGCTTATCTCACGATGGGACTCGGCGCCGGCGCCGTCACGCCGCTGCAGCTCGCCGCCGCGTATTCGGTGTTCGCCAACGGAGGCTACCGGATCAATCCCTACCTGATCGCGCGGATCACCGACGCGCGCGGCGCCACCCTCTCGGAAGCGAAGCCGGGGACGGCGACCAACAACGCCGAACGCGCCATCGACCCTCGTAACGCATTCGTCATGACGACGATGCTCCGCGACGTGGTCAGCTACGGAACCGCAACCCGCGCGCAGGTCCTGGGACGCAAGGACATCGCGGGCAAGACCGGCACCACCAACGAATACGTCGACGCCTGGTTCGCGGGGTACACCCCGACGACGGTCGGGGTCGCCTGGATCGGATTCGACCAGCCGAAGTCGCTCGGCACCAACGAGACGGGCTCCGTGGCCGCGCTGCCGATCTGGATCGCCTACATGCAGAAGGCGCTGAAGGGGCAGCCGGAGGTCAAGCTGCACGAGCCGCCGCAGGGACTGCTCTCGGTCAGGATCAACGCCGACACCGGTCTGCGCGACGATGCCAGCGCGTTGTCGGAATGGTTCTACGGCGAGTACGTCCCGCGTCGCGAGGAGCCCTCGCTGGCGCCATTCCAGGGTACCGGCGGCCGGCCGGCGCAGGAAGTGCGCAATCAGCTGTTTTGACTGCGTCATGAAGGATGAAAGATGACGCCGCTGCGCGGCCATGAGGAAACATGAAGAATGATGCCGCTACGCGGCCATGAGGAAACATGAAGAATGACGCCGCTGCGCGGCTATGAAGAATGAGAAAAGCGCGGGAACGGACGCACCGCGCTGACTCTTCATGGCCGCGCAGCGGCGTCATCTTTCATCTTTCATCAACATGACACGCCGCACTGCCCGCTCCAGCGCCAAGTTCGAGACGCGCAAGGCGGAGCGCCGCTATGGCCTCGGCCCCGACGGCGCCCAGCGCGCGGCCATCGCGCAGGCCGCGGCGAGGTTGATCGCGGAGCACGGGATCAGCGACTGGTCGCTTGCGAAGCGCAAAGCGGCCCGCCAGCTCGACCTACCGGAGCGCTCGGCGCTTCCTGGCGACGAGGAGATCCAAACCGCACTCGCCGACTACCACGCGCTGTTCGGCGGTGCCGCCCACCAGCTGAGTCTTGCCGCGCAGCGCAGCGAAGCGCTCGCGTGGATGAAACGGCTCGCGGCGTTCCGGCCGCTGCTGGTCGGCGGCGTGGCCGAGGGCTGGGCGACCGAACACAGCGACATCCATCTCGAACTGGCCGCGGACGATTCCAAGTCGGTCGAGTTGGCGCTGCTCAACCGAGGGAGCCCATTTCGCTCGATGCCCGTGCGCAACGGCGATCTCGCCACCGAACTGTTCGTCGACACGCCGCGTGGCGGCGTTCGCCTGACGGTCCGAACGCACGAGGCCGCGCGCCAACTGCCGCGGCGCGATAGGCGCGGACAGGAGGCGGTGAGGCTCGGCGCTGACGCGCTAGCCATGATGCTGCGCGATGAAGAATGATGCCGCGGCGGGGCCATGAAAAATGAGAAAAGCGCGGGAGCACGCGCCTTTCTTCATCCTTCATTCTTCATCCTTCATAGCCGTGCAGCGGCATCATCTTTCATGCTTCATGGCCGCGCAGCGGCATCATTCTTCATTCTTCATCCATCTGGCCGCATCCAGCGCGAAGTAGGTGAGAATCGCGTCCGCGCCTGCGCGCTTCATCGACAACAGCGTTTCGAGCGCGCAAGCGCGCTCGTCCAGCCAGCCATTCTGCGCAGCGGCCTTCAGCATCGCGTACTCGCCGGACACCTGATAGACCGCCGTTGGCAGGCCGAACGCGTCCTTTACCCGCCGGACCACGTCGAGGTAGGGCAGGCCCGGCTTCACCATCAGCATGTCGGCGCCCTCTTCGATGTCCAGATAGCACTCCCACAAGGCCTCGTCGCTGTTGCCGGGATCCATCTGGTAGGTGTACTTGTTGCCCCCGGCGAGATTGCCCGCGGAACCGACGGCGTCGCGGAACGGCCCGTAGAAACTCGACGCGTACTTCGCCGAGTAGGCAAGAATGCGCGCGTGCAAGTGGCCGGCAGCGTCCAGCGCCTTGCGCAACGCGCCGACACGGCCATCCATCATGTCTGAAGGTGCGACTATGTCCACGCCCGCCTCCGCGTGCGCGAGCGCCTGCTTCACCAGCGCCGCCACGGTCTCGTCGTTCATCACGTAGCCCGACGCATCGATCAGCCCATCCTGGCCGTGGCTGGTGTACGGATCGAGCGCGATGTCGGTGACTACGCCGAGTTCGGGAAAGCGCGCCTTCAACGCGCGGACCGTGCGCGGCACCAGGCCCTCGGGATGCCAGGCCTGCGCCGCGTCCGCGGACTTGAACTCCGCCGGGATGACCGGAAACAGCGCGATCGCCGGGATCCCGAGCGCGACGCAGGCTTCGGCGTCGTGCAGCAATCGGTCGATCGATTTTCTCGACACACCGGGCAACGAAGCGACCGGCTCGTCGTCACGGGCCGTGTGCACGAACACCGGATAGATCAGGTCGTCCGCGCCAAGCCGGTACTCGCGGAAGAGCCGGCGCGAAAAGTCGTCGCGGCGCAGCCGGCGTGGACGCCGGGCCGGGAAGCGGCCGGTGAAGGCGAAGCTCATGGCAGGGCCTTTGGGAGGCAGGATGCTCAATGCTAGCGCACCGCCGACACGGCGACACGCGGGCCCGGTTCAGGCGCCTCGACGTGCACAGCGCCGCGGGAGCATGACGCCAGCCGCGAACCGCCGGTTTCAGCCCGGATAGTCGAGTTCGAGTCGATGCTGCAGCGATCGCGCCTGATGCAACGCGTGGCGAACGATGCGCCGGTCCAGATCCGAGAGATCGTTGAGCGGCAGGAAGTTCGGATTGTCCGACGGCGGCAGCGCGCCCGCTGCGCGACGGTACTGCGTGCGCAGCCGCAGCATTTGCAGGTAGTCGAAGGCGTCGATCCAGGACCGCACCTCGTTCGCCGGTACGCCTCGCGCCGGACCCGCGGCGTTCAGCCGCTCGGTGGTGCTGGTTGCCTTCGAGCCGCTCGCCAGCGCCAGAATCCTGGCGCCGTCGACGAACAGCGACGTACCCTGGAGCTTCAGATCGACACCGTCGGTGCCGCTCGGGTCCCGGGCCGCTGAAATCTCGCCGAACCAGCTGAGCGGCGCCCGGGTCCGCAGCGAGTTGTCGGTCATCTGCTTCAAGAACCGTGGATTGCGCTTCGCGCCCGCCGCGACGTCGTCGCGCAGGCCCTGCGCGAGCGAAACGTCACCCCACAGGCCGCGGAAGTCGAAAAAGATGCTGGCCGCGAGCAGGCTGTCGGGGTCGCCGCGGTCGATCCACTGGCGGAACGCCTCGCGCCATTCGTCGAGCGACGCGCACCAGCGCGGGTTCATCGCCATCACGTTGCCCTTGCACAGCGGGTAGCCGAGCGCGTCGAGCGCCACGTTGACTTCGCGCGCGAACGGCAGCAACCGCTCGCGAGCCGCATCCGCCGACGTCCCTTGGCTGGCGACGAAAATCAGCCCGTTGTCCTGGTCGGTCGCGATGGTCTGCTCGCTGCGGCCTTCGCTGCCCATGCCGATCCAGCACAGCGTCAGGCCGTCAAGCGAATGCCTCGGCGCCGCTAGGTCGAGCAACCGATGCACAATCTGATCGTTCAGGCTCGCGATCATCCGGGTGAGCTGTCCGCTCGCCACGCCCTGCGCGACCAGCGCGTGCGCGAGCGCGCGGACGTCGTCGGCGATCCGGCGCAGCGTGGCAGGCTCGCTCGCGCGGCGGATGTCGGAGGCAAGTTCGCGCACCGACAGGCGCTGCAACCCGAACAGGTCGCGCTCCGAGACCACGCCGCTCACCGCACCCGAAGCGTCGACGACCACCACGTGGCGGAAGCCGTGGCTGGCGATCTCCAGCGCGGCGTCGCCGGCAGTCGCGTTCTGCGGCAGGGTGACGACGGGTGCGCTCGCCAGTTCGCCGATCGGCGTGTCGAGCGATCGCTGGGGAAGCACGACCCGGCCGATCACATCCTGGCGGGTGAAGATGCCGATCGGATGCCGGCGGGCATCGACGATCGGCAGCGCGCCGATCCGGTGCTGCTCCATCAGGCGCAACGCGTCGCCGACCGGCATGCCGGCGTCCGCCGTAATCGGCGCACGCCGACTCACCGACGCGAGCGGGGTCGCGGACCCCTGCTGCTCGGTCGCCGACGCGACGTACTCGGCCTGCAACTTCGCGCGCGCCAGGTCGACCAGGTGCGCGAGCCTTCGCGCGCAGAAATCCGCGAACCCGGGCGAGCGCTCGATCAGCTCGTCGAACACGCTGGCCGGAAACGACAGCAGGACGGTGGGCTGCGCTGCCCTGTAGGTACGGGTAGTGCCTCGCCGCGCGAGCAGCGCCCCCAGCGGGAACATGTCGCCCGTGCCTCCGTCCCAGCCATGGTCCAACGGGGCGATCGGCGGGCTGGGCGCGTTGCCGGCGGGCTCGCCGCGGACCGCGCCCTGGTCAATAAGCCAGCAGCGCTCCGGCCGTGTCGCCGACGGCGCCAGCAGGGTCTCTCCGGGCGCGTGCCGGCTCACTGCGATCGAGGCGGACAGACGATCGAGGTCCGCGTCGCGCAGCCTCGAAAACGGCGCGTGTGCGAGCAGAGATTCGCGCACACCGACGACGGTGAATGCTGCGGGAGGGGGACTCGAATCCATGCTCGCAGGCGGCGCCGAGACGGGCAACGGCGCAATCTACATCAGCGGGAACTCCGAAGCGCCATCGTCGGTCCCAAGCAACAGACGGTCAACCGTCTCCCGCTTCCCTCCCTGAGCGGGTGCCTGGCGCCGGCAAGCTAACCCCGCCGGCGCCGGGCGTTTCCGGGGCCCCGCGTCATTCCCCTTGATTGCGGGGCCCTTTCTTCTCGCGCCACCGGCCGGACGGGGTCAGGTCGACCCGATCCCGAGCCATTGCGCGAGCACCAGGTTGGCCGCGGCCACCCCGGTTTTTCGCGTCGCCGAGAATGCAAGCACGCTGGCGGCCGCCGCGTGCGCCGGGAACTCGTCCGCAAGTTGTGCGCGGATGCCCACCACCGCCCGGGCCTGGTCCGACTGGTTCAGCTTGTCACATTTGGTCGCGAGCACCAGCAGCGGACGCCCGGACGGCACGAAGTGGCGAAGCAACGCGAAATCGAGCTCCTTCAGTCCGTGGCGGGCATCGACGACCAGCACCAGGCCGACCAGCGTGCCGCGGGTCGTAACGTAGTCCCACAGGAAGTCCTGCCAACCCTGCTTGAGTTCGCGCGCCACGGCCGCGTAGCCGTACCCCGGCAGATCCGCGACCATTGCGCCGCCGCGCAACTGGAACAGGTTGATTTGTTGCGTGCGGCCAGGCGTGCGGCTCGCGAACGCAAGACGGGTGCGATTGGCGAGCGCGTTGATGGCGCTGGACTTGCCCGAGTTGGACCGGCCGGCGAACGCGATTTCAGCAGGGCCCGGCGGCGGCAGCTGTGAGCGCGCGGCCGCGCCGATGACGAATGTCGCGCCAACCAGCACCTGGGGCGCCCGCGCTTCACCACCACTCCCCGCCCGGGAGAGCGGCCCCGGGTCCGGTACAATTCCTTGCTTGTTCACGAGGGACCCGATGATGACACGCCTGTTGCTGCTGGCCGCTTTGGCTTGGCCGGCCGCGGTGATCGCCCAGACACCGGGTCCAGCGCCAGGCGCGCAGGCGCAATTGGAACGGGGCAGGCAACTCGCGACACAGACCTGCGTCGCATGCCACGGGGCCGACGGCAACAGCGCCGCGCCAGCCAACCCCAATCTCGCGGGGCAGCACGCCGACTATATCACCCTGCAACTCGCGCATTTCAAGGCGGGCATCCGGGTCAATGCCGTGATGCAGGGCATGGTGGCCACGCTTTCCGACGCCGACATGCGCGCACTCGGCGTGTTCTACGCGCAGCAGAAGCCCAAGGGACTGTTCGCGCGCGATGCGGCGCTGGTGAAGGTCGGGCAGGCCTTGTGGCGCGGCGGCGATACCGCCTCCGGGGTTCCGGCGTGCAGCGCCTGTCACAGCCCCACCGGCGCGGGCATGCCGCGCAATTACCCGCGAATCGGCGGGCAATACGCGGACTACACCTACACCCAGCTCAAGGCGTTCAAGGCAGGCGAGCGCGGTTTCGACAAGGCCGGCAAGGACAGCAACGGCCGGGTGATGCACGCGATCGCGAAGGCGATGTCCGACATGCAGATGAAGGCCGTCGCCGAGTACGCGGCTGGGCTTCATTAGCGCATCGACCGCGTCGATGCCGACGCCGACGGGTGGCGCGGGCGTTGCCGCGCCGCCCGTCATCATTTGACGGTCGGTCGATCGCCGGAATCCGCCTGAGCAGAGCCACGATGTCCGACGCAACCATCAGCGCGCTAGTAGTCTATCCGGTGAAGAGTTGCCGCGGCATTGCGGCCGGCCGCACCGACGTCGCGACCACCGGGCTTGGAATCGGCGGCGTGCGCGATCGCGAATGGATGATCGTCGATCGTCGCGGCCGTTTTGTCACCCAGCGCGAATTGCCGAAGCTCGCGCTGATCGAAACCCGCGTCAACGACGGACGGTTGAGCTTGCACGCGCCGGGCGTCGAGCCGCTGCTGCCGGCGACGCACGGCGCGTCGCGCGAAGTCGTGGTCTGGAACACGCCGGTGTGCGGGTTCGACGCCGGTGACGACGCGGCCGGCGCGCTGTCCGCGTTCCTCGATCGCGAGGTCAGGCTGGTGCGCTTCGACGACTCGCGTCCGCGGCGCTGCAATCCCGACTACGCCGGGGAGAGCGGCGCGACAACGTTGTACAGCGATGGCTATCCGCTGCTGGTGCTCGGGCAAGCATCGCTCGACGACCTCAACGAGCGGCTGTCCGGGCGCGGCTTTCCGGAGCTGCCGATGAACCGCTTCAGGCCCAATGTCGTCGTCGACGGACTGGACCCCTACGCGGAGGACCACGTCGACACGCTGACGAGCGGCGAGGTGGTGCTGAAACTGGTCAAATCCTGCGTGCGCTGCGAGATCACGACCACCGACCAGGACAGCGGGCAACGCAACCTCGAGCCGCTGCGCACGCTTTCAACCTACCGCCGCGACGACCGGCTCGCCGGCGTGACCTTCGGCATGAACGCGGTGGTGCTGCGGGGCGCCGGGACCGAGCTGGCGGTCGGCGATCGTCTGCGGGCAGAGCTTCGCTTCTAGCCGCCGCCGCTTCTAGAAGCGTGAGGCACGACGGTTCCAGATGCACAGGGCCGCGCATGATGCGCGTAGTTCGGTGCCGATGGCGGCGGGCGCCCGAAGTGGCCAATGCGCGCCGCCCCCCTAGGCGCCCGCCTGAATCCATCCCGATGCAAAAGGCGCAACTCAGCAATCCCTTCCACCTCCGAACTCCCGGACGCCTTTTGCATCGGTCCGCTAGTTCGACGTGGGCGAGCACATGATCACGGCATCCGGCCCGTAGCCTTCGGCGATCCAGCGCGGATCGAGGCGCAGCTGATCGCGGATGGTCACCTCGGGTGTGTAGCGGTGGTTGATTCTCACGGTGTTGTAGAAGCGCCATAGCGGCCGTGTTCCCAACGGGCACGCGCCGCTGACCGGATGCGGGAGCGCGATGTAGAACACGTTGGGGCTCTCGTAGATCCAGTCGGCGCCGTACTTGGCGAGCGTCTCCAGGCATTCGACTGGACTGCCCGAATAGAAGTGCGAATCGCCAACGTGGGGGCGCAGATAGAAACGGCACACGGGATTGGTCCCCGGCGCCTGGTTGTTGTAGGCGAGGAAGCGGATTCCGGTGCGCTCCCAGCCGACGAAAAAGCCGGTGTCGAGCTTGTTGATCTCGTCGGGGTTGGTGCTGATGAAAAAGTGATCCAGAGCGCGGTTGTAGAACTCGACCGCCACCACCTGCCCGGTCGGATTCGCGGCGTCGGGGGTCAGGTACTGGCGCACCAGCGGCAGCATGTTGTCGAGCCGCGAGTAATAGTCGAGGCCGGTGGGAGCGCTGCACGACGCGTCGCCGCCGAACAGCCCGCCGCGGACTTCGTAATAGCCGCCGGAGCCGAGGAACGTGAACAGCGCCGAGCCCGAGGAGCCGCTCTCGGTCGTGCCCTGGCTCCACTGCATCTCGATGAAGCTCGAGCCATCGTCGAACTGCTGGTAGCCGGGCGAGCTGCCCTGGCTAAACTTGGCAAGGTCGCCCGACGGGTGATGCAGGCCGGTGGCGATGGCGAATGGCGGCACCGGCTCGGCGCTCCACGCGGCAAAGCGCACGCCGGCCGGCGGCGCACGGTTGAGCCGCAGCAGCGCCCAGTCGAAGTCGTCGCTACGCGCGAGGAGCATCGCGCCGCCGGTCTGCAGCGCGTACGGCGGCACTTGCGTGCTGCCGCAGGTTTGCGCGCGGAAAAACCAGTAGACATTCAGCGTCGAAGCGAGATAGGCGCTCTCCATGCAATGGTTCGCGGTGAGCACGTAAGGCGCAAACGACGTGGTCGAGTCATTCAGCAGCGTGCCGCTGCAAACGTAGGTAGTGCCGTTGCGATCGTTGAACAGGAGCTTGCCGACGCTGTTGGCGGCCTCGATCAGCGCGGTCGACGGCGCCACGCAGGCGATGTCGATGTTGCACGCACCCGAGCCACCGATATCGCTCTCGCGCTTGGGCTGAAGCTTTTGCAACTCGGCGCCCGCAGCCACCAGATGCGACACCGGCCCCATGACCAGTGTCAGACCGGCGACCGCCGCGCCCGCCGCAGCGTGAAGTTCGATGATGGCCGTGTCGCCTTCGAGTACCGGCGTCCAGTAATCGCCTCCGTTGTGCGACGCGTCCACGATGACATTCGCTGGATAGGGTCCCATGACGTTCGCGCGCGGCCCGTTGCCGAGGAACCGAATCGACAGGTCCGGATGCGTGCTCGGCAGCGACAGTGCGATGCGCAGTGCCTTGGCACCTGGCGATTGAAGCTCGATGCGGGCCGCGCGGCTGCCGTCCGCCAGCGCCTTCCAAGCGAGGTCCGAAAGTACGATGCGCCGCGAAGCGCTCGGCAGTTCGCGCGGAAAGCCCACCACCAGCGGCTGATGCTTGCCCGTACCGGACCGGGGAGCGGCGCTCGCCGCTTGCTTTTCGCTCCAGCGGGCCGTTTCCGTCGGCGTCGGTTCGGGCAGGACAATACGGCGCGCGCGCGCGTCGGGCGCCAGCAATACGGCGTCGGCCTTCGGCGCCGGCAGCCGCGGTTGGTAATCCGCCGGCGGCACCGACGTGACACCCGCAGACCAGGCGTCGCCGATTGGCGACAACCCTGCCGGCGAGAGGGCAATCACGGCGGCCGCGGAAGCAAGCGCGGCGCAGACAAATCTAGTTCGCATTGGTTCTCCCTGATCCGGAATGTGGGCGACTGAGGCCCGGGCGGCGCACATTGTGCCCGAGGGCCGAGCTGTTTCGATCAACGCGCCGTCTGCAAGTTCGGCTGACAGCGACAGACGGCGGTTCTACCCGCGGGGGTCCAGGCACTCCGCCAAGGCTTCTCGCCAGTCGGGCAGCGTGAACCCGAAGGTCCGCCGGAACTTGGAAGTATCGAGCACCCCGTAGGCAGGCCTTTGCGCCGGCGTCGGATAGTCGCGGGTCGGGATCGGCGTGACCCGCGGGCTCGCCGCGTCGCCGAGAATCGCCCGCGCGAACTCGTACCAGGTCGCCTCGCCTGCGCACGACAGGTGATACAGGCCCGCGCGCTCGCGAAGCGCCGGCAGGCCCATCGCCACCACCTTCGCGGTTGCGTCGGCCAGCGTGCGCGTCCAGTTCGGCGTACCGGTCTGGTCGTTCACGATGCGAAGCTCGTCGCGTTCAGACGCGAGCCGGCGGAGGGTCACCAGGAAGTTCTTCCCGGTGACGGCGTAGACCCAGCTGGTCCGGAACACCAGCGCTGGCGCGCCGCTAGCCGCGATGCGCCGCTCGCCTTCGAGCTTGCTCGCACCGTACACGGATAGCGGCGCGGCATGCGCATCCTCCGCGTAGGGCGTACGCGCGTTACCGTCGAAAACGTAATCGGTCGAATAGTGGATCAGCAGCGCGCCCGTCCGCCTTGCTTCCTCGGCAAGCACGCCAGGCGCGGTCGCGTTGATCGCGAAGGCCTGGTCGCGTTCCTGTTCCGCGAGATCGACCGCGGTGTAGGCCCCGGCATTGACCACCAGCGCGGGCTTGAGCTCGCGCAGGGTGGCGACGATCGCTTCGCGATCCGAAAGATCGAGCCGGGCGCGGTCGGCGGCCACCACGGTCCCGAACGGCGCGAGACGCGGCGCGAGTTCGCTGCCCAGCTGGCCGCGCGCGCCGGTCAACAGAATCGTCGGGCGAGCGGCCGCGCTCAGGGATAGCCCTCGGTTTCGGCTAGCGGGGTTCCCGCCGCATCCTTCGCGGCGAGCACCGGCGGACCCGCAAGCGGCCACGGGATCGCGAGCGCGGGATCGCTCCAAAGCAGCGTCCGCTCGTGCTCGGGGACCCAGTAGTCGGTGGTCTTGTAGAGGAAATCGGCGGACTCCGAGAGCACCAGGAAGCCGTGCGCGAATCCCGGTGGAATCCACAGCATCCGCTGGTTTTGCGACGACAGCCGGACGCCCACCGCGCGGGCGAACGTCGGTGAACGTTTGCGCAGGTCGACGGCAACATCGAACACCTCGCCGGCAACCACTCGCACCAGCTTGCCCTGCGGCTTCACTACCTGATAGTGCAGGCCGCGCAGCACGCCGACTCCGGAACGCGAGTGATTGTCCTGCACGAATTCGGCGTCGAGGCCAGCGTCGCGGAACGTGCGCCGGTTCCAGCTCTCCAGAAAGAAGCCTCGCGCATCGCCGAAGACCTTCGGTTCCAGGATCTTCAGGTCGGGAATCGCGGTCGCAACGACTTGCACGCCGTCGCTCCTTCAGCCGATCAGCGGGTCGCGCAGCAGGCCGAGCAGGTACTGTCCGTAGCCGTTCTTCGAAAGCGCGATGCCGAGGCGTTCCAGTGCGGCCGCGTCGATCCAGCCCAGCCGGTAGGCGATTTCCTCCGGGCACGCGACCTTAAGCCCCTGCCGCCGCTCGATTGTCTCGATGTACTGCGCAGCCTCGAGCAGCGACTCGTGCGTGCCGGTGTCGAGCCAGGCCATGCCACGGCCCATCACCTCGCAGTTCAGTTCGCCCCACTCGAGGTAGCGCCGGTTGACATCGGTGATCTCGAGTTCGCCGCGCGCCGAGGGCTTGAGCGACGCGGCCACATCGAGCACCCGATTGTCGTAGAAATAGAGCCCGGTCACCGCGTAGCGCGAACGCGGTTTGGCCGGCTTTTCCTCGAGGCTCAGCACTCGGCCATTGGCGTCGAACTCCGCGACGCCGTAGCGCTCCGGATCGGCGACCGCGTAGGCGAACACGGTGGCGCCGGCGGTCCGTTCGCAGGCGCGCTCGAGCTGCGGCTGCAGGTCGTGTCCATAGAAGATGTTGTCCCCCAGCACCAGCGCCGCGGTGTCACGTCCGACGAAATCGCGGCCGATGACAAACGCCTGGGCGAGTCCGTCGGGGGACGGCTGCACAGCGTACGAGAGATTGAGTCCCCAACGGTTGCCGTCGCCCAGCAGCTGCGCGAATCGCGGCGTGTCCTCCGGCGTGCTGATCAGCAGGATGTCGCGGATGCCGGCCAGCATCAATGTCGACAGCGGGTAGTAGATCATCGGCTTGTCGTACACCGGCAGCAGCTGCTTGGACACCGCCTGGGTCAGCGGGTGCAGCCGGGTGCCTGCGCCGCCGGCCAGGACGATGCCCTTCATCGGTAGTTCGTGAACTGCAGCGCGATCCCGAAATCCTTGCTCTTCAGCAGCGCGATGGCGGCCTGCAGGTCGTCCTTCTTCTTGGCGGACACCCGGAGCTGGTCACCCTGGATCTGTGCCTGCACGCCCTTCGGCGCCTCGTCCCTAACGGTCTTGGCGATCTGCTTCGCCTTGTCGGTCGCGATGCCCTGTACCAGCTTGCCGGTTACCTTGTAGATCTTTCCGGACAGCGCCGGCTCACCGACCTCGAACGCCTTGAGCGAGATGCTGCGCTTGATCAGCTTCTCCTTCAGCACGTCGATCGCCGCCAGGCAGCGGTCCTCGGTATCGGCCTGGATCGTGATCGCTTCCTCGCCGGCCCAACCGACCTTGGCGCCGGTGTTCCGGAAGTCGAACCTGGTCCCCAGTTCCTTCGCCGCCTGGTTGACCGCGTTGTCCACTTCCTGC
>JBKKAZ010000235.1:0-2203 GCA_046714435.1 Casimicrobiaceae bacterium
GCGCGGCCAGTTACCCGCGGCGGCGCCGTCTGCCCAGCGCGAACATCCAGGCGAACGCCATCAGCAATGCGATGGTAGCGAGCGCCCATGGCAAGAACGTCGGCGTATCGGAGCTCACCGCTGCCAACGGATTGAACGAGTCGTCGAACTGCCACGACAGCACGTCGTGGTTTCCGAACGCGGCGCCGGTACCGGATGTGAACCCGACATAGACCTGCGCCGTGCCCAGCACGCTGAACAGGTTGACCGCGTGGGACAGCGTCGGTGCGGCCGGACGCGTGTTGACCGGGCTTAGGCGCACTTCCAGCACCGAGCCGTTGTAGTCGATCCACGCGTACCAGATCGCGCCGTCGTTCATCCGCGTCGCGACCGATGCTGTCGACACCGAGGACACCGACCCATTGACGTCGATCCCCACGTGGTTGCCGTCGGGATCCCCGGCCCCCGCGCCGTTATTAAAGGTGTCGAACTCGACCGCGACGCTGTTCGGTACGCCCGAGTAGCCGATGCCTCCGCCGCCGCCGCCAGCCGTCGCGGCATTCGGCTGCACGGTGAACGTGAGGCCGTCGGCGCCAAGCCCATCCGCATCCGACGAGCCGCCCGAATCGGTGATTCGGAAGGAGAACGACGTGCTGAACGAATTGCCCAGGCCCAGCGGGACCACTGTCCGCAAGAAGGCCGAGCCGCTCCGGCTGAGCACCGCCGGCGTGACGCGCAGCACGTTGGTGACGCATGCGGCGCTGCCGTTCAACTGCAACTTCGCGCAATTGGAGAAGTTGGGGAAATTGATGACTATGACCGCCTCAGCGGGCGACACGAGCGCCGCTGCCAGCAGCACCATTGCCCAGGACCAGCGTGCATGGTTCATCGCGATCTCCCCCGTTTGCCTGGTCCGGTCGAACTCCCTACTTTCACTCTAGGCTGACGGCGTGCCGCCAGGCAGATCGACGCAGTCGCGGTGCCCGAAACCGGCAGCGTTGTCGACCAAGCACACTCGCCGTGGAGTGATCCGATACCAGGCAATCCTCGCCAGCGCGGCGGCAATGGCCGCGCTCGCGCCCGCACGCACAAACGGGAATTTCGCGGCGTACAGCTCGCGCACGCGGGGCAGCTCGCCAGCAACGGGCTCGGCCACGCCTTCGATCTGCACGCCCTTGATCTCGCGCCAGTCGGCGTAGTCCTCGTGAATGGTTACTGCCACGCGCGCGTCCGCGCCGAACCCGCGGCAATGACGGCTGTCGGGCGAGGACAGGAAATACAGCGTGAATCCGTCGCTGACATAGAACACCGCCGCCGCCCACGGTTCGGTCGTGGCCACCGTCATCACGTGGTGCGCGGCGAGGTAGTCGGCGATTCTGGCGCGCAGTTCGGCGTGCGCATCCACCGCGCCGAGCGATTGCGCCCTCATGGCCGGGTCGCCTCGCTCAGCGCGCGCTCGAGGAGCGCAATCTCGGTGCGCAGGATGGCGACGATCTCGCGCTGCCGCGCACCGGTCATTCGGCTCGAGACGGCGCCGACGGTGATCGCCGCGAAGGGCGTGCCGAAACGGTTGCAGATCGGCAGGCCGACCGAGATCGCGCCTGGCGTGATGTGGGTGTCATTCAGCGCGTAGCCCAGCTTGCGGGAGCGTTTCAGCATGGTGACGAGCGCCGGGAGGATGAGCTTGTTGTAGGCGGCCAGCTGCACCGCGTTAGCCTGGATGATCTCGTCGACCGCCGCGTCCGGCAGCGGCAGCAGCAACGCGATCCCGCCGGCGCCCGCGCCCAGCGGCCGCCGCGTGCCGACGTCGAGCGTCAGCGCCTTGATCGGGTACGAGCCTTCCTTGCGATCGATGCACACGGAGGTGTAGCCGCTGCGCACGACCAGGAACACCGTGTCGTGCGTCTTCTCGGCGATCCGCTGCAGCGCGGGCCGGCACTGGTCGACCAGGTTGAACTGCGGCGCCGCCGCCAGCCCCAGTTCGAAGACGAGCGGGCCGAGAAAGTAGCGGCGCGTGCGCTCTTCCTGCATCACGAAGCCCTCGTCGACCAGGCACTTGAGGATGCGGCGCGCGGTGGAACGCTCCAGGTGCGAATGCTGGACCGCCTCCGACAGGCGCAGGCCCGTGCGGCTGCGCGCGGCGATGGCGCGCACCAGCGTCGCCGCCCGCTCGATACTCTGTGTCCCCGAGCGCGCAGAACCGCTGGCGCGTGAACTCGCGACG
>JBKKAZ010000236.1:0-9559 GCA_046714435.1 Casimicrobiaceae bacterium
CCGATCTCGTCCCCGGCCCGCGACCCGGCGGCGATATGGCGAACCCGGCCCCTGGCGTCGATCGCCTGCTCGACCTCGTCGCGGAGCTTGCGGATGCGCGACGACAGCCGCGACGCAAACAGCGCGAGGGCGAGCGCTCCCAGCAGCGTCACACCAAGCACGAGCGTGAACAGGCGGCCGAAAGCGCGATTGCGTTCGGCCAGCACGGCATTGGTCGTCTCTTCGACGACCACCGCACCCTGCACCCGGTCCCCCACCCAGACCGGATGCGCAGCGGCGACGATGGTGACCCGGCCATCCCCGGACGCGCGGCGATCGGTGGTGAGTATCCCGGCCAGCGCCCCGTCGACCTCCTTCGCGAAGGGCAGCGCCCGGCCGAGGAAGTCGTCGCTGAACTCCTCGGTCGGCTGTTTCAGCAACAGCGCGTAGAGCGGATCCAGCGTGTAGCGGCCGATGAAGGCAAGCATCCGCGCGAAGCCGGATCCCGGCGCATCGTCCGGCGGCAGCGGACGCTTGAGGCTCCCCGCGCGCGCCAGCACTTCCGACTTCGCATCGACGACGAAGATCCGCGCCGTGGTGCGGGACAGTCCCTTCAGTATCTCCTCGATTTCCGGCGCGAGCGAAGCCCCGGGAGCGACATCCCCTTCGCGCGCCTGAGCGAGCGGCTCGCCGGAGCGCCCTCGTGGCGCGAACAGCGAGGGCCGGTCGTGCAGCGCCGTCGCAACCGCCTGCGCGGTGCCTGCGAGTGTTCGCTCCTGCGCTTCGCGAAGGAATCGCTCCAGCTCCTGCACGTAGGCGTAGCCGAGCCAGGGAATCGCCAGGAATACGCTCAGCACCAGCAGCAGCTGCCCGCGAATGCCCGGCGCGAAGCGACGATCCCTCAGGCGCTCCACCGGTAGCCCATGCCGTACACAGTTGCGACGCAATCGAACGCCGGATCGAGCGCCTGGAACTTGCGCCGGATGCGCTTCACGTGCGAGGTGATCGTGCTGTCGTCGACGACGACGTTGGCGTCGCGCATCAGCGCATCACGATCCTTGACGTGACCCGGATGGCGCGCGAGCGAGTGCACCATCCAGAACTCGGTCAGCGTCAGCGGTACCGGCTGTCCGCGCCAGCTCGCGGCCAGACGCTTGAGATCGAGCACGAGTTCGCCGCGCGTGAGCACGTCCTCCGCCGAAGGCGGCGCGGCGAGCAGGTCGCTGCGCCGGAACAGCGCGGCGATGCGGGCGGTGAGCTGGTGCAGGCTCGCGTCCTTGGTCAGGTAGTCGTCGGCGCCGATGCGCAGCCCCGCCACGATGTCGAAGTCGGAGTCGCGCGCCGACAGGAAGATGATCGGCAGCGCCGGCGACATTGCGCGAACCTCTCGGCACAGCGTGAAGCCGCCGTCGGGCTCGTCGGCGAGGGCGACGTCAATCACCGCGAGATCCGGCAGGCGCGTGCGAAACGCCGCCATCGCCTCGGGGCGACTTGCGTAACTCGCGACCTCGTAGCCGTGGCGGGTGAGCGCCTCGCTGTAGTTGGCGCGGATCGAGGGTTCGTCCTCGACGATGGCGATGCGGCGGCTCAAGCGTATCCGTGTCGGTGCGTCGTCGAAATGTTTGTCGTCCCCGCGCAGGCGGGGACCCAGTGTCGTCGTCCGCGCGAGCGAAAAATGCTGGCCGTTCCCGCGAAGGCGGGAACCCAGCGTCTTCGTCCGCACGAGCGAAAAATGATTGTCGTTCCCGCGAAGGCGGGAACCCAGCGTCTTCGTCGGCACGAGCAAACCCGAGACACTGGGTTCCCGCCTGCGCGGGGATGACGAGGCCTCCAATCCGGCCTCATCAACTATAACGCAGCGGCGTGTCCCCGACGGGACGGCGAGACGCGTGCCATCGCTTTGCCATGATTGCTCGCCGCGCTGCCCGGATCGCGCCCGCCGCCAGGCAGGATGCGGGCGCGAAATGCGAAGTGTGGCGGACCGGTCAACGGCGCCCGACGCCACGCGAGGGCCCCGACGACTCCCGGGGTCCACGCTCCCAAGCTGCCGGTCGCTTGTCGCCGCCGCGGCCCTTAAAAATTCCGAGGCGGCGATTCCGAGGAACCTCGATGCGCTCTCCCGTGCCCGCGGCCCCGACGCCCCTGCGTCCCGGGGCGTTTCGCGACTTCGCCCGGCTCGCCGCGGAAGCGATGGTGGTCGGCGTGTTCGCCAGCGCTGCGCTGCTGCTCGCCGCGTTGTTCATTTCCGCCGCCGAGGCCGCGCCGCTTGGCGCCCCTTCCACCGGCACGCTGCTGTTCAAGGGCGGCGACGTGCCGATCCCCGCGCCGCTCGTCGCAACCGACGTGCGCATCGAGGTTGCCGGCGTAATCGGCCGCACCCGCGTCAGCCAGCGCTTCGTCAATCCGGGCGACGACTGGCGCGAAGGCGTCTACCTGTTTCCGCTGCCGGAGGGCGCGGCGGTCGATCGCCTCGAGATGCGCATCGGCGAGCGCCGCATCGAGGGCCAGATCCGCGAGCGCGGGCAGGCGCGCCGCGACTATGACGCGGCGAAGGCGCAGGGAAGGAAGGCCGCGCTGGTCGAGCAGGAACGGCCGAACCTGTTCACCACCAGCGTAGCGCCGATCGGACCGGGCGATGAGGTGGTCGTGACCATCGAGTACCAGCAGACGCTACGCCAGGAGGCCGGACGGTTTTCGCTGCGCTTCCCGATGGCGATCACACCGCGTTATGGGCCGAAGGCGACGCCCGAGACGGCGCAAGGCGACGCCGGATCGACATCGGGTGGTGATCGCGTACCCGACACATCACGAATCAGCCAGCCAGTGGTGCATCCCGCGTCGGGGAAGGTCATCCCGGTCACGCTGATCGCGATCATCGATGCCGGTTTTCCGCTCGTGGAACTCAAGAGCCGCCATCACGCAATCTCGGTCGACGAAACCCTCGACGGCCGCTACACGATCGTGCTCGACGGACCGGTGCCCGCCGACCGCGACTTCGAACTGGAGTTTGCCCCGGCACTCGGCCGGGCACCGGGCGCGACGGTGTTCGGCGAAGCCTGGCAGGGTCGCTCCTACGCGCTCGTGATGCTGGTGCCGAGCTTGCCGGATGCGGGTGCGCCGCGCACGGCGCGCGAAGTGACCTATATCATCGACACCTCTGGCTCGATGGCCGGCTCGTCGATCGTCCAGGCCAAGTCAGCGCTAATGTTCGCGCTCGACAGGCTCCAGCCGCGCGATCGCTTCAACGTCATCGAGTTCAATTCGCATTCGCGCGCGCTGTTTGCAACGCCGATGCCGGTCGATCCCGCGACGCTGGGGCGCGCGCGCTCGTTCGTGACCGGGCTCAAGGCCAACGGCGGCACCGAGATGCGCGAGGCGCTCGCACTGGCCTTGCAGCCGGCGGGCAGCGACCCCAGCCTGGTGCGCCAGGTCGTGTTTCTCACCGACGGCGCGGTCGGCAACGAGGACGAGCTGTTCGCGCTGATCCTGGAACGCCTGGGCGACCGCCGGCTGTTCACGATCGGCATCGGCTCCGCGCCGAACAGCCATTTCATGGCCAAGGCCGCGCAGTTCGGCCGCGGCACGTTCACGATGATCGGCGACGTGCGCGACGTGCAGGAAAAGATGGCCGCGCTGATCAGAAAGCTCGAAAGCCCGGTGCTGACCGACATCGTGCTCGAGTGGCCGGCCGCGGTGGATGCGTGGCCGCGCACGGTGCCCGATCTCTACGCCGGCGAACCGATCGTCGTCGCCGCTGCGCTGGACAGGCTCGACGGCGATGTCGTCGTGCGCGGTCGTCACGGCGGCACGCCTTGGCAGGCGACGCTGCCGCTCGCCGTGGGGGGCGCTGCGAACGGCGTCCACGCGCTGTGGGCACGAGCCAAGATCGACGCGCTGTCCGACGCGCGGATCGCCGGCGCGGATGCCGACGACGTCCGCGCCGCGATTGTTCGCATCGCGCTCGAGCACCAGCTGGTGAGCCGCCACACGAGCCTCGTCGCCGTCGATGTCGAGCGCACGGCACCCTTTGGCATCGATGCGAAGCGTACGGTGATCCCCGGCAATCTGCCGCAGGGACAGGAGTACGAGGCGATTTTTGGCGGCCTGCCGCAGACCGCGACGCCGGCGACGCGAGACATGCTCATCGCAGCCATGTTCCTCATCGCCGCACTCCTGTTCGGGGGCTTTACGCGAGCCGGATCGACAGCGGGCGCGTGGCGTGGCGGCCGTTAGGATCCATCGATTCGTCGTCCCCGCGAAGGCGGGGACCCAGCGTCTTCGGACATTTGCTACAGCCTTGCAACGCCACTGGATTCCCGCCTTCGCGGGAATGACGAGGGGGATGCAGGTTGCTGCTCAGAGTGGAGGACCGTTCGGGCGGATGAGCGTCGCCGCGCTCGCGTGGGCTGAACGCGAGGGTGCGGCGCCGGGTGCGGAGTTGCGCTTGCCGGTTTCGCCCGAGTCTTCCCCCGTGAGCAGCGGCAGGCGTGCGTTCCGTGCGGCTACACGCAACTCTGCGATGGCGCTCGCCTTGGGATGCGTTGCCGTCGCAGCGTGGCATGTCGCCGATGCGGCTTGGCTGCACGCCAAGGCGGCGCTTGGCCAACTTCTGCTCGCCCGCGCCTGGAACGAATCGAAGGCGACCGGCACCGCCGCGAAGCCGTGGCCCTGGGCCGACACGCATCCGGTCGCGCGCCTTGCGGTGCCCGCGCTGCAAGTGGAAAGGCTGGTGCTTGCCGGCGCCAGCGGCCGTGGGCTCGCCTGGGGACCGGGTCACGTCACGGGCAGCGCCTTGCCCGGCCAGCGCGGCACGACGATCGTGACCGCGCATCGCGACACTCACTTCGCGTTCCTTCGCGACCTCGAGGCGGGACACCGGATTGTCGTCGAAACCGCGAAGGGCGCGTCGCGTAGCTATCGCGTCGAGCGCAGCCTGATCGCCGATCACCGCGCGCTCAAGCTGCCTGTCGACGATCACAGCTCGACGCTGGTGCTTGTCACCTGCTATCCATTCGACGCGATCGATCCGGGAACGCCGCTGCGTTACGCGGTGATCGCCCGCGCCGAATAGGTTCGACTCAGTTCAATCGCAGCTGCAGCCCGCAAATTCCAAGGTTGCCGAAATCGGAAGTCCATGTCTCCTTCCGCTCAACCGGCCACGCGTCGGTGAGCGTCCCAGTAGTGACGATCTCGCCTGCAGCGAGCGGCGGAAACATCGGCTGCGACGCGAGCAGCTCGCGCAGATAGATTAGAGTATTGATCGGGCTGCCGAGCACGTTGGCACCACTGCCGCGGTCGATCACATCGTCGCCTCGCCGAAGCGTCGCCGCGAATTGCGGCATTTCCGCCACGATCCGGGACTGATTGGCATCATCGATTGCCACTGGCGTGCCGACAACCAAAGCGCCGTGCAGGCCGAACGCCGCCGTGCAATCCGCGGCACCGAACTTCCAGCCGGGGAACACACTGTGCACGATCTCGAAACCGGCGGCGATCCACTCGACCGCAGCGAGGATTGTCTCCGGATCGTTGCCATCGGGCAGCGGTCCGCGCAGCTTGAATACGACCTCGGGCTCGATCCGCGGTTCCATCAATCCGTCGAGTGAAAGCAGGGCCGACCCCGTAGATTCCATCGTAACGGTGCGATCCCAGACGTGCGACCACATCGGTCGATCCACGCCGTAGCGTGCCCAGATCGTGCGGTTGGTGAATCCCACTTTACGTCCGATCGGACGCCAGCCCTGCGCGCGCCGGCGCGCGTGCAGCTCGGCGAGCACCGCGTAGCCGGATTCGACATCGAACCCCGGATCCGCAAACGAGAACGGCGCAAGCTGCGTGCCGGTCTCGATCGCGGCGAACAACCGGTCGGCAATCGCCCTCGGCTCAGCCACCGCATCGCGCGCAGCAGCGCGCCCTTAAGCTAATCACAGCCGCGCTCGATCGGGCTCGAGCGCGGATCCGGATGGATGTTGTCGACCCAGGGCACGTTCTCGGGATTAGGCTCGACGTTGGCGAGGTCGAGGTTCACGACTACCGGCTCCTGGCCGCTGCGACAGACCACGCACGACAGCGGCTCGGTCTCGCTCGCGTTGATCTCCTGGTGGGGAACGTACGGCGGCACGTAGATGAAATCGCCCGGCCCCGCCTCGGCGGTGAACTCGAGTCGCTCGCCCCATTTCATCCGGGCTTTGCCGCTGACCACGTAGATCACGCTCTCGACCGCTCCGTGATGATGCGCGCCGGTCTTCGCGTTCGGATGGATGACCACGGTGCCCGCCCATAGCTTGTCGGCGCCCATCCGCGCGTGGTTGATCGCGGCGGCGCGGTTCATGCCGGGCGTCTGCGCGGTGTTGGGATCAAGCTGGTCGGCGCGCACCACGCGCACGCCGTGATGCTTCCACCGGATCGCGTCGCTGTCACTCATCGCATGCTCCTTCGTGCCATGGCGCTACGTTAGCCCCGGACCGGTGCGCCTGTCGAGCCACGCGGTCAGGCCGCGACCGCCTGCCCGTATCTCGCGATGGTCAGCCCGTCGAGATCGATCCCAGGCTTGCGACCGCCGATGACGTCGGCCATCAGCCGTCCGGTGCCGGCGGCCATCGTCCAGCCGAGCGTGCCGTGGCCGGTGGCGAGATACAGATTCGGGTAGCGGGTCCGGCCCACGACCGGTGTGCCGTCCGGCGTCATCAGCCGCAGGCCGGTCCAGAACTCGGCGCGGGCAACGTCGCCGCCGCCGGGAAACAGGTCGCTCACGACGTGCTCCAGCGTTGCACGGCGCGACTCGCGCAGCCGCGTGTTGTAACCAGCGAGCTCGGCGGTCCCGCCGGCGCGGATACGCTCGCCCAGCCGGGTCACGGCGACCTTGTGCGTCTCGTCCATGACCGTCGATTCGGGTGCGCCTCGCGGGTCGCCGATCGGCACAGTGATCGAATAGCCCTTGACCGGATACACCGGAAGACGGACTCCGAGATCGGCCACTAGCAACGGCGAGTAGCTTCCGAGCGCGACGACGTAGGCATCGGCGGTGATCTCGCCGCGGTCAGTCGCCACGCGCGCGATGCGCCCGTCGTCGGGCACGATGCGCTGGATGCGGGTGGAGTAGCGGAACTTCACGCCCGCCTCGCCGGCCATCTGCGCCAGGCGTTGCGTGAATTTGAAGCAATCGCCGGTCTCGTCGCCGGGAAGGAACAGTCCGCCGACGAACTTCTCGCGCACTCTGGCGAGCGCAGGCTCGCCCCGGATGCAGCCGTCGCGGTCGAGCAGCTCGAAAGGGACGCCGAAGCGCTTTAGCACTTCGATGTCCGCGCCGGTGGCATCGAGCTGCTTTTGGGTACGAAACAGTTGCAGCGTGCCCTGCGTGCGCTCGTCGTAGCTGATGCCGGTGGCGGCGCGAAGCTCTCGCAGGCAGTCGCGGCTGTAGCTGGCGAGCCGCATCATCCGGCTCTTGTTGATTTCGTAACGCCGCGAAGTGCAGTTGGCGAGCATCGCCAAACCCCAGCGCCACATTGCCCAGTCCGGCATCGGCCAGATGACCAGCGGCCGGTGGCGCATGAACAGCCACCGGATCGCCTTCAGCGGAACGCCGGGCGCGGCCCAGGGCGCCGAACAGCCGGGCGAGACTTCGCCGGCGTTGCCGTAGCTGGTCTCGCGGCCCGACTCCGGCTGGCGGTCGACCACGGTCACCTCGCAGCCGGACTGCGCGAGGTACCACGCGAGCGTCGTGCCGACGACGCCGCTGCCGAGGACCGCTACGTGCATCGCGTGCCGGCGCTCAATCCGGTGTCATCCAGAGCGGAGCGAAGGATCTGCTGTTGCCATACGGTCCAAAGAAGAAGCGGATCCCACGCTTCGCTCTGGATGACACACTCTTTCAGCAGATCCTCACCTGCGCGGGGATGACGCAGAAGCAGATCCCCGCATGCGCGGGGATGACGCAGTCGCACTCGGATCGCGCACGCGCGATCCGGCTTGGTGCGTCACTTGATCAAGCCCATCAGCTTGGCGGTGCCCATGTAATCCTGCGTGCGCTCCTTCATGAAAGCGGGCATCTTGTCGTAGCCGATGTCGGTCACCTCGAAGCCACCGTCGGTCATGCGCTTGCGTAGGTCCGGATCCTTGTTCAACGTGTCCATCATGTCCGAAACTTGCTTGCGCACGTTCTCGGGCGTGGACTTCGGCACCGCCACGCCGCGGAAGGCGCCGTCGACCCACTTCACGCCCAGTTCGGTGAAGGTCGGCGCGTCGGGGAACTGCGGAATGCGCTTCTCGGTGGCCACCGCCAGCATCCGCACCTTGCCCTTCTGCTGGATCGCGAACACCGTGTACGACATCGCCGCGCTCACGTGGCCGCCCAGCACGGAGGAGATGAGGTCGCCGGTGCCCTTGAATGGCACGTAGGTGGTGCGGACGCCGAATTCGCGATTGAACTTCTCGTGCGCTGCGTGGTTGGCCGAATTCAGCGACGAACCCGCAATGGTGATCGCACCCGGCTTCTCCTTCGCCGCCTTGACCAGGTCCTGGAAGGTCTTGTACGGGCTGTCGGCGGAGACGACCAGCGCATCCGGCGTGTAGTGGAAAAAGTAGACCGGCGTCATGTCTTCGGTCTTGTACTGCACGGTGCCCTCGAGCGGCTGCAGCACGATGTGCGGCAGGTTGATCCCTGCGATCGTGTAGCCGTCGGCCGGCAGCGTGTTGAGCTGCTGCCAGACCAGTGCGCCTCCCGCACCGGCGCGATTGATCACCACCATCTCCTGCTTGAACTTCTGCGCGAACGTCACCTGCTGCAACCGCGCAGCGATATCCGACTCGCCGCCAGCCGGGAACGGGATGATGTACTGCACGGGGCGGTCGGGGTAGGCCGATGCGGGCGCGGCGAATCCGAGCGCGACGGCGGTCGCGGCGACGACTGCCGCCAGGCGGCGCCTGTAGGATGGGGTCATGGAATTCCTCCGGAGGGGTTCGGTGGCCGCCCTGTTGAACCGGCGGGCCGTTCGGATCGTACGGCAAAAACGAGCGGCTTTGCACCGTCCAGGCAAAGCCGCGCGCCTGAGTGCGCGCCCCCCAGGGGCCAGGACGGGCGCCGCAGTATCATAGATGCCCTTTCAAGAAAGCTCATCATGGCCCAGCGCGAAGTTGTCATCCTCTCCGGCGTCCGAACCCCCATCGGCGACTACGGCGGCAGTCTCAAGGATATTCCCCCGACCGACCTCGCGGCACGCGTCGTGCGCGAAGCCGTGTCGCGCGCGAAAGTCGATCCCAACGACGTCGGGCAGTGCGTATTCGGCAACGTGATCCACACCGAGCCCAAGGACATGTACCTGTCACGCGTCGCCTGCGTCGCCGGCGGCCTGCCGCACGACACCGGCGCGCTCACGCTGAACCGGCTCTGCGGCAGCGGTCTGCAGGCGGTCGTCAGCGCGTCGCAGTACATCCTGCTCGGCGACATCGACGCGGCGGTCGCCGGCGGCGCCGAGAGCATGAGCCGTGGCGGCTACCTGACGCCGTCCGCGCGCTTTGGCGCGCGCATGGGCGACGCCAAGCTGATGGACATGATGGTCGGTGCGCTCACCGACCCGTTCGA
>JBKKAZ010000237.1:0-22246 GCA_046714435.1 Casimicrobiaceae bacterium
GCTCGCCGCCATCCGAGCGCACCGGGGACGGGACCGCGTTCGCACTGCCGCTTACCAGCATCGCGGCCGGCGTCGAACGCGCGCCCGATGCGGACCTCGCGCTGATCTCGGTACCCGGGGACTACGCGGCGGCGGAGGCGCTTAAGGCGCTGTCGCTCGGTCTTGACGTGATGCTGTTTTCCGACAACGTCGCGATCGCGGACGAGCAGGCGATCAAGCGCTTCGCTCGCGATCGGGGCCGTCTCGTGATGGGGCCGGATTGCGGGACGGCGATCGTCAATGGCGTACCGCTCGGATTCGCCAACGTTGTCCGCCGGGGCGACATCGGCCTCGTCGCCGCGTCGGGTACGGGCCTGCAGGAAGTGACCTGCCGCATCCATAACCTTGGCGGAGGTGTTTCGCAGGCGCTGGGCACCGGCGGGCGCGATCTGAAGGAAGAGATCGGCGGCATCACGATGCTGGAAGGCCTGCGCGCACTGACCGATGACGAACGCACGCGGGTGATCGTGCTCATTTCCAAACCGCCGGCGCCGGCGATTGCCCGCGAGATCCTCGATCGGGCGTCCGGGTCCGGCAAGCCCGTCGTCGTGCACTTTCTCGGCGCGCCGTCCGCGTCGATCCGGGGAACGGGACTCCACGCGGCGGAATCATTGCGACACGCAGCAGACTGCGCGGTGGCACTCGCCGCGCACCGCACCCCGCCACCGTCCAATGGCTCGAATTCTCGTGTCGCGACAAGGTCGCTCGACGAGGTGATCGATGCTCGGTGCTGCCTTTCTTCGAAATTGGTGTTTCGCTTGATCGCCACTTTCACTGGCACGACAGCAACCCTCCGACGTGCAGATTGACTTCGAAACCGGACACGATCCCTTCGACAATGTCGGTGCCCGATGTGGATCCGATGGCGAGAACCGTTGACAGGGACGCGAGCAGGCTTTCGTCTCGTCCGGCCATCAGCTCTCCGATCAGAGCATGGATCGATTCGCGGACGCGGCCGTGCGCCGCGGCCCTGAGCGCCGCCGCGCTGATCGCATTGGTGCGGCGCTCAACGTCCGCGACGATGTCCGCGCAGACCGACCTGAACGGATGGCACGGACTTCGCTCGATGTGCAGAACGGCGAACAGCCCGACCAGAAAATCGTCCCCGGAAGGGGTGAGGCCGGGACCGACGCCGAGCATCGCCTTCCCGTGGATGCCTGCCGCGTCCAGGTCGCCGCGCGACAACGCCGCGCACAGGACCAAAGCCCGCTGGCCTAGGATCCTCGACATCTCGGCCGCGAACTCGGTGGACGCGTCGCGCGACGATACGTCGCACGGCGTGCCAAGCCGCCCGATGCCCCCCCGCACCACCGCGACGTTCGCCCGCAACCGGGAAGCGTCCGCCGGGTAGGCCGGCGTCCTGCCGGCCCACGGGACCGCGCCGCCGATTCCGATCTCTACCCGCTCGCCGATCGCCAGCGTTCCTTCGCTCGCCGTCACCCGGTCGCCGACCGCGACACCAGTCATCCCGAATAGCGGAGAGTCAACGATGAGCGTGTTCGGCGCATTGTCGACATCGCTGCCTGCGAGCGTGACTAGCTCGCCATTCCCGTCCTCGACGTTGACGACCCGCTCGAAGACGCTGTGGACCCGCCCCTCGAAGCGGCCTTGCCGCAGCGTTTGCAGGAGCGGCTCGTCCGCCGAGAGCGCCTGCAGCGCCGCAAGCGGCGGCGTACGCGCGCCCGATGGATGGGGGGTTTTCACGACTCACTGCACCGGTCGTCGGTCGCGACCGAACTCGGCCCCCCAAACGCATCGCCGACCCGTACGCCGGATCGATGCGCAGTGCCTCGCCGACCGCGATACGTGCTTCGGCCGTCTTGGCGAGCGCCTGCAGGATCTTCGCGCGCTCGCGATGCACATCCGCCGCCAGCGGCCGGTGTGCAAGCGCGATGCCGATCTCCGCAAACGCATACTCGTGCCGGCGCAGCAGTGACAGCAATTGCGCCTAGTGCAGGTGGTACAGCGAATTGTCGGATCCTTCCCGATCGCGTTCTCGATCACCGCGATCGCCTCCTCGTACCGTCCGGGCGAGCGCAGGCTGTTCGCCTTGTGAAATGTGTCGCGGTGCGGCTGCTGCGCGAGGAGCGTCCATCTCGACGACCACCTGCTCGTGCGGATTGAGCTTCCGCAGGTAGTTCGACTTGTGAAACCGGTGAAACACCACGCCCGGGTTCCGCTTGATCGCGACGTCGTACTCGCGCAGCTCCTCCTCGGGTCGCTTCATGGGACGCAGCAATTCGCCATGTAGAAGTAGAATTCGAGCGCGTCTGGATCACGCGCGAGTGCGTCGCGGTACGCGGCGAGCGATTCCTCGTAGCGCCCGACCCCTCCCAGCAGGTAGCCGCGGAAGTATGGCAGTCGAGCTCATCCAGCCCGGCTTCTTGCGTCCCTGCCTCGAGCGCATCGAGCGCGCCCGCGTATTTGTAGCGGCGGATCATCGACCGCGCGCGCGGGATCGTCGCCGGCCGCGCGCCGCCGCTTCGATCAAAGTTCTGCAGCACGCGCACCTGCCCGAAATCCCGCGCAGAAACGACAGCCATGGCGGCACCGATCCCATGTCAACATTCTATCGCCACCCGTCATTCGAACTTATGGAAGCACCGGGTCGGCAGGCGGCATCTCGAAGACCTCGGATGCACGGCCAGAGATTGCCCGCGTTCGCCCATACGTGGCGCGGGAGCTCGACGCGGGCAAGCGAACGATCGGTTTCAGCCATGGCGCCGGGCTGAACTACTCTGGGTAGGGCGTGCAGAGCCGCTTGGTAGGGCTCGCAGAGCCACTACGTCGGCTACCACGGCTGGAATGTGCTAGCTGTAGCTGTAGATCTGCGGGAACATGGCCGGTCAAAAGGCCCCGGCTAGCGACGGTGGAAGCGATGGCGGACTGGACTTTCTCCCTTGCAGATAATCTCAAAGATACACCTGATTAGCGAGAAACCTCAGCAGGCTCATCTGCTGAGCCTGTGAGAGCCGAAGATGGGCGCACCGACCGCGGAGGTGCGCCATGAAGATGAACCGAGTGCAGTTTCAACCGGGGCTGTCGATGCCGGAGTTCTACCAGCGCTACGGAACCGAAGCGCAATGCCGGGCGGCGCTGGAGTCGACGCGCTGGCCAACCGGGTTCGTGTGCCCGGCCTGCGGCGGTGCGGCCCGGACCTGCTTCGAGCGGGGCGGGCTGCGCTACTGGCAGTGCGGCGCCTGCGCGCACCAGTGCAGCTTGATCAGCGGCACGATCTTCGAAGCGAGCAAGCTGCCCCTGACCCGGTGGTTCCTGGCGATGCAACTGCTAACCCAGGCCAAGAACAACGTCTCGGCGCTCGAGCTCATGCGCCAGCTCGGGGTGACCTACCGCACCGCCTGGCTGGTCAAGCACAAGATCATGGAAGCGATGCGCCGGCGCGAAGCCGACCGCGAGCTCGACGGACGGGTGGAGATGGACGACGCCTACCTCGGCGGCGAGCGCTCCGGGGGCAAGGTGGGTCGGGGCTCGGAGAACAAGGTGCCGATCGTGGCGGCGGTGCAGACCACCCCGAGCGGCCATCCGGTCGTGGCCTGCCTGCGCCAGCAACCCCACACCGAGGAGGAAGGTCGCGGTGTTCGCCGCGACCCACCTCGCCACGTCGGCCACCGTCGTTTCCGACGGGCTGTGGTGCTTCCGCGCCACGACCCTCATCGGCGTCGGGCACGAGCGCGTTGTCACCGGCGGCGGCAAAGCCAGCGTGAAGTTGCCGCAGTTCCGGGCCGTCAACACCTTGCTGGGCAACCTCAAGACGGCCATCAACGGCACCTACCACGCCTTCGCCTTTGCCAAGTACGCCCACCGCTACCTCGCCGAGTTCCAGTACCGCTTCAATCGCCGCTTCAACATGAAGACCATCCTGCCTCGCTTGCTCGTCGCCCTCCTCAACGCGCCGCCATCGTCCGAGCGCCTGCTGCGGACTGCTGAGGTTTCTCGCTAATCAAGAAGATACAATGCAGCTTCAAATCCGCGATGACGAATTCAAATAGCATGCGCGTCGCCACGTCGGGCCACTCGCTCATTACCGAGGCGTCCGACGCGACGCCCGGTGCGCCGATCAATTTCGTTCGCCCGGCGTGATGGCTGCGATCGAGTGCGGCCGATTGGCGCGCGACGCGGTTGCAATAGGGCCGATTGAATTCTGGGCCGTGTTCCGGCACAGCCGATATCTGCGCTTTCCGGGCGGACGCTTTGCCTGTCTCGGGGACACCTCGCTTGGCGTTGGACCCCTCAACGCGCGGGTCTCCGCAAAGCGTGCGATGGAGTTTCCTGCTTCCGTGCATGGACGCGCTCGGACACTGCTCTGGCCGGGACGGCCTCGCAGCGTGATCGCGCACGCCACCGGCTCCGGTAGCGGCATAGGCGCATGAGCAAGAGTACCGCAGAGCGCGGCGGCACCAAGCTGGCCCGCTCGGTCTACGAGAAGATCCGCGCGGACATTTTCGAGTTTCGTTTGTTGCCGGGAGCACGGTTCTCCGAAAACGAAGTCGCCGCGCATGCCCGCGTATCGCGCACGCCGGTGCGCGAGGCCCTGTTCCGACTCGAACGCGAGGGGTATTTGGAGGTTAATGCGAAGCGCGGCTGGAGCGTATGCGCACTCGACTTCAACGTGCTCGATCACCTCTACGACGTACGCGTGATTCTCGAGTGCGCTGCGGTGCGCAAGATTTGCATCGGCGATCCGCAACCAGTCCTTGCCAAGCTCTCTAAGGTCTGGCTCGTGCCGCCGCGCAAGCGGCTGACGGACGGCGCCCGAGTGGCCCGGCTGGATGAGGAGTTTCACACTACCTTGGTTGCGGCGGTGCGCAATCCTGAGCTTACGCGCATCCACCAAGGAATCACGGAGCGCATCCGTATCGTGCGCCGGCTCGATTTCACCCATCCCGAGCGGGTCATCTACACTTACATCGAGCACGGTCAGATACTCCATGCCATTCTCGCTCGCCAGGCCGCGCGCGCGATGGCCCTGCTAACCGCAAATATCGAAGCGAGTAAGGCTGAAGTACGCAACATCAGCGTGCATCGGCTGCACCTTGCGCACCTCGATGCGCACAGTCAGACCTAATCGTGCTACTTTAATATGAATACAAGATATTATCCGCTCATTTTTTGATGCTTCGTCAAAGGCAGGCACTTGGTTGGAGTGGCGCGGCAGTACTGCGTTCCGTCTACCGGTGGTGCCAGCTGTATCTGCCCACTGGATCAGGAAGTTGCTTACCATGCGCACAATGAGCTTTAGTTCGCGCAGCCGATTCGCAGCGATCATTGTCATGATAGTGCTGACGGCAAGTCCGCGTAGCGCAATCGCGCAAGAAAAGGCCGCATTTCTGTTTCCGGGAAGCATCAACGATCAGAGCTGGAATGCCCAAGGCTACCAAGGTGTGGAGAAGCTCAAGTCGTTAGGTTGGGAGGTCGTCCACTCCGAAAATGTCCAAGCCGCAGATATGGTCGAAAGTATGCGCCACTACTCGCGGCGGAAATTTGACGTCGTGATTGGACATTCTGGTCGCTTTCTGTCGGCGGCCCAACGCGTGGGACCGGATTTTCCGAACACGCTCTTCATCGTCGGATCAGGCGCCGCCGGCTCCGGCAACAACGTCGCGTCGGTCGAGTATGACAACGCGCAATTCGGTTTTCTTTTGGGCGTGCTCGCCGCTCGCATGACCAAAACAAATAAGATCGGATCGATTAGCGGCCTCGAAGGCCTGCCCACTGTCGTGGCGCAGGTCGGTGCCTTTCGCAAGGGCGCAATGAGTGTACGACCGACCATCGAAGTAAAGGTCATCTATCTGCAAAGCATGGAAGATCCGGCATCTGCGAAGGAGGCGGCACTTTCGCTGATTGCAGGTGGCGCTGACGTCATTAGCGGCAAGCTGAACGCCGGCCAAGCCGGAATTATTCAAGGTGCGAAGGAAAGGGGCGTTTTCGCCACTGGACGTTCACTCGGCCACACGCAGATCGCGCCGGAGAATGTGCTCATAAATGTCGTCGAACAATGGGCAGATATGTACGCGGCGGCCGTTCAGCAAAACAAGACCTCAAAGCTTGGCGGCAAATTCGTGGTTTACGGCTTGGAAAGTCAAGGCACCACCGGCGCGCAGTTGCGCTATTCGAAGGAGCGGGAGTTCAACACGGTGGTTCCCGCCGAGGTGGTGGCCGAACTCGAGCAGATCAAGAGGCAGTTCGCGTCCGGCCGGCTGAAGATCACCGTGACACGCCAGGATGCGCGCGGCGGAACTTAATCCCGCAGTGCTACCCGCTCGGATTCTCCAGTGTTGGATATGCATGGAGTTTGCAAGGACTACGGTTCGGTCCGCGCAATTCGCGGCATCGACCTGACCGTCGCGCGGGGACAGATCGTAGGGCTGCTCGGAGAGAATGGCGCTGGCAAGAGCACTCTGATGAAGATTCTTTTCGGCATCGTGCGACCCGATGCCGGGACGATCACGTTGGATGGTCGCGAATTGTCGGGACATACGCCGCGGGAGGCGATTGCCGCCGGTATCGGAATGATTCATCAACATTTCATGCTGGTGAACGCGATGACCGTGACGGAAAACGTCATGCTGGGGTGGAAAGGAACGGCGCAGCGGCTTCGCGCACCCCAGTGCGCCGAGCTGATCCGCACTGCCAGCAGAACCTACGGCCTGGAGGTGGATCCCGATGCGAGGGTCGGAGAGCTTTCCTACGGGCGCCGGCAGCGCGTCGAGATCGTCAAGGCGATCATTTGCGGCGCCGATCTGCTCGTGCTCGATGAGCCGACGTCGAACTTGAGCCCGCCGGAGGTTTCGCATCTCCTCGATGTGATGCGACAGCTACGCAACCAAGGACAATCAGTTATTTTTATTTCGCATAAGCTTGGTGAGATTCTGGAGATATGTGACGACATCGTCGTACTGCGCGACGGGGAGGTCATCGGTCGATGCGCCGCAAGTTCAGCAACCAAAACCAGCCTGGCTCAGATGATGATCGGACGCGAAATTCCACTTGCGATCGAACGCGCTGAACGCGCGTTCGGACCGGAGGTCCTGGTCGTGAAGGGATTGTCGCGGCGTGACGAAACCGGCATCGAGCGACTGTCCGAAGTTACCCTGTCGCTGCGAGCCGGCGAGATCCTCGCCATCGCCGGTATTGACGGTAACGGCCAGGCGGATCTTGTGGATGTGATCGCTGGCCTAAAGACTTCCGATCAAGGTAGCATCATGCTGAATGGTCGTGATATCACTCGCGCAAGTGTCCGCGCACGACTCGCAGCTGGCATTTCATATATACCGGTGGATCGGGCCAGCACTTCACTGGTACCGGGCATGTCGGTCCAAGACAACCTTGCCCTTCGGGAGTTCGATCGCCCGCCGTTTTCCAGCAACGGCCTGCTCGATTCCGCGGCCTTGCGCTCTTTCGCAATTTCCCGCATGGAACAATTCGGGATTAGCGCCACCGGGCCGGGGGCGCCTGCGCGAACGTTGTCAGGGGGCAATCAACAGAAGATCGTTCTGGCTCGCGAGATCGGACGCAATCCACAGCTACTGATCGCATACCAGCCCACATGGGGGCTCGACCCTGGCGCCACCCGGTACGTCATCGACCAGGTGCTCGCGCTGCGCGAGGCGGGCGGGGCGGTCCTGTATTTATCCACCGAATTGGAGGAAGCGCTGACATTGGGTGACCGCATCGCGGTCATCTGCGGCGGACGGTTATCGGAGGCAGTGCCTCGGGAGCAGGTTGACGTCACCGAAATCGGCCTGATGATGGCAGGGGCGGCGGAGACTTGGCATGCGCAAGAGGGGGTGCCAGCATGAGTGTTACCCACCGAGGTCGGTCCACTCGCGGCGAGGGAGACGCGATCTCCCTCTCGATGAGTGCCGGACGATGGTTGGGGACGCTCGCCGGCAGCAGTGGGCTTCGCACGGCTTTGCTCGTTGCCCTTGCCGTAGTGCTTGCTTTTACCCTGACCGCAGTTTTGATTGCGATTTCCGGCAAGAATCCGTTGACGGCCTATTGGGCGCTGTTGAAGGGGGCCTTCGGTTCGACCGACCGGATTGCGTTCGGGCTCAACAGGAGCACCCCATACATTCTGGCCGGCGTCGGAATTGCCCTTTGTTTCCGCGCGAAGGTGATCAATATAGGCGCGGAAGGACAGATTGTAGTCGGTGGATTGGCAGCGACTTCGGTAGCGCTCTATTTACCTCAGATACCGCTGGTATTGATACCCGCGGCAATTGTGGCGGGCGCTGTCGGCGGGGCGGCATGGGCAGGGCTTGCAGCAGTTATCAGCCTCAAGCGTGGCGTTCATGAAGTGCTGACGACGCTGCTGCTCAACTTCGTCGGCCTGCTCCTGGTCAGCGATTTGCTGCACGGCGTGATGGGGGAACCCGGCGCCGGCTTTCCGCAGTCACCGCTTCTGCAGAGCTCGGCTTGGCTTCCTAAATTGCTACCGGGTACCGATTTGCATATCGGCATCCTCGTCGCGGTCTCTGCGGCGATCGCAGGACATGTGATTTTGTGGCAAACGACGTTCGGTTTTCGCCTGCGCCTGCTCGGCGCAAGTCATTCTGCGGCGGATTACGCAGGCGTATCGTATTCGCAATGCACGTTCGCAGTAATGTTGATCGCCGGCGCTCTAGCAGGGATTGCCGGCGGTATTGAAATTCTGGGCGTACATTACCGTCTAATCGAGGGCTTCTCTCTCGGATTCGGATTCAACGCGGTTGCCGTTGCCCTTCTCGGTGCGGCAAACCCGATTGCCGTGCTGCCAGCAGGCCTGTTCCTCGGCTTCCTCGAGGCCGGCGCTTTGGCCATGCAACGGGAGGTTGGTGTTCCCTCTTCGCTGGTATTCGTCATCGAGGGTCTCACCATGGTGTTCGTGCTGAGTTCAATCGGGCTGAGCACGCGTCATCGGCGGGTGTAAGCAGATCGATGGACGCCAACGTGATCATCGAATTTCTCGTCGCGTCGATCCGCGTTGCAACGCCGCTGCTCTTTGCGGCGCTAGGGGGACTGCTGTCCGAACGGGCAGGGACTTTCGCCGTGGGCATCGAGGGCATGATGCTTGCGGGAGCTTTTGGTGGCGCGGTCGCGACTATGTTGCTCGGAAGCTCCGGCGCGGGCTTGGTGGTCAGCGCCGCAAGTGGTGCTGCGCTCGGCATCGTAGTCGGTATTGCAACCGCAAAGTTCCGTGCCGACCAGATGGTGACGGGGTTGGCAGTGAACATCCTCGCGCTCGGCCTTACGAGCTTCCTGCTGCGCGGTCTCTTCGGGGGTAAAGCGCCTGTCGTTCAACTGGAGACGCTTCAAGTTTTGCCGATTCCATACCTGGCGGAAATCCCGGTAATAGGCGCGATCCTGTTTCGCCAACCGGCGTTGATCTACGCTGCCTTTGGTCTGGCGGTCGCGTCGCAGTTTTTTCTGAAAACACGCGGCGGACTCCTGCTGCGCGCGGTTGGGGAAAATCCCGAAGCTGCGTTTGCGCTCGGCGCGGATCCAGTGCGGATTCGTATCCTGGCAATCGTCGCCGGTGGCGCCTTTGCAGGTTTGGGTGGGGCGGTACTCAGCTTGCAGGAAGCCGGGACCTTCACCGACGGAATGACCAATGGACGCGGGTTCATCGCACTCGCCGCGATAATCGTTGGGCGCTGGATGCCTCTTGGCGCCATGATGGGCTGCCTGATGTTTGGAGCTGTCTCGGCGCTAGAACTGCGAGTGCAGGGTTGGGGGTTGCCCGTCAGTTCCTACGTCATTCAGATGACGCCATATATCGTTGCCTTGGTGATCCTCGCCGCTATTGGCCGCGGCGCGCAAGCGTCCGCGGCGATCGGGTCACCATTCATTCGTCATTGAAATCACCCGCAGTTCGACAACCCGCCCGCTGCGCGTCAGACCCGTGCAATAACCGCGATGGGGCCTCCGCCGGCGGGACCCTGATGCTCGGCGCCACCGGATACGTACACCATAGGGTTACCCACCACGGAGGCAACCACTGCACCGACGACCGCGCGCGCGGCACGCGTGTTATTGATGTCGGAATCATTGAGCATGGTGTGACGCACATTGCGTACGTAGCCCGTGGGGTCGGCTTCGGCCTTTGCAAAAACATTGACGATGCGCTTGGCATCCGCTGGAGCCACGACACCGTCCACCGGAATCTTCACCGCGCGCAACGCCTCCCGCACGGCTTCGCTGTCGATCGCATCGTGCATGACGCTGTGCCCAATGATCATCTCGCCGTCGGTACCCGCCGCATTGCCCATCACGATGATTTCGCAGTTCATCAATTCGATCCCTGCCGAGGTCGAGGCAACGGCCGAGCTGAGACTCCAATCCTTGCAGATGCTGCCGTCGACGACTTGGTCCGCCTTGATCTCCCCTAGCGCCACGCCCACGCCAAGCGCCGAAGCGCCGCGCGAGTACCCCATGGATTCGTAGGTATCGTGCGTAACCACTGTCTTGCCGCGAGAGTGGGCATTGTCAATCCGCAGCGACGTTAACAATGGACACTTGATTTGCACGAAGTGAACATCTGTCATCGAATCGATGCCTGCATCCTTGATCGCCTCCCTCGTCGCACGAGCCACCTCGTTAACCTGCGCTACTCGGCCGAGTTCCTCTGGCAGGAACTCCCGCGTGTGCGACACACCGATCGATAGGCGCTTCGACGTCGCCTGCTTGCCGCTAGAGGATTGTGAGCGTACGAAGACGTTGGCGTGTGGACTGAGAACTCCTTCCGTGCCGCCAGACATGACAAAAGCAATGCGTTTGGCGACCTCCTCGCGGGAAATCGCAAGCAGCTCGGCCAGCATCACCTGGAATGCAAATGTGCTGTAGCCGCGGGTAAAATCGTTGACACAGCCATTGCCTTCCGTCTTTCCGAGAATGGCGACGACTTCGCCGGGTGCGAACGCGCCTTCCTCAAAGAGTTTCTTGAGGCCCGAGACATCACTCGGATTCGACATCGGAATGCGGAACACCTTTGACGTTTTCATGTACTACCCTTTCTCCGTTCTATGGCTGCAGCGATACTGGCATGTAGACGCGAGTGTCGATTTTGAGTTCGCCCCGAGGCTGTTAGCCGCCCACGAAGAACGTGGCCATTAACAGCGTGACCAAAAACGCAAGCGGCATGTACGGTGCATTGTTGCGCACGATCGCCAGGATGTCAGCCTTGAAGCTATAAGCGGTCGCGGCAACGTTGATTTGCACAGGGCTCATCATCGCGCCCTGCGCAACCGCGATTCCGACGAAGCCAAAAGCCCAGACCGGCACCCCGACGGCTGCTAGCACCGGAATGATCAGTGCATCGATTGCGACCGTGTAGGCTGCCGCCGGAATTGCGATAAGGAATGCAACAGCCAGTGCCGCCGCCAGAACGACTGCCGGCGATGCGAAACCGACCACGCCGGCGATCGCCGTGAACGTTCCGATCTCGCTCAGCATCTTGATAAATCCGAGGAAAAGGGCAACCAGAAACATATAACGAAGAATGGTGAGACCCCCTTCAACGAACATATCCGCGAGGCGATTGGGATGGACCTTCAACAACAGCGCGGTAATGACGAGAACCCAGAGCGGCAACAGTACCGCCGAGAATAGCGGGATTCCAATCATTCGGTTGAGCGGGGGCCCGATCAGGATGAGCAGAAGCATGACGAAAAATGGTGTTGCCCGGCGGGCAGCGCTCAGGCCAGCGCCAATATCGGTGCCCGACCCGCTCGCGACGGGGACGTCGATGGAACCCTTCGAGGCAGTCGTGCTCGATCCGCTCTGCGAACCCGGCGACAGACCGGGCGTCAGTCGACCTGCCAACCGATACCGCCGCACACCGTACCAGGCGATCAGCGCGCCGATCAACCAGAAAACCAAAGTGTAGGGAAGCATGAAGGAGGCATATTCGGTGGCTGAGATGCCCATCTGCTTCGAGATGTAGGCGGCTTCAGCGGAGGACGGCGATGTTGCCCATGAAGCTCCCGATACAATAGACATGCCCACCACGGCAAGCGGCACGAAACCCACTGCAGCGAAGACCAGCGGCGCGGTGACGAGCGTGTTGGCTGCGCCGATTCCAGCCATGTAGGTGGCGGCCGCTTGAACAAGCACCATTGCCGCCGCGATAAGTTCCGTCCTAGAGCCGAACCATCGCGTCATCAGCTCCATGATCGCATTTGTGCATCCGCAGCGCGCCAGCACCATCGCTGTGGCAGCAAACAGCATCACGGATTTGATGTCCAAGATTTGAGTCATGCCGGCAAAGAACAGCTCGGTCACCTTGGGCGCGGACAGCCCGCCGATAGCGACAGCGAGCGCCCCGCCGACCAACCCGGCCACCAAGACGTGGAAGCGGAATGGCGGCATGAGCAAGACCAGAATGACGAGCAGCGGAACGACGGCGAGTAACTGTTGCATTTGACCCCCTCTTATTGGTTCGGCTGCTCGATTTAGATGGCGACCGCAAGCCGCCTCATCACTTGCGAATCCCCTCAGGATATCCTAGTATATTTGATAGTATACAAGATTGAGTACATGAAAATCTGCCCCGCCGCCGCCCCAACTTCCATCGCGATTCGGTGACTCTGATGCTGCTTTCGACCATAAAGATCATCCCCAACCTCTATCGCGATTCGGTGTCACTGATGCAGCTCTCGTCTACCCTCGGGAAGCTGCCCGGCGTCGTGCAGGCTTCGGCGGTAATGGCGACGTCTGCCAACTTGGACCTGCTCGGGGAGGCGAGCTTGGTGGACGGCCCCATGACGGCGAGTCCGAACGACCTGCTGATCGCCGTCCGCGGCAAGTCGGCCGCCGCGCTTGAAGCGGCGATCTCGGCCGCGGTAGGCGCCCTTAACAAGACGCCCGACCGGCCCGCGGGCGGCGGCACGGGCGTGGAGCCGCCGCGCAGTCTGCAGAATGGCCTCGCGCACGTGCCAGAGGCGAACCTGGCGCTGATCTCGGTCCCAGGCGAATACGCCGCCGCCGAAGCCATGAAGGCGCTGCGCCTCGGCCTGCACGTCATGCTCTTCAGCGACAACGTGCCGCTTGCCGAGGAAGCGGCCCTCAAGCGCTTCGCCCGCAGCCGCGACCTGCTTGTGATGGGACCCGATTGCGGCACGGCAATCATCGACGGCATTCCGCTCGGCTTCGCCAACGCAGTACGGCGCGGCGCCATCGGCGTCGTCGGCGCCTCGGGCACGGGCACGCAGCAAGTGACGAGCCTTGTGCATCGCCGTGGCGCCGGCATCTCGCACGCCATTGGCACTGGCGGGCACGACCTGCACCGAGACGTCGGGGGCATCTCCATGCTGCAGGGATTGGATCGACTGGCCCGCGATATCCAGACGAAGGCAATCGTACTGATCTCGAAGCCGCCCGCTCCCGAAGTGGCGAAGGACGTGCTCGCCGCCGCGGCAGGCGCAGGGAAGCCGGTAGTGATCAACTTCTTGGGGACGCGCCAGGACGTGAGTGGAAAGAATTTGTATGTGGCCTGGACGCTAGAGGAAGCGGCGCTCGCGGCAGTCGCGCTCGCCGCCGGCCTGCGCCCGCCGCGTGCAGCAGCGCCACGCTTCAATCTTCCGAAGATGAAATTCGAAAAAAAGCAGCGCTACATCCGCGGCCTCTTCAGCGGCGGCACGTTTTGCTACGAAGCCTGCGCGCTCCTCGGCAACGTCTGGTCCAACGCGCCGGTGGACTCCTCCTGGAAAATCGAAGATGTCTGGAAGTCGCGCGAGCATACCGTCATCGATCTCGGCGACGACGTCTTTACCCGCGGCCGCCCGCACCCGATGATCGATCATCGCCTGCGAAATGAACGACTGCTCGAGGAAGCCTCCGACCCGGAGGTTGCCGTAATCCTGTTAGACGTGGTGCTGGGCTACGGCTCGCACCCGGACCCGGCGGCCGAGATGGTTCCCGTCCTGCGCAAGGCGACGGGGAAAGGCCGTGCGCCCGTGTTCGTGGCGTCGGTTTGTGGCACCGACGAAGACCCGCAGGGGCTGAAACGCCAAGAGGCGGCGCTGCGCGAGGCCGGTGTGTTGCTTGCCGATAGCAATGCCCGCGCGGTGAAACTAGCGGCAGCGATCGTGAAAGGAATCGTATGAGCGATCTCTTTTCCAAGCCGCTTTCAGTGTTGAACGTCGGCCTCGCCTCGTTTGCAGAGGCCATTAGACAGCACGGCGGCGCCGCGACGTTGGTGGATTGGTCGCCGCCTGCCGGCGGCGACTGTGACGTCGGCAACGCCCTGGCTCGGATCATCGAGCATCCCGAGATCGAGGCTGCCAACGCGAAGGCGGCGGCGCGCTTCCTCGCAGCGCAACCAAAGCTCACGGGCATTGGCCTGGCCCACGAGACCCTGCCCGGCATGGGCGCGCGCATGATTCTATATGCTGGGCCGCCAATCGCCTGGGACCGCATGTGCGGCCCGATGCAGGGCGCGATCGTCGGCGCGATACTCTACGAAGGCTGGGCGAGCGACGTTGGATCGGCCGAGGCTCTGGCGCGGTCCGGCGAAATCGCCTTCGAGCCCAACCATCACCACGCGGCGGTCGGACCGATGTCCGGCATCATCAGCCCGTCGATGCCGGTGTGGAAGGTAGTGGACCCGGTGCACGGCAAGCGCAGCTTCAGCAACCTCAATGAGGGCCTCGGGAAGGTGCTGCGCTTCGGCGCCAACAGCCCCGAGGTCATCGCCCGGTTGACGTGGATGCAGAACACGCTCGCACCGACGCTGAGCGCCGGGCTCGACAAGCTCGGCGAGCTGGAAATCAAGCCGCTGATGGCGCAGGCGCTGCACATGGGCGACGAGGTCCACAACCGCAATGTCGCCGCCTCGTCGCTGCTGCTCAAGCGTCTGGTGCCGGCACTGCTCAAGTCCGGGGCGCTGCTCGCCGACGTCACTGCGGTAATCGAGTTTATCGCCAGCAACGACCATTTTTTCCTCAATATCTCGATGGCGGCGTGCAAGAGCATGCTCGATGCGGCGCACGGCGTCGCTGGCAGCAGCATGATCACGGCGATGGCGCGCAACGGTGTCGAGTTCGGCGTGCGCGTGAGCGGCCTGGGCGAGCGCTGGTTCACGGCGCCAGCGCCAGTTGTGAACGGCCTGTATTTTCCCGGCTACACCATCAAGGACGCGGCTCCCGACCTTGGCGACAGCGCTATTACCGAGACTGCCGGGTTAGGCGGATTCGCGATGGCGGCGGCGCCGGCAATCGTGAAGTTCATCGGTGGCACGGCACAGGACGCGCTGGCCAGTACGCTCGCCATGACCCACATCACACTGCAGCGCAATGGTGCCTTTACACTGCCCGCCCTGGACTTCTCTGGGACACCTGCCTGCATCGATGCGCGGCGCGTGGTCGACACCGGCATCCTGCCCGTTATCAACACCGGCATCGCCCACAAACAGGCCGGGGTCGGACAGATCGGTGCCGGCTTGACGCACGCCCCACTCTCCTGCTTCACGCAGGCGGTGATGGCGCTCGCGACTGACATGAAGAGCTAAGCAAGGACTTGCGCATGACATCGACAGGCTTGGCAGTACTCGCCATAGGCGGGAATGCGTTGATCCAAGACCGTGGGCATGAGTCGATTTCCGACCAGTACAAATTGGTCTGCGGGATTGCGGACGATATCGTCAGCATGATCGAGGTCGGATGGAACGTTATCGTCACCCACGGCAACGGACCGCAGATTGGATTCGTCCTGCGGCGCTCAGAGCTGGCGATGTCCGAGGTGCCACCGGTACCGATGGACTATGCCGGAGCCGACATTCAGGGCGCGGTCGGCTACATGTTCGTCAAGGCGCTGCGCAACGCGTTCCGTCGCCGGGGCGTAAAGCGCGAGGCGGTCGCCGTCGTCACCCAAACCGTCGTTGACCGCAATGACCCTGCGTTCTCCAATCCTCTGAAGCCGATCGGCTCGCACATGGAGGAAGGCCGCGCCAAGGACCTCGCGGCCAAGTACCACTGGACAGTGCGCGAAGACACCGGCCGCGGCTGGCGCCGCGTCGTGCCGTCGCCGTTACCCACGTCAATCATTGAGACCGGCGCCATTCGCAGTCTCGCGCGCGAAGGGTACGTGGTCGTCGCCTGCGGCGGCGGGGGTATTCCCGTGATCGAGGACGAGGACGGCAACCTGCAAGGGGTAGAGGTCGTGATCGACAAGGACCTCGCTTCCAGCCTGCTGGCGCGCAGCATGGAAGCCGACGCGCTGGTGCTTCCCACCGGCGTCGAGCAGGTCGCGCTCGATTTCAACAAGCCCACGCAGCGCTGGCTCGATTGCATGACCGTAACCGAAGCAAGAAAGCACAATGCTGAGGGACAGTTCGACCCCGGTAGCATGGGTCCCAAGGTCGCCGCGCTGATCGACTTTGTCGGTGGTGGAGGAAGACTCGGGCTGATCACGAACCCGCCGAACATCTCACGCGCCCTGCGCGGAGAGGCCGGGACGCGGGTCGTGGCGGGATAATTTCCCGCGGGCTGCAAAAAGCGACAAGAACATCGGCTCATCGCGGGCGTGATTGTGCACAAACGTCAACCAGCGCTGATCACCACGTGGCCGACTCGGCGGCCGCTTGGGATGTATTTCCGCACCTTGCGCGGCTCGTTGTGGGGCCTTCTAATTGGCGGGAAACGCGGAAACGCATCGCTCACCAGCACCGGATCGGGCGGCGCGTCGAGCTTTCGCTCGATGTCGTCGTAGCGGAAGATCCGACTCACGGCCGACACGTAGAGCGCGCCGTTGTGAAAGGCCACGCCGGCGGGCTCCCGCAGATCGCGCGCGATCGTGCGCACGCGCGCGGCGTCCTGCGTACCGGCACGCGGTAACGTGACGGCGTACACGGTACCCGCACCGGCCGAGCCGACGAAGAGCGTGCCCTGCGCGCCCCACGTCATTGCCCGTGCGTTGGGCACCCGAGCGACCGTTTCGATCGCAAATCCCGGCGGCAGCTTGATCGTGTCGAGTGGCAATGCCGATTGCGCGGACGCGACGGTTGTGACGGACCAGGCGGCGGCAATCGCCAATCCGTGCAACGCGGACTGCGCAGCGCAACCAATACGACGAGACGGCTTCATGTCGATTCGACCCCCCACTTCGGCACCGGCCTACGGGTGGATGATTTTACCCGCGACGAGCGAAACCCCTCGCCAAGCATCCGGTTGGCGGGACGCGACCGCTTGGCTTATATTCTGCAGACCGATGGCACGCTTGCTGGTGAGGAACTTCTGGCAGCGGATCACTCCCGGCTCATATCATGGGCATTGGACCGCACCTTCCTTACAAACGATTGCCATGCGTTGTTTTGTTCTGCCGTTAGCTTGAGATCTTCCTGCAACAGCTGAGCCGGTAGTCGATCTGCTCGTAACTGTTGGCGTCCAGCATGGCCGTTTGTCTGTCGTTACGGCCGTCTCCGGTGCGCTGGCACCGGGACAGCGTGCGGTGCGCGGCCTGTTTACGGGTGGGACTTTCTGCTACGAGGCGCAACTGGCGTTCCTGGCGCGCGGGCTCGATTGTCGATCCAACTCGCCGGTAAGCGGTGCGCTTCCACTCGACGGCCACGCCGCCGGCCACATCTTCATCGATCTGGGCGACGACGAGTACACGCGCGGACGTCCCCATCCGATGATCGATCCGGCGCTGCGCAACGCGGCGATCCGTACTCACGCGGCCGATGCCGGGACCGCGGTCATCCTGTTCGACGTCGTGCTCGGCTACGGCGCGCATCCCGATCCCGCGGCGGCGCTCGCGGAAACCTTGCTCGAGTGTCGGCGTGCTGCCCGCGCGGAGGGCCGCGTGCTTGCGCTGATCGGGCACGTCTGTGGAACCGATGGCGATCCGCAGGACAAATCAGCGCAACTTGCGAAGTTGGTGGCCGCGGGCGCGATCATCGCCGACAGCAACTACGAAGCTGCCGCACTCGCCGCGCAGGTCGCCGCGAGTGGCGCCGGGCACGAGCCGACGAGGTCGTGATGACAACGCTGTTCAAGGATTCGCTCACCGTCATCAACCTCGGCGTCGGAGCCTTCGCCGACAACGTGATCGCCGCCGGGGGCCGCTGCGTAGCGCTGCAGTGGCAGCCTCCGGCGCAAGGCGATCGCGACGGCGGGCGCGCGCTGGCCGATATCTTTGACGATCCGCGGGTCGAGCAAGCCAACGCAACGGCCTTTGCGCGCTTCCTCGAAGCGCAACCGGTGTTCATCGACATCGCGGCGGCGCGCGACGTGCTCCCGGGTATGAGCGGTGACAGGCACGGGCCTCGCACCGGAAGTAAGCGCATGATAGGACATCAGGGCATGCCGGTGTCGTATGCACGTTCCGGCGTGACTGGTCGGATCCCCATCCGGCTAGGCATCGGGGATCACGGCAACGACAAGCAGCAATCCCGAGGGGGCTCAGCCATGAAAACCGTAGCCCATATTCTCAAGTCGAAACCCGACCAGACCGTCTACACCATCTCTCCCGCGGCGACGGTGTTCGAAGCCGTCAAGCTGATGGCGGAGAAAAGCATCGGCGCCCTGCTGGTCATGGACGGCGAAAAGATCGTCGGCATCATTACCGAACGCGACTACGCGCGCAGAATCGTCCTCATGGCGCGCTCGTCGAAGGACACGCCTGTGCGCGACATCATGTCGACCTTGGTCTTGTATGTGCGCCCCGACCAGACCAGCGAGGATTGCATGGTGCTGATGACGCAGAACCGGCTGCGTCACCTGCCGGTTCTGGATGGCGGCAAGTTGAGCGGCATCCTCTCCATTGGGGACCTGGTGAAGGACATCATCTCCGAGCAGCGTTTCATCATCGAACAGCTCGAACACTACATCAGCGGAGAGCGGGGCTAGATCACCCTCCCACCGGAGCACTCGATCACGGGTTTTGCCGGCTTCGCTTCGTCGGCTACGGCTGTCCAGGTGGTCTCAGGTGTACGCAGCGAAGCGCGCACCGCGCAAGACCTCAGGCCGGAACCGGTAGTTCCTCGTTGCCGCGCTCCTCTGCTTTGGCCGGCTTCACAGGAACTCCCGCGTTGCCTCGTTGCTTCAGTTCCTCGGCGGTTTCCTGCTTCCTGCGCATCAGCTCGGCGACCCGCGCCTTTTCATAGAATCGGTCGAAGTCATGGCACATGGCGAAACTCCTTTTCAAGGCAGGTGATCTGCGAATCTCCCTGGTCACGTATTGGATTTGTGAAACGATGCTACGCCTTGGCCGTAGCAATTTCAAGGCAATGGCCACCCGGCTGCGATACCTGTGGCGTGCCGTGTCGGCGGCGGCGGTCTTGATCGCGGAACATTCACTGGCACCCGCCGGCCTCGAGACGCGATAATTGCGGATTACCGGAGTTCCCTGGCGAAATCGGGCATGAGTTCGTGGATCGAAAACTCCGACGTCCTGTCGCTGTTTCCGACGCTGGTCTGGAAGATTCAGCTTCGCGCGCAAGTGCACGAAGCGATTGATGCAAGTGTGCTCGGGTTGCTGCAGTCCTTGCGGCAGGGGCGCTCCGAGCTCAAGCCAGGCGAGGCCTGGCAGTCAGGGCATGGCCTGCACGAGCGGGAAGAATTGCGCGGCCTCTGCGATTGCGTCAACCGCGTGGCAGAGAGCGTCCTGCAGTTCCTCAGGATCGAAAACGCAGCGATCGAGATCACGGGTTGTTGGGCCAACCTGCATGCTCCGGGCGCTGCGCACCGCGCGCACAGCCACCCCAATAACTTTCTGAGCGCCGTGTATTACGTCCGCAGCTGGCCCGGCGCGGACAGCATCAACTTCGACGACCCGCGCAGCCAGGCCGGCGTCATCCGGCCGCCGGTCACCGAACTCACGGCCGCCAATACGGATCAGGTCGTCGTGCAGGTCGCCAACGGCACGCTGCTGGTCTTCCCTGCGTATCTGCGCCACTCCGTCGATGCCAACGCCAGCCGCGAGGCACGCGTAAGCGTGAGCTTCAACCTGATGTTTTCCGCATTCGCAACGACGCTGGGCAAGCCATTGTGGGGCGAGGAATGAGGAAAGGTCTGGTCGGTGAACGCGCCGGCCAACTGTCGAGTTCTGAGGCTGCCCTGGCTGTGGTCCGTGCGGTTTTCTGCGATAATTGCCGTCCCTACCTGATTCCGCGAGGTAGTTCGCGTGAAGACGGTGAAGTTGCTGCGGGTTCTCGCGATCGGGTGGCTCGCACTCGCCTCATTCGAGGTGAGTGCTGCGACAGCGACGGTCGTTGTCCTGCCGATTGCCGGCGCGATCGGTCCCGCCACCGCGGACTTCGTAACCCGCGGCCTCGCGCGCGCCGACCAGGACGGCGCACAGCTGGTCGTGCTGCAGATGGACACGCCGGGCGGTCTCGATACGTCGATGCGGGAGATCATCAAGGCGATCCTCGCCTCGCGCGCTCCGGTCGCGGTGCTGGTCGGACCCAGCGGCGCGCGAGCCGCGAGCGCCGGTACCTACATCCTTTACGCCAGCCATATCGCTGCCATGGCCCCCGGAACCAACCTTGGCGCCGCCACACCGATGCAGATTGGCGTGCCAGAGCCGACGTCGCCTTCCCGCGCGCCCCAACCCCACAAGGGCAAGTCCCCGGACTCCGCGCAACCCGGTGCGGACACGCTTGCGAAGAAGCAGGTGCACGATGCGTCGGCGTACATACGCGGGCTCGCGCAATTGCGCGGCCGCAACGCGGAGTGGGGCGAGCGCGCAGTGCGCGAAGCGGTCAGCCTGTCGGCCGACGAGGCGCTCGCAGAGAACGTGATCGACCTCACTGCGCGTGACGCGGCGGACCTGGTCAGGAAGCTCGACGGACGCAAACTGGCGACCGTTGCCGGCGAGCGCGTGCTGGCGCTGACGGAAGCTAAGATCGTCACGATCGAGCCCGACTGGAAGAACCGCTTCCTCGCCGTCATTACCGACCCGAGCGTGGCGCTCATCCTGATGATGATCGGCATCTACGGCTTGTACTTCGAGTTCGCCAATCCGGGCTTCGTGCTGCCCGGCGTGGTCGGTGCGATCTGCCTGTTCATCGGACTGTTCGCCCTCAACCTGCTGCCGATCAACTACGCCGGTCTAGCGCTGGTCGCAATCGGCCTCGGATTCCTCATCGCTGAAGCGTTCCTGCCGAGCTACGGCTCGCTCGGGATCGGTGGCATCATTGCGTTCACCATCGGCGCGGTGATGCTGATCGACACCGACGTGCCCGGCTTTGGCATTCCAGCGTGGTTGATCGGGTCGCTCGCGCTGATTTCCTCCGCGTTCGCGTTTCTGGTCGGCGGCCTCGCGCTCAAGGCACGCCGGCGCCCCGTGGTTACCGGAGCGGAAGAAATGATCGGTAGCGTCGGCACGATGCTCGGCGATGCGAAAGACGAAGGCTGGGCGCGGGTTCACAGTGAGCAGTGGAGAGTGCAGACCCACGTTCCGCTCAAGCGCGGTCAGGACGTGCGGGTCACGGCGCGCAACGGCCTGGTCCTGTCCGTCACGCCGGTCAATGACGGCCAGCGAGGTTAGCCATGGGGTTCGGAATCGGAATCGGCAGCGTGCTTCTGATCGTCGTCATCCTGATCATCCGTTCGTTTCGCGTCCTGCGCGAGTATCAGCGTGCCGTGGTGTTCATGCTCGGCCGCTTCTGGAAGGTGAAAGGCCCCGGCCTGATCCTGATCATCCCCGGCGTCCAGCAGATGGTGCGCGTCGACCTGCGCACCATCGTCATGGATGTGCCGCCGCAGGATGTGATTACGCGCGACAACGTATCGGTCAAGGTCAACGCGGTGGTGTATTTCCGCGTCGTCGATCCGGCCAAGTCGGTGATCCAGGTCGAGAAGTATTTCGACGCGACCAGCCAGCTCGCGCAAACGACGCTACGCGCGGTGCTGGGCAAGCACGCGTTGGACGAACTCCTGTCCGAGCGCGAGCGGCTCAATCTGGACATCCAGAAGGTGCTCGATACGCAAACCGATGCCTGGGGCATCAAGGTATCCACCGTCGAGATCAAGCAGGTCGATCTCAACGAGTCGATGGTGCGCGCGATTGCGCGCCAGGCCGAAGCCGAACGTGAACGGCGCGCGAAGATCATCCATGCGGAGGGCGAGCTGCAGGCCTCGGAAAAGCTGTTGCAGGCGGCGCAGATCCTCGCGAAGCAGCCGCAGGCGATGCAATTGCGTTATCTGCAGACGCTGGGCAACATCGCCGGCGACAAGAGCTCGACCATCGTGTTCCCGGTTCCCGTCGA
>JBKKAZ010000238.1:0-2139 GCA_046714435.1 Casimicrobiaceae bacterium
GGCTAATCGCATGCACGCTGCGCACGCGCACGCTACCGGCAATGAGCCCGACGTGGCAATGGATGCCGGCCGCGCCCGTGGCGCGCGGTATCTCGCGCGAAAGCGCGCGCTGCGCATCGAACTCGAATCCGGAGTGAGCGTGGAGATTCCGGTGCGTTCGATCCAGATTCTCGCCGCTGCGACGATTCGCGAATGCGAGACACTGCAGATCGAGGAAGGCGGCCACGTTATCTACTGGCCGTCGCTGGACGAAGGATTGACGGTGTCGAACCTCGTCGCAGGATCGTTGGGCACTCGCACCTGGATGCGCGAGCTGGCGCGGCTCGGAGGCTCGCAAACATCGAAACGCAAGGCAGCCGCGGCGCGAATCAACGGCCGCAAGGGCGGCCGTCCGCGCAATGTCGAGGGAGCCGAGCCAGGTCGAAGGGTGGGCGCGCCAAGGACGCGTACACGAACTGCCTGATCGGGGACGTTGAATGCAGCTTCGCGTCAGGCTTGAGTTGCACGATGACGCGGGCCTGCGCGCCGCTCGCGAGTGCAGGCGACGCTTCGGCGCTGGCGCCTTGCGTTCGATCTGTTCGAGAGCGGGGTTCATGGGCGCGATGTTCCTACATCGTCCACAGATGCGAGAGCGGGACGGCGAGAAAGCGCGGATCGCCCATTGGCAACGCGTTCTCGCCAGCGTGAAATACAACGCCTCCCCGGAATTGCTTGCCGCATTGTTCCGCGAGGCGGCGCAGACCCTGTCCGTCCGAAGGGCCGACGCTGGCGGCCGTCTTGACCTCCACGCCCCATGTCTCGCGTCCCCGAGTGATGACGATGTCCACTTCGACCTGATCCTTGTCGCGGTAGTGCCAGAAGCGCAGGTCCGGATCGGCCCAGCCGGCTTGCGCGATGAGCTGCTGAACCACGAAGGACTCCAGCAGGTGACCGAAGCGGTCGCGGTGCGTGTTCCAGTCGTCGGGGGATAGTCCGGCCAGCGTAGCCGCGAGGCCACTGTCGAGCAGGTACACCTTGGGAGTCTTGATCAGACGCTTTGCGTCATTGGGATGCCACGCAGGAAGCCGCCGGACGAGAAACAGCCGCTCGAGAATGGCGACGTAATGATCGATCGTCTCCCTGTGCAGGCCGATGTCCCCCGCGAGCCCGCTCGCGTTAAAGAGCTGGGCGTTGCGCAGGGCAAGCAACTCGAGCAGGCGGCCGACCTCTCCCCCATCCCGGACACGAGCGACGTCCTTCACGTCGCGCCCGACGATCGTTCGCAGATACTGGCGGCGCCATTGCCGGGCCCTTGCAGGCGTGCGTCCAAGGGGCTCCGGGTAGCCCCCTTCCACCAGCCGTTGCTGCAGGGTGACGCGGCGCTTGGGCACCTCGCCTTCGACTTTCGATTTAAGTCGGCCGGCCAGCCACGTCCATAGCAACGCTCCTGGCTTCCGCTCCTTCTCGGCCTCGGCAAGCGGGTGGAGTTGAATTACTTCCATGCGCCCGGCCAGCGAGTCGCCGAGCTGTGGCAACAGCAGCAGATTGGCGGAGCCGGTCAGCAGGAAGCGACCCGGGCGGCGGTCGCGGTCGACGGACACCTTGATCGCGCGCAGCAGCTCGGGCGCGCGTTGAATTTCGTCGAGCGTGACCTTGGTCGGCAGCGAGGCGACGAATCCCGCCGGATCGCTTCGGGCGGTCGCAAGGATGCCGTCGTCGTCGAGGCTGACGTACGGACGCTTGGGGCCCAGCGTGCGCGCCAGCGTGCTCTTGCCGCACTGACGCGGTCCGAGCAGGCAGACGACCGGCGTATCGGCCAGCGCCTCGGTCAGGGAGCCACGCGCGTGGCGCGGATAGGGTAGCGGGGCCGATGGCCTAGCCACAGGGCGGGTAGCGTCCAATTGCCGGTCAGCATAGCGTCCAGTTGCCGGTTGTCAAGCCGTCCAGATTACTAGTGAAAGCCTGTCCAATTGACGGTTTGGGGCGCGACCCGGCCCGGCGCGGCCGCTTGCATCGCGAGCGGGGGATCCGGCATCGATTCCGCTGCGGACTTCAGACCACGTTGAGCTCCACCACCGGCCGTCCCTCGGCAATGCGCTCGAAACGAAGCGGCGACAGGTCGAGACTGCGATAAGCGCCGTGGACGAGCAGTTCGGCAAT
>JBKKAZ010000239.1:0-16671 GCA_046714435.1 Casimicrobiaceae bacterium
GCCCCGAGCCGACCGTCTGACTCCTGCCCGATGAAAAAGGCGCAGCGCAGTCATCCCGCGAACGCAAGCGTCGCGGACGCCCTTGTTCAGCGGATTCGCTCGCCGTGTTCCCGCGTGGTGCGAAAGCCGATGCGGGGCCAGCGTTCCATCGTGACCTGCAGGTTGTACTTGTTCGTGGCGAGGAACACGGGATTGCCGTCGACGTCGGTTGCGAGGCTTCCTGCCTGCTCGAGCTCGAAGCCGCGCCGCAGCGTCTCGTCCGGATAGGTGAGCCAGCGCGCCGTGGAGATGTTCGCGCTTTCGTAGATCGCGTCGACCTTGTACTCGGTCGCAAGCCGGTGAGCGACGATCTCGAACTGCAGCGGACCGACCGCGCCCAGGAGCAGCGTGTTGCCCGACACCGTCTCGAACACCTGGATCGCCCCCTCCTCGCCGAGCTCCAGCAGCCCCTTCGAAAGCTGCTTGGAGCGGAACGGATCGCGCGGGCGCGCGACACGGAACAGCTCCGGCGCGAAATAGGGGATTCCGCGGTACGCGAGCTCCTCGCCCTCGCTCAGCGTGTCGCCGATCTGCAGCTGGCCATGGTTGTGGATGCCGATGATGTCGCCGGCGACGGCGTCCTCGCTCATCACGCGCTCGTTCGCCATGAACGTCAGCGCGTTGGCGAGCTTCATCTCCCGCCTGTCGCGCACGTGGCGCACCTTCATGCCGGGCGCGTAGCGGCCCGAGCACACGCGGAAGAACGCGATCCGGTCGCGATGCCGCGGGTCCATGTTCGCCTGGATCTTGAATACGAAGCCGGAGAACGCCGGCTCCGCGGGATGCACGGTGCGCGTGCTGCCGTCGCGCGGCTGCGGCGCCGGCGCCCATTCGGTCAGCGCCTGCAGGATCTCCTGCACGCCGAAGTTGTTGATCGCCGAGCCGAAGAACACCGGCGTCTGCCGCGCGGCGACGAACGCGTCGAGGTCGAACGGCGGGCTCGCTGACCGCAGGAGCTCGACGTCGTGCCGCAATGCACCCATCTCGCCTGCGAACAGCGCATCGAGCCGCGGGTTGTCGAGCCCGTCGATGAGCTCGGTGTCATCGCTCACCCGCTCGCCGCCGGGCGTGAATCGGAGCAGCCGGTCGTGCAGCAGGTGATAGACGCCGCGGAATGCCTTGCCCATGCCGACCGGCCACGTGATCGGCGCGCAGTCGAGCTTCAGCACCGCCTCGATCTCGGCAAGGAGCTCGAGCGGCTCGCGCACCTCGCGGTCCATCTTGTTGACGAACGTGATGATCGGCGTGTCGCGCAGCCGGCAGACTTCGAGCAGCTTGATCGTCTGCGCCTCCACGCCCTTGGCCGCGTCGATCACCATCACCGCGGCGTCGACGGCGGTCAGCACACGATAGGTGTCTTCGGAGAAATCCTGGTGGCCCGGCGTGTCGAGCAGGTTCACCGTGTACCCGGCGTACGGGAACTGCATCACCGAACTGGTCACCGAAATGCCGCGCTGTTGCTCGACCTCCATCCAGTCCGAGGTCGCGTGCCGCGCGCTCTTGCGGGACTTCACCGTGCCCGCGAGCTGGATCGCGCCCCCGAACAGCAGCAGCTTTTCGGTCAGCGTGGTCTTGCCAGCGTCCGGGTGAGAAATGATCGCGAAGGTGCGTCGCAACGAAACGTCGCGGACCAGATCGGGCGGGAGCGTGCGGGCTTGCATGGCGGGGTCGTCAAACAAAAACCGCCCGCGAAGAATCGGCAGGCGGTGCGCATTGGCATTATAGCAGGGGCTAGTTTTTCGGTGTTGCGCCGCCGGCCTCAGGTGATTGCGCGGTAAGAATCCTGCGGATCTCCGCAAGTTTCGCCTTGACGGCTTTCGCGTTGGCGGGGCCAATGCGAAGCATCAGCTTTTGTCCCGAAGGCGACTGCTCGAGTTCGCGGTCGGCGAACTCGTAGAACACCTTTGGCTGCACGACCCGGATCGGTGCGGCGACTTCCGGCGTGGCGAGCATCAGGTCGATCGCCTCGACCAGCCGGTCGTTGAAGTGCCCCTGCGGGTAGCCGAGTTCGCGGTAGGCCTCCTCGAACAGCGGGTAGTGGCGCGCATACAGCGCGACGAGCTTGATCGGGTCGGCGCTCTCGAGCAGCCGCACGTAGGGCGCATAGCGCAACGCATTCGAATCGCTGATGACCGGACCGCTCGCGGCCGGCGAGGTGGCGAACGCGCCTGACGTGGGTCGTAGCGGCCGGCGATTCAGCGGGAGCGTGCGGCGGGGCAGATTGTCGACCGTTGCAACGATGTTACGTACCAGGCTCCGGGACTCCAGGAACGGCGCGATGCCGGTTCCCTGCCAAAGCGTCTGCAGCGCGGCCAGAATCGCCGCGTCACTGGCGTCGAGCGGGGGCAACGCCGCGGCGGTGGACTCGATCGGGAAGCGCGGCTTGGAGGTGACGGCCACGGGCGGCGGCTCCGGGCGCGGCGTGTCCACGCTTGGCCGGAGGAGCGGCCGCGGCTGCCAGAACACGGAGAACAGCGCGCCGATCGCAAGCAGCGTGATGAGGACCAGCAGCGCCAACATCCAGCGCGTGCGTTGCCGGCGGCGCCGCCTGCCCGGCTCGCGCGGCTCGGTGTCGAGCGCCCGGATCTCGTCGTCGGGCGCGGAGAGAAGCGAAGGCTCGGTTCGGGATTCGCTCACTATGCGACCTCGCCGCGGGCCTCAACCCACCCCGGTGTCATCCCGAGCCTGCGCCTCCACGGGTGTCATCCCGAGCCTGCCGAGGGATCTGCTGTTCACGCTTTGCCGCCCACGCCGCTACTCGCCGCGCTGCTGGCGAGCGGCCTCGTACTGCGACGGCGTCGCCCGCGCGTGGGCGAGATAGTCGCGCAGATGCTGGATGTCCTGCCGTCCCAGCGTATTGCCCTTGTGCGGGCGATGCAGGATACCTTCGTGACCGTTGAGCTTGACGCGGATGCGCGCTCCGGAAAGCGATTCGATGGCGGCCCCCAGGTGACCGAGCAGCGATTCGATCTCGCGCCAGTGGATGTTGGCGCTGATCGGATCGTGGAAGATCGCACGAAGCAGGTTCGTGTGCTTGTGACTCACGGCGGGAAAAAGAAGTTGCGCCGCCGTGAGCATACGCCGATTGCGGCCGAACCTGTCAGACTGCCCGCCAGCGACCGCGGGCGCGGTGTCGTTCAGAATCCCAGCTCGCCCAGCGCCTGCACGAGCTTGGTTTTCTGCGCAACGTCGATCGTCGGGTCGGTTTCCAGCCAACTACGGCTGGAGAAACCAGGCTGCAGCACGCGGATCTCCTCCGCTTCCCAAATCGCCGCCACCATGTCGCCAGCTGTTACGTGCAACACCGCCATGTAGACATGCGCCTCGAGGTTCACCGGATTGCGTGACAGCGCGTGTTCCAGATTGACCCGCGCCTGCTCCAGGTCGCCGAGAAACAGATAGGCCCGTCCGAGTATCAGGAAGTAGAGATAGCCCGCCTGGGGGTTGAGGCGCATCGCGGTACGCAACAACCGCACGGTATCCGCCGGACGCCCGACGTAGGTGTTCACGCCGCCCATCAGTGCATAGCCATCGGCGAACGATGGGTAGAGCCGCACTGCGGTCTCCAGGTACTGCAGCGCCTCTCCGTGCTGGCGCCGTTCCATGTGCACGAAAGCCAGCACCCAGTACGTCTCCGGTAGGTCCGGATTCATTTGATGTGCGGTGCGGGCCAGCTCGAATGCGCGGTCGAGGGCGGCGGCGCCGTCCGGGGTCCACTGATTGCGATAGTCCGCGGCGTAAGTCAGTGCGAATCCCGCGTACGCGCGAGCAAAGGCCGGGTCCAGCGCGATGGCGCGCCGGAACATTTCGCGGGCGGTCTCGTTCTCCGCTCCTTGCCGGACGAGCAGCGCCGACTGCCCGCGCTGGAAGTATTCATACGCTTCCAGATTGCGGGTATGGCGATGCGCCATGCGCCGCATTTCGGCCTCGCTGACCTTCGCAGGCAGCACATGGAGAATCTTCGGCCCAAGCTCTTCCTGGATCGCGAAAAAGCCGCTCAGCGCGCCGTCGAACCGCTCGGACCACAACTGTTTCCCCGTCTCGGCGTCGGTGAGGTGGACGTTGAGCCGCAGGCGCTCGTCGATGCGCTGGACGGATCCGGACACGAGATAGCGGATTGGCGTGGGGGCGGTCGACGTCGCGCCACTCGCTTGGCCGCCCAACGGCGCAACGCCGATGACCGAGAGCCCGAACACCTTCGAGAGGTCGGTCACGAGGTCCGCCGTAAGGCCGCGAGCCAGCAGCACCGCCTGGGGGTCGTCGCCCAGCGCCTCGAACGGTCGGATGCCAACCGCCGGCTGCGCTTGGCGGACCGCTTCAACGTTTGCCAGCGGCGCCTGGCCCGGTGGAATGTCGATCAATCGCTCGCCCACGATCCACCAGGCACCCGCTGCCGCGAGCAGCACTGCGGCTATGCCCACTCCCGCTATCCATGGGATGCGCCGCTTGCGCTCGGCATGCGAGGGTTCCGCATCCGGCCGAACTGGTGCGGAGGAGATCTCTGCCGACCGGACGACTGGGGCGATGAGCCGGTAGCCCCCCTTCGAGATGGTTTGGATGTACGATGACCCCATTGGCACATCCCCCAGCGCCTTCCGCAGCTTGATGACGACCTGGGTGAGGGAGTCATCGCCCACGATCACGTCGGACCAAACGGCCGCAAGCAGCGCTTCGCGACTCACGACCTGCCCCGGCCGGTCCGCAAGGTAGACCAGAACCGCCATGGCTTTGGGCTCGAGCTTCACCGTCTTGCCCGCAGCCGAGAGCTGATTCAGCGCGGGCTCGACCACCCAGCCGCCGACCTGCACCCTCTCCGTGCTGGTCGCGAGTGGGGACTGGGTGCCAACGGGCATGCTCGGCCTCAGCGCAAGCTCATTCCAGGGTGCTGAATCATGGAAGGTTTCGCATCCTTCGCCAAAGCTTAGTCGTTTCTTCGGGACGGTTCTTCCCAAGCTCGCGTTCAATGCTCCGGCCAGGGCAAGTCAGACCAACGTCCAGTCATCAAGGAGGTGCCCCCATGAAACGGCTTCTCATCGGCATGGTCGTGGTTTTCGCATCAGGTTTCTGCTTGTCGCTCTCGCCGGCGATAGCGCAGCCGGCGCTTGTCATCAAGCCGCTCGCTGAAAGGAAAGTCGCGGAGTTGCCGGCTGGACCGCTCTACTGGCGGATAGAGAACTTTACTGCGCTTGCGCAAGCTCAGGCCGCCGCAGGCCCCTGGGCGTTAGTCGCTGAGTCGGCTGGCAAAGTCTGGCTTTTCACACTCGGCGCATCGGGTGGTTCTTCAGCCGGCGGGACCAAGGTTGCCGAAGTTGGACCGCTCCCCAAGGTGGTTGCAACGCAGTATCTCCTTCGGATCAATGAGGCAAGCGGTCCTCCGGGCAGCATCACACCCGTGCACACGCATCCAGGTTCCGAAGCGTTCTACGTGCTCGCTGGGGAGACAAGCAGCCGTTCTTCCCATGGCGTGATGCGTGTTGGAGCGGGCCAGGCCGAGACGGGTCAGGGTGCCGATATGGCGATGCAGGTCTCGAGCAGCGGCTCGATGGACCTGCACTCGCTGGTGATGTTTGTGGTGGACGCCGCCAAAGCGTTTTCATCACCAGCCAAATTCCCGTAGGCCAAGTGCAGGGACAAGAGGGGCCGGGCCCGGACAGCTTGCGGTGGCGCGTCAGACCCGTGCTGCCATTCGGCGCACTTCGTCGGCTACGGCTTGGCGTAGCGACGGCGGCGCCAGCACCTCGACGTCGGCCCCGTATTTCAGGACATCCATCATCAGCTCGCGCGAGTCGGCGTACGGCAGTTCAAGGACGAAGCGCCCGTCGGGCTCGAGCCGGCCGCGCTGGTCCGGATGCCAGCTCTCGTGCGCGACCCAGCGTGCCCGCTCCGGTGCAAAGCTAAGCGTGGCCCATTCGACATTGGCGCCGCCGAACACGCCGTAGCCGCTGTTGAGCTCGCGCTCGACTGTCTTCAGGTCGACCGACTTCGCTTTTTCATCGACCAGCGCCGCGTGCCGGATCGCGTCGAGCGAGAACTTGCGCAGGCCGTCGCGCAGATGGCACCAAGCGTCGAGATACCAATTGTCGCGGTAGAGCACCAGCCGTTGCGGCGAGACGGTTCGCTCGGTGGTCGCGCTGGAGCTGCGCGCGCCGTAGCGCATGTGCACGCGTCGGCGCCGCAGCGTCGCCGCCGCCACGGTCTCGAACACGCCCGCCGGCAGCGGCCGCGCGGCCTGGCGAAGTACGCGAACCCGTTTGCGGACCTCGCTTGCCTCAACGCGGCCCTCCTCGAGCAGCATCTCGAGCCTCGCGCGAAGCGGAGCGATGTGCGCGGAAAGAAGCCCCGGCTGGAGATCGTCGAGCATCGCGCTCATCGTCACCAGCGCGTGGATCTCCGAAGGGTTGAACCACAGCCCGGGCAGCGCGTACCTCGGGCCTTCACGCGCACCGCTCGCGAACTCGTAGCCGCCTCGTTCCGCGTTCCACGCGATCGGAGCGTTGAAGCGCTCGCGCATGTACTCGAGGTCGCGCTTGAACGTCGCCGGCGACACCTCGAGCGCGTCAAGAAACTCGCGGCGGGTGACCAGCCTGCGCTCGTTCAGCAGGCGGTCGATCAGGTAGAAGCGCTCGCTGCGATCCATGCGCTGATCGCAACCACCCCGGTACTAGCGCCGGCGCACGCGGCGGTAGCGGTGGCCGACGGTCGCCACCATCCCGCCGGTCACGACCGCATACATGCCCCACAGCCTGTCGAGTTCGTGACCGCGCGCCACGCCGGCGCGTTCGGCCCGGCGTCGCGCTGCCCGGTCGAAATAGACGATCACGCCGCCGTGCCCTTCGTGGACCTCGCGACCGAAGGCCAACAATTGTTCGATGCGCGCGGACGGGATGCCGCGCTGCTGCATGCGCGCGGCCGCGTGGCGGCTGATCGTCGGCTGCAGATTCGATTCCATCGGGCTGCTCCTCGGGTCGGGCCGGTATCGCGGCTTGGTGGCTCAAAGCATGAGCCTGCTGCGCCACCGCCCGGCTCCGCAATCGGGAGCCGACAGACGGGAGCCAAATCGTGGGATCCGATGCGTGCGCGCAACGCCTGCCGCTACCCGCGCCGGCGAGGCTTCGGTCCTGGTGTCGGAATGATCGTGAACCAGGCGTCCTGCGTGGCGAATTCCTGCCTCAGCCAGGCGCGGAACGCGACCAACTTGGGCGAATCCACCATGCGCGGCAGGTAGACGAGATAGAACTTTCGCGGCGCCGCGACCTCGACGTCGAACAGCTTCACCAGCACGCCATTGCGCAGGTCATTGCCGATCAGCGAACGCCTCGCGAGCGCAATGCCTTGGCCATCCGCCGCGACCTGCAGCAGATGCGACGCGTCGTTGAAGCTCGGCCCGCGGTCCGGCTCGGGGAGGTCCACCCCTGCGGCATCGAACCAGGGCCGCCAGAACTCGTCGTCCGAGCGCAGCAAGAGGTAGCGCGACAGGTCTTGCGGTCGTTGAGGAATCCCGCCGGCGACCCGCGGGCTGCAGACGGGAAAGAATGCATCCCCGGCGAGCAGCTCCGCCGCAACCCCGGGCCAGCTTCCGAAGCCGTAGCGGATCGCGAGATCGACATCGTCGCGCAGGAAGTCGACCAGCGCGCCGTTGGCGCTCACGTCCAGGTCGAGGTTGGGAAGGGCGGCGATGAAGCTGCTCATGCGCGGCAGCAGCCAGCGGGCGGCAAACGACGGCGTGACGCTGACTCGCAACCTGCGGGGATTGGCGCGGTCACCCATTTCCTGCACCGCGGCGGCAAGTTCGCCGAACGCCACGCGTACCCGCATCGCGAAGCGTTCCCCCTCGTCGGTGAGCCGGATGCCGCGTCCCGCGCGTTCGACGAGGCGCACACCGAGATCCGCTTCGAGCGCCTTGATCTGGTGGCTGATGGCGCCATGCGTCACGTGCAGGGATTCGGCGGCCCTGGAGAGGCTTCCCTCGCGGGCCGCCGCTTCGAACGCGCGAAGCGCTTGCATCGGTGGAAGTCGGTGCGCCATCAGCCGTTAATTATGTGAACCACATTCACATATTTCCTGAAAAACAATCGCTTGTTGAGAGCCCTCCTGTATCCATAAACTGGGTCCGTCATCGAAGCAAAACTCAGGAGGGCAACATGGCAATCAGACTCGCATTTTACCAGCTTGACAACGGCCTCGGCGGCCGCCCGGCCGGCGCCGGAGATTGGCAGAACGCGGCTAACGACCTAATGGCCGACCGCCCGGCAATCCCGGCGGCGGTGATCACCTGGCCGCAACAGGCAAGCGATCGGCCCGGGCCGGTCCGCGCTACGCCCTTGCGCCGGTCGCCGGCATTGGCGGCGGCATTCTTCGAGGCCGCGGTTATCGCGGCCCTGTTCGCCAGTTTGGTGGGAATGCTCATCTTCGGCGTCGTCGCCGTCGTCCAGCACGCGCTGTCGGGCGAGGCCGGGAAGCCGGTGGCCCGCAGGGTCGCGACGGTCGAAACGCGGATCCTGTCACTCCAGCCGGTGGTCACGCCGGCTGCAGTGACCGAACGGTAGGTGGATTGACGCACTGAGTAATTCCGGGCCGCGCCACCACCGTGTCATCCCGAGCTTGCCGGAGGGATCTCCCCGCGGGTGTCATCCAGAGCAAAGCGTGGGAGCTGCTTTTCGATGAGTGCAACGAACCGCGAACAGCAGATTCCTCGGTGCCTCGGAATGACACATGCTGGCTAGGCGCTGCCGTGGCATTGCTTGAACTTCCGGCCGCTGCCGCAGGGGCAGGGATCGTTGCGGCCGACCTTCGGAGCATCGCGCCGAACCGTGACCGGCGGCGCGCGCAGGATCGACCAGTAGTCCGCAAGCCGCGCGACCGTTTCCGCCAGCGCGCCCTCGCTGTCGCGCACCAGCTTGCGCCACTCGGCCGCGGTGTACGCGGCGCGCTCGCGCTCAGAGAGCGCACCGCCGAGCACGTCGATCGGGAACATCAAATCGGCCAGTTCGTCCGGGTCCGCGATCTCGAACCACGCGGTTTGAGAAATCTCGACGCCGTCGAGAAAGCCGCTGCACCAGCCGGTGTAGTCAATGCGGCCGGTGCGCGTCGCGCGGGCGCGGATGTCCAGCGTTCGCGTCTCAATCGCCGCGGCCGTCTGCACGCGCAGCCGCTCCAGCAGTTGCGACAACTCTGGAGGGGCGGACTTTGCGTTGTCCGGGCCGAGCGCGGCTTCGATCCAGCCTGCCGAGGGCTCCGCATCCGGTCCCATCGCCAGCGCGGCGCACAGGCCCTGCAGTTCATCGGGCACCAGCGCGCGGTCACGGTCGGGCAACTCTCCAAGGAGCCGGAGGAGTCGATCAGTCTCCGTGTCGCCGAGCGGCGAATCCGGCAGCGATGCGGCCGGCATCGACTACGGGAACGGCCGCACGCCGATCAGCGGGCCATGCAGCCAGAACGCGAAGATCGCCCACGCCACCACGCCGACGCCGATCGCGATGAAGTCGCGTGAGATCGGACCCTCCGCATACGTGACACCGGCCGCGCGGTCGCGACGGCGCGATGCGCGGTAGTCAAGCACCGCCCACACCAGGAACGCGCCGAACAACACGACGTCGGCGAGCGTTCCGTTGGACAGCAGATGCGCGAAGGCCCAGGTCTTGACCGCGGCGATCATCGGGTGTCCCGCCCGTGCCTTGATCCGTGTGCCCTTGACATAAGCAGCGGCGAAGAGGATGAACGCGGGCAGCATCAGCAGCGCGGCGACATGCCTGGTCCAAACCGGCGGCGTATAGAGTACCGGTGCCGTCATGCGCGCCTGGCCGTAGCCATAGACGATCAGGATGAAGCCTGCGATCGAAAGCAACGAGTAGATGCCTTTCCATGCGCGTTCGCCTCCCGCAGCGATGCGCGCGGTTCGCCAGTCGTCCGCGAAAATGCGAACGGAATGGGCGCCGAGGAACAGCACCAGGCCCGCGATCAGGGGGGTAATCGATAACCTCTCGCGTTCGACGCTAGGACTTTTTCGCCTTGGCCGGGGTCTTCACCGTCTTGGGCGCCTTCGACGTCCTGGCTGCCACAGCGGGCTTGCGCGGCGGCGATTCGGGCTCGCCCGCAGGGTGCGCGGGCCTTGCTGCTTTCGGCGCGCCCACGGCCTTCGGCCCCAGGCCTTCACGCAGCAGCTCGGCGCTCAAGTCGTTGAGCGACACGCCGCGCTCCCTCGCCCGGGTTTGCAACGCCGTGACGAGGTCCTGCGGCAGCTTTACCGCGTATGGAACCAGCCCTGCGGCCTTTTCCCGTTCGCGTTGCTCCTTCTTGTCGAAGACGTGGCCGGACGCCGTGCCGTAACGGTCGGAATGCGGCTCCTGCTTCATGCGCCCGGCAATCTTGCCGGCGAGAAACTTCTCGAGGTCGGGCTTTTTCATCGGTGTCGTATCGATCGGCGCAAGTGCGCGCATTGCGATCCAGCCAGGGAACTCGTACTCTACACGACCCCTGTTTTCAACCAGTCCGCGCGGCAGCAGCCCGCGTGGGCGAAGGAGCGAGCATTGAGCGATCATCCGAGCCGCTTCGGCAGCGGCCAGTCCGTGGCGCGGGTCGAGGACCACGCCTTGCTGACCGGCAAGGACACGTTCGCGGACAACTTCAGACTCCCGGGCGAGGCGTACCTCCAGCTCCTGCGCTCGCCACACGCCCACGCGCGAATTGCCGGCATTGACACCTCCGCCGCCGCTGCGATGCCGGGTGTGCTGGTCATCGTGACTGGCGACGAACTCGTTCGTGCGGGGGTGAAACCGTTGCTGCAATCCGCCGATTTCAAGCGGGCCGATCGCTCGCCAACCGCAGCGCCGCCGCAGCACGCGCTCGCGATCGACACCGTCCGCTTCGTCGGCGAAGCTGTTGCGGCGATCGTCGCCGAAACGCGCGACCAGGCCCGCGACGCGGCGGAGGCCATCGTCGTCGACTACGCGCCGCTGCGAAGCGTCGCCGACGTTGGCGACGCGATCGCCGCCGGTGCCCCGTTGGTGTGGCCGCAGGCGAGCGGCAACGTCGCCTGCGAGGCGCGCTACGGCAAGGTCGATGCGACCGAAGCGGCGTTCGCGAAGGCCGCGCATGTGGTGAGCCTCGACCTCGTCAATCAACGCGTCGCGCCGGTGCCGATCGAGCCGCGCAGCACGCTGGCGAGCCACGACTCTGCCACCAGCCGTACCACACTGCGTGTGAGCTGCCAGACACCGACGGGGCTGCGCGACGAACTTTGCAACGACGTGCTCGGCATCCTGCCGGAAAGCGTGCGGGTCGTGGTCGGGGACGTCGGCGGCGGCTTCGGCATGAAGACGACGCTTTATGCCGAGGACGTCGTCGCGGCGTGGGGCACGCGCAAGCTCTTGCGGCCGGTGAAGTGGACGGCGGAACGCAGCGAGGAGTTCCTCTCGGCTTCGCAGGGACGCGACGTCAACAGCAAGGCCGAACTCGCCATCGACGCGAACGGACGCATCCTCGCGCTGCGGGTGTCGTCGCTGGCGAACCTGGGCGCCTACGCGACCCCCGCCGGCGTCGCCATCCAGCTGTTGATCGGACCCTGGGTGTCCACCAGCATCTACGACATCGACACCATCGACATCCGCGTCCAGGGCGTGCTCACCAACACGACGCCGACGGGCCCCTACCGCGGCGCAGGCCGCCCCGAAGCGATCTACCTGATCGAACGATTGATGGACGCCGCCGCCCGCAAGTCGGGCATCGATCCCATCGAGTTGCGTCGTCGCAACATGATCCCCCCGGATCGGATGCCTTACACCAACCCGATGGGCAAGACCTACGACAGCGGGCAATTCGCGAAGGTAATGGACGCGGCGCTCGCACTCGCCGACTGGAACGGCTTCGACGCCCGACTTGCCGCATCGAAGGCGCGCGGCAGACTGCGCGGCCGGGGCATCGCGACGTTCCTCGAATGGACCGGCGCCGACGTGTTCACCGAGCGCGTCACCGTCACCGTCAGCGGCGACGGCTTCATCGAGATGTTCTCGGCGACCCAAGCGATGGGGCAGGGGTTGGCGACGACGTTCGCGCAACTCGCCGTCGACGTGTTCGGCGTGCCGATCGAAAAAATCCGCATCGTGCTGGGCGACACCGACCGCGGCACGGGTTTCGGCAGCGCCGGCTCGCGCTCGCTGTTCGTCGGCGGCTCGGCCGTTTACGTTGCCGCCAAGGAGACCGTTGACCGATCCCGGCAACTCGCCGCAGAAACGCTCGAAGCGGCCGCGGCAGACATCGACTACGCCAGCGGAGTGTTCAGCGTCGGCGGCACCGACCGGTCGATCGGCCTGTTCGAACTCGCGCAGAAACAACCGGATCGGCGCATCGTGCTCGACTCGACCAGCTCGGTCGACGACGCCACCTGGCCCAACGGCTGCCATATTGCCGAAGTCGAGATCGATCCGGACACCGGCGACGTCACCGTGGTCAGCTACTGGTCGGTCAACGACGTCGGCCGCGTGGTCAATCCTTTGATTGTGAAGGGCCAGCTCGAAGGCGGGGCGTTGCAGGGCATCGGCCAGGCGCTCTGCGAGCGCGTGGTCTACGACCGCGAGTCCGGGCAGCCGCTGACCGGATCGTTCCTGGACTACGCGCTGCCGCGCGCCGCCATGATGCCGCGTTTCGAGATGACGATGGACGAGTCGACGCCGTGCCGGAACAACCTGCTCGGCGTGAAGGGTGTCGGCGAACTGGGAACCATCGGCGCGACGCCGACGGTGGTCAGCGCGGTGGTGGACGCGCTGGTGCGCGCCGGGGCGGGCAGCCGCGTGGACGCGTTGCAGATGCCGCTCACCGCGGAGCGCGTGTTCGTGTGCTGTACCGGAAATGACTTTTCAAAGTCACCGCGATGAGTCGCGACAGCCATTGATGCTCGGCGGGCCGCGGATTCAAGCCGGCCGCCCTTCGGGTTGTTTGCTAGGTCGTTCAGTCGAACTTCGCCCCCGATTCCTTCACGACCTTCGCCCATTTCGCCTGCTCGGTGCTCATCCAGGCACCGAGGCTTTCCGGCGTGCCGGTGCGCACTTCGGTTCCCTGCTTGGCGAAGCGCTCCTTCATCTCCGCCGCGTTCAGGATCCTGATGAGCTCGGCGTTGAGCTTCGCCGTAATCTCCCGCGGCATTCCCTTGGCGCCAATGATTCCCTGATAGGAGCCGGTCTCAAAGCCCGCCAGCCCCTGCTCGGCGACCGTCGGCGTATCCGGCGCGGCCGGCACGCGATTGGCGCTGGAAATGCCGATCGCCTTGAGCCTGCCGCCGGTGACATGGGGCCAGGTCGCGAGCATGCCGTTGAACAGCACGTCCGCCTGGCCGCCCACCACGCCGGTGATGGCGTCGGCGCCCCCCTTGTAGGGAATGTAGGTCCATTTCACGCCGGTGCGCTGCGCGAACTCGATGCCAGCGAGCTGCGGCGCGCCGCCGATGCCGGAGATTGCGAAGTTGAGCTTGTCCGGCTGCGCCTTCGCCATCGCGACGAGCTCCTTCACATCCTTCACCGGCACCTGGGGATGGACCGCGAGCACGTGCGGCGAATAGGAAACCATGACCACGGGCGTGAAATCCTGCGCCGGGTTGAATGGCAGTGCGGGATACACGCTTGCACTGATCACGAGGCCGCCGAGGTCGGTGAGCAGCAGTGTGTAGCCGTCAGGGGCGCTCTTGGCCACGAACTCGGCTCCGACGTTGCCGTTGGCGCCGGGCCTGTTCTCCACGATCACCGGCTGTCCCCACGACTCGCTGAGCTTCACCCCGATCTGGCGCGCGAGGATGTCGGAAGTGCCCCCCGCGGCATAAGGCACGATGATGCGGAGCGGCTTGTCCGGATACTGGGCTTGTGCAGCGACGCTGACGACGGAAAGTGCAAGCAAGAGGAAGGCATGCATGGCGTCATCTCCTCCACGAGAGTCGGGCCGTTGGCCAGGGGGCCCTGGCTACCGGCAAGACTTTAGCGCGTTCCACGGCGTCGTGGTTCGAAAGCGAGGTAGGCCACGCTAGGCACCGACGTCCCACAGCGCCGCACCGCGCTTCGACGCGCTGTTCGCGACGACGACGCGATGGATCTCCGAGGTGCCGTCGAAGATCCGGAAGATGCGCGCATCCCGGTAGAGGCGCTCGACCGGCAGGTCGCGGCAGTAACCCATGCCGCCGAAGACCTGCACCGCGCGATCGGCCACGCGGCCGAGCATCTCCGCGGCGTTGATCTTCACCATCGAAATCCAGTCGCGAGCCTCACGGCCCTGGTCGATCTCCCACGCGGCGCGCAGCAACAGGAGCCGCGCCGCGTTGATCTCGATCACGCTGTCGGCGATCATCTGCTGGACCATCTGGAACTCTCCGATCGGCTTGCCGAACTGCTTGCGTTCGCCGGCGTAGCCGGTCATCAGCGCGAGCAGCCGGGACGCCTTGCCGACGGCGCGCGCGCCGACCTGCCCGAGCCGCACGCGGCCGAGCGTCGAGTACGCCAGCGCCAGGCCCTGGCCTTCCTTGCCGAGCAGGTGCCGGCGATCGAGTTCAACGTTTTCGAAATGGAGTTCAACATGGCTGGTGCCGGTCAGTCCCATCATCTTCTGGTCGCGACCGATCGCCACCCCGGGCATCGTCTTGTCGACGAGGAACAGCGAAACGTGCCGGGGACGCGCGGCCGGATCGGTCACCGCCGACACGATGAAAAAGTCCGAGAACGCTCCGTCACTGATGAAGTGCTTGCTGCCGTTCAGCCTCCAGCCGCTGCCGCTCTTTTCGGCCCTCGTCCTGATCGCAGCGGCGTCCGATCCGGCGTCGGGCTCGGTGATCGCGATCGAGCAAGTGCGTTCGCCGCGCACCGCGGGCATGAGCCAGCGCTCCTTCTGCTCGTCGTCCCCTTCGAGCAACGACTCGTAGACGTTTCCGAACGCGCGCCGGATCAGGATGTCCTTGGTGTGGCCAAACTGCTCCTCGACCAGCATGGTGTCCACCGCCGAAAGTCCGCCGCCCCCGTACTGCGCCGGAATGTTCATCGCGTAGAAGCCCAGGGCACGCGACTTCTCGAAGATCGCCTTCGCCTTCGCCGGGTCGAGGCGGCCGGTCTCCTCGATCTCGTCCTCGAGCGGAATCAGCTCGGCCTGGACGAAGCGGCGGACGGTGCCGACGATCAGTTGCTGCTCGTCGCTGAGCGCGAAATCCATCGAGTTCCCTTCCAATGTCGGTTGCGTTGCGCACGCGCGCCGTGCCGCTGACTGATGCCCCGCGGCGGTGCCTTCCATTGCCGCCCCGCCGTCATGGCGGCCCTCCGCGTGGCGCAACGCGAAGGTTGTAGAATGTGCGCCACGGAATTATCGACCATGGGGACCCGGGACATGAAATTGCTTGCGAGATTGGCGGTCGCGGTATCGATGCTTGTTTTTCACGGGTCGGCGCTTGCGCAGGCCTATCCGACCAAGCCCATCCGCGTGGTCGTACCGTTCGTGGCAGGCGGCTCGTCCGACATCGTGGCGCGCGCCATCGCCGCCAAGTTCCAGGACTTCCTCGGCCAGCCGGGCGTCGTCGAGAACAGGCCCGGGGCCAACGGGTCGATCGCGGCGGAGTTCGTCGCCAAGTCGGATCCCGACGGCTATACGATCCTGGTTGGTTCGATCGGCGTGTTCTCGATCAACGCGGCGCTTTTCAAGGACCTGCGCTACCACCCGGTGCGCGACTTCGCGCCGATCACGCTCGCCGTCACCACGCCCAACGTGCTCATCACCAAGCCGGGCCTGGCGGCGAAGTCGGTGAAGGAGGTCGTGGAGTTCGCGAAGAGGAACCCCGACAAGATCTCCTATTGCTCGAGCGGCACCGGGTCATCGGACCATCTGACCGCGGAACTGCTGAAACAGATGTCCGACACCTCGATCGTGCACGTTCCCTACAAGGGTGGCGCCGCGTGCCAGACCGACATCATGGGCGGCCAGGTCGACATCTCGTTCCAGAACCTCGGCGCCGTGACCAACTACATCAAGGCCAACCGGATGAACGCGCTCGCGGTCACGGCCAGGACCCGGCATCCGAGCCTGCCCGACGTACCGACGGTGGCCGAAGTGGGATTCCCCGATCTGGTGGTAACCTCGTGGCAGGCGGTCGCGGCGCCGGTCAAGACGCCGCGCGAAATCGTCGCGAAGCTGAACGAGGCGATCGTCAAGGCGCTGCGCTCTCCCGACGTTCGCGAGCGCATGAACCAGATCGGCTTCGACGTCGTTGCGGGAACGCCGGAGGAATTCGGCAAGTTCATGCAGGACGAGGTCACGCGCTGGACCCAGGTCGTCAACCGCGGCGGGATCAAGGCGGATTGACGCGCCGAACGCCCGGCGCGCCAAGCAAAAACCCCGGCACCAGGCCGGGGTTTTTGCTTTCGATTGAGGCGGTCGCTTAACTCAGCTTGCGGCGCCTCGACATGCCGAGCGCGGCAAGTCCGAGGCCAAGCAACGCGAGCGTGCCGGGCTCGGGAACACGGTGTCCCGCCGTTACGTTCCAAAGCCTCGCGTAGTCGAAGCCGTAGAAGTCACCCGAGGCGTTGCGGTTGATCGCAACGATCAGCGCACCGGTGCTGTTGATTGAATCGATAACGTCCTGAGCGAAGTCGAACGTGCGAATCACGGTGTTCGGGA
>JBKKAZ010000240.1:0-4934 GCA_046714435.1 Casimicrobiaceae bacterium
TGGATCGCACACCGGGCCGACCACCATCCCGACCTGTCGGTCCACTACAACCGATGCGTGGTTTCCTGGTCGACGCACGACGCGGGCGGCATCACCAGCAACGACCTGACCTGCGCGGCGCGGGTCGAGTGCCTGCTGGATTAGTTGACAGGGTTCGGTCGCGCAGCGATACCTGCCGGGGAGGCTGGGTCATGAGGCAATCCGCCGTGCGCCATTGCATCGTCGCAATCCTGCTCCTCGCCGCACCGTTCGCTACCGACGCGCAAGGGCTCGGCAAGGTGTACCGGATCGGCTACATCGTGACGGCGACGCCCGAGGAGCAGACGCACCTCACCCGGGCGTTCGAGGAGGGACTGAAGGAGCTTGGCTACGTCGAGGGCAGGAACATCGTGATCGAGCGGCGTTTTGCCATGGGCAAGCAGGAGCTGCTTCCCGGTCTCGCGGCGGAACTGGTGCGGCGCAACGTCGACGTCATCGTGACGGGGTCGAATCCGGTGATCGATGCTGTCAAGAAAGCGACGTCGATAATCCCGGTCGTCATGGCGGCATCGAGGGATCCCAAGGGTTCAGGGTTCGTCGCAAGCCTGGCGCGGCCAGGGGGAAACATCACGGGGTTGACCAACGATGCGGGCCCGGAGATCGTCGGCAAGTATCTCGAGCTCTTGAAGGAGGCTGTCCCGAGAGCCTCGCGCGTAGCGCTGTTGTGGAACCCACTCCCGTCGGGTGCGGAAATCTATCGGAAGTTGGTCGAAAGTTCCGCCGGGAAGCTTGGCATTAGCCTGCAGTTCGTGGAGGCCCGCGGGCGCAACGAATTCGAAGGCGCGTTCGCGGCGATGGCGCGGGAGCGTGCCGATGCGGTCGTGGTGCTTCCCGACCCGATCTTCTTCACCGCCCGCCAGCAGGTCGTCGAATTGGCAACGAAGTATCGGCTGCCCGCCATCTACCACGCGATGGAAATCGTCGAAATCGGGGGCCTCATGTCCTATGGGTCGAGCCTTGCTCACCAGTTTCGCAGCGCCGCTGTGTTCGTCGACAAGATCCTCAAGGGTGCCAAGCCGGGCGAGCTTGCGGTGGAGCAGCCGACCAAGCTCGAACTCGTGATCAACTGCAAGACCGCGCAAGCGCTCGGTCTCACGATTACGCCGGCGCTTCACCTGCAAGCCGAGCCCTGTCTCAAGTGACTGCACAGCGGCCCGGCGTTCGCGAAGATCGCACGACGCTGCACGGCACGGTTGTCGCGACCCGCCGGCGCCAGTACGCGGTGCGGCTCGACAGCGGCGAATCGGTCGATTGCGTCCTCAAGGGCCGCAGCGCCGCCATCGTCTGTGGTGACAGGGTCCGGATCATTCGCGTCGCCGGCGGCGGCGCCATCGATGCGCTACTGCCCCGCAACAACCTGATCTATCGCTCCGATGCGTTCAAGCAGAGGCTGATTGCAGCGAACGTCACGCTGCTCGCCGGCGTCGTAGCACCCGACCTTCCGGTCGATCTCGAACTGGTCGACCGCTGGAGCGTGGCGGCCGAAGCCGAAGGCTGCAAATTCCTGCTGATCGCCAACAAGGCCGATCTTCCCGGCGCCAAAACCCTTGTGCAGCGCCTCGAACCCTGGCGTGCGCTGGGTTATGCCGTGCTGTCACTGTCCGCAACGCGGGACGCCTCGCCGCTACTCGCGCACATCGACGGCGAGCGTGTCGTCCTTGTCGGCCAGTCGGGCATGGGGAAGAGCACGATCCTCAACGCACTCGCGCCAGAGGCGGCGGCGCGAACGGCCGAAGTTTCGACCGCGCTCGCAACCGGCCGGCACACGACCAGCGAAACGTCCTTGCATCTGTTGCCCCGGAATCCGGCCGGTGGCTGGATCGTCGACTCCCCGGGAATGAAAGCGTTCGCCCTCGCCCACCTCGCACCCCGGGCCATCGAGGAAGCTTTCGTCGAAATCCGACGCCACCTCGGTCAATGCCGGTTTCGCGATTGTCGCCACGACCGCGAGCCTGGATGCGCGGTGCAGGTGGCGGTCAATCGCGGCGAGATCGCGCCGCATCGGGTCGCGCTGCTGCACGCGATGGTTGCGGAAAGCGAAGCGGTGCGCGATCCGGCGCGCTAGCGGCGCCGATGCAAAAGGCGTCCGGGAGTTCGGTGCGTGACGGGATTGCTTCGTTGCGCCTTTTGCATCGGGATGGGATTCAGGCGGGCGCCTAGGGGCGGCCCGTCGGCGCCCGCCGGCAACCGCACCGAACAACGAGCATCATGCGCGGCGCTGTGCATCTCGAACCATTCTGCATCACGCTGGTAGGCACGATCCGCCGTGCGTTGGCAGCGGCGCAAGCCCGTGAACTGAATCGGGAGCATCCGACGCTTCAGAGCGTCGGCGCCAGATTGGCAAGCGTCACCAGCAGCACAACCAGCAGCCAGAGGATCAGCGCCCGCCATACGAGTCCGATCGCCGAGGGCAGAACCTCCGGTTCCGGCCGTTCGCCCAGTCCCAGTTCCGGGCGCACCAGCGGATCCGCGCCCGGGACCGCGATCGGCCCGCCGATCTGGACACCAAGCGCGCCCGCGCCGCTGGCGAGCACGACCCCGAGTTCCACGCCACCTTCCTGTCGCCACCAGGTCTGGGGTTGCGTGCGCCAACACCAGGCGGCGTCCTCGAAGTCGCCCACGACGGCAAACGACAGCGCAGTCAGTCGAGCCGGCACGAGGTCGAGCAGCCACAAGAGCTTGCGTGCGGGCGCGCCGAAAACGTGGCGCGAGCGCGCCATCGGCGTCTCGTCATCGCCCGGCTCGCTGGCGCGCCACTCCCGCGCCAGCAGGAAAGTGGCTCGATACAGCACCGCGCCAGCGGGCCCCGGAAGCACCGCGAACCAGAACAGCACCGCGAACACCTGCCGATAGGCGTCGACCAGGCCGCGCTCAATCGCGAGGCTTGCGACCTCCTGCGACGACAACTCGGCCGTGTAGCCGCCCTGCCACGCGCCGAGCGCGCGCCGTGCCGCCGTCAGGTCGTGCTCCTGGAATGCCGAGGTCAGCGTCGACAGGGCGTGCGAAAAGCGCCGGAAGCCGATCAGCGAGTACAGGATCACGACGTTCCACGCGAGCCCCAGCAGCGGGTGCAGTTGATGCGCGATCCAGAACACGCCCGCGGCGAGCAGCACCGGCGGCGCCAGCGCCGCAGTCATCGCGAGCAGCCCCTGCTCGGCACGGCCACCGTTGAACCGGTGCTCGAGCTGGCGCGCGTAGCGCACGAATGCGCGCTCGACCGACCCGCGCCACCGAAACGAGCGCCACTGATCGAGCCCGAGCGCCGCAAGGAGGGCGATGAGGTTCATGGGTGAGGAGCGAAACCGGATCGCGGACGGGGCGCGGCGTCTCCCCGCGTCCGGTCAGCTCTTGAGCTCGATGCGATCGCGGAACTGCTCCAACACTTGCGGATTGGCGAGCGCCTCTAGGTTCGCGACCTCGCGGCCGTGCACGACGTTGCGAACCGCGAGCTCCACGATCTTGCCGCTGTTGGTACGCGGAATGTCGTCGACCTGAAGCACCTTGGCGGGAACGTGGCGCGGCGTCGTGTTGGTGCGGATGTGCCTCTGGATGCGCTCGGTCAGCGCCTGATCGAGCACGACGCCCTCGCGCAGCTTCACGAACAGCACGACACGGACGTCTCCGGTGTCGCCGGGCGGCCAGTCCTGTCCGATCACCAGCGACTCCACCACCTCCGGCAGCTGCTCGACCTGCCGGTAGATCTCCGCGGTGCCGATCCGGACCCCACCGGGATTGAGCGTCGCGTCGGAACGTCCGTAGATGATGATGCCTTCGCGCGCGGTGATCTCGATGTAGTCGCCATGGCACCAGACCGACGGGAAGCGCTCGAAGTAAGCGGCGCGGTATTTCGATCCGTCCGGGTCGTTCCAGAATCCGATGGGCATCGACGGGAATGGCGCGGTGCAGACCAGTTCGCCACGCTCTCCGCTGCCTGCCGCGACCGGCCGGCCGTCCTCGGCGTACGCCTCGACCGCCATGCCGAGGCCGCGGCATTGCAGCTCGCCGCGCCAGACCGGAAGCGTGGGGCAACCAAGCGCGAAGCAGCTGACGATGTCGGTGCCCCCCGAAATCGACGACAGGCAGACGTCGTGCTTCACCGCCTCGTACACGTAGTCGAAGCTCTCCGGCGCCAGCGGGCTGCCGGTCGAGTACACAGTTCGCAGCGCCGCCAGCGAATAGTCCTTCACGGGAACCATCGCCACCTTGCGAAGCGAATCAAGGTACTTCGCGGAGGTTCCGAAGTGCGTCACGCGCTCGGTGTCGGCGAGATCCCAGAGCAGGCGTCCACGTTCGACAAACGGCGAGCCGTCGAACAGCACCAGCGTCGCCCCGGCGGCGAGTCCCGAGGCGAGCCAGTTCCACATCATCCAGCCGCAGGTCGTGAAGTAGAAGAGGCGGTCGCCAGGCTTCACGTCGCCGTGGTAGCGATGCTCCTTAAGATGCTGCAGCAGCGTCCCTCCCGCACCGTGCACGATGCACTTCGGCACGCCCGTCGTGCCGGAGGAATACAGGATGTAAAGCGGGTGATCGAAAGGCAGGCGCTCGAACTCGATTTCTGCCGCCGAAAAGCCGGCGATGAGCTCGCCGAGCAGCTTCGCACGGGAAACGCCCGTGAGATCGGGCGTGTCCCGTGTGTAAGGCACGACGACGACGTGCTCGAGCGTGGGGAGCATCGCGGCGATCTCGCGGATGCGCGGGACGACGTCGATCGTCTTGCCCCCGTAGTAATAGCCGTCGGCGGCGAATAGCACTTTGGGCTCGATCTGACCAAAGCGATCGAGCACGCCCTGGACGCCGAAATCCGGCGAGCACGAGGACCACATCGCACCGATGCTCGTCGCCGCGAGCATCGCCACGATCGCCTCGGGCATGTTCGGCAGGTAACCGGCGACGCG
>JBKKAZ010000241.1:0-12886 GCA_046714435.1 Casimicrobiaceae bacterium
AAGAGAATCGCGAGGTGCCGCCATTGCGCTACGAGTTCGTGCGGCAGCTCAAGCGCGAATTCCCCGGCCTCGTGTTCGTGCTCAACGGCGGCCTTACCGACTGGAACGCGATCGAGCACGAGCTTGCGGCTGTGGATGGAGTCATGCTCGGCCGCGTCGCCTACCACGATCCGTACTTTCTCGCCGCCGCTGACTGGAAGCTCTTCGGCGACGAGGAGCCTGTGCGATCGCGCGCGGAGGTGATGCGCTCGCTCGTCCCCTACGCGGCGGCACATCTGGCGTACGGCACATCGCTGCGCGCGATCGCACGTCACGTGCTCGGGCTCTACCACGGGCAATCCGGCGGTCGTCGCTTCCGGCAGCTACTTTCCGACAGCGCGAAGCTGAAGGACGCGGGTCCGGAGTTGCTGCTCGAAGCGCTCGCGGCGGTTGAGCCCGTCGCCGACGTGGTCTGAAAGTAGGGTCAGAGACGACTTTCGGTGAGGGGCGGTCGGCGGTTCGCCCTGCGTCCGCGAAAGTCGTCTCTGACCCTACTTTCCCCTTGCAACGCGCCTCGCGGGCGGGCGGGTTTCTCCCGGCAGCGGATCGGCGTCCTCCGCGCCACCCGGCATGAGCCGCAGGAATCGGTCGGGGGCGATGTCCACGAAAATCGAGACCCCCGCATAGATGATAACGAAGGCGAACGCGCCGGCGTAGCCGAGCAGTTGGCCGATGGGCGTGTAGGCGACGAGAACCACCGCCATCCACCGCAGGAACACCAGCGAGAAGCGGCGCTTGAGCCGGAGCTGCTCGAGCGTGTAGCCGGCGTCGATCGCGCGGCGCAATTCGAGCCACGACCAGAATGCCGCCGCCACCTGGATGGCGATGCCGGTATGGAACGACGTGTCCACCAGCGTCGCCTTGATCCCGGGGAGGTCGCCGCCGGTCATGAAGATCAGCGGCACGCCCAGTGGAACCGCGATGAATGCGAAGAGGAAGAGCGACACGCCGAGGTAGCCGACCTCGCTGTTCGCCCGCGACGCCCAGCTATGGTCGTCGACCGGGACAAAGCTCCGCATGACACCGGCCATGATCACCGACATCATCAGCAGCGTATCGACGAGGTACAGCACCAGGACGTTGAGCGCGCTCCAGTCGAAGAGCAGGACGCCGGCGACCGGCACGAGGTTGCGCACGACGAGCTGGCTGATAACGAGCGAGTTCATAGTTCGTCGGCGATGTACTGCCGCACGATCGCGTCGAAATCGGGGTCGGACTGCATGCCGAGCGAGCGGCCGAACGCGGCATCGAAATCGCGCGGCCAGGTCTTCACGATGCGGTCGATGGCCGGGTCGTGTTGCCAGCGAACGCGATCGGCGACCGCGTCACCGGCGACTCGCCGCAGCGAAGCGACCATGTCGCCGACCGAAACCGAGATCCCGGGAACGTTGATCGACCGCGATTGCGCGAACGACGCAGCGGGGACTTCGTGGCCCAGCACCAGGTTCTCGATCACCCGACGAGGCGAGATCAGCCACATGCGGGTCTCGGGTCCGACCGGGCAGGGGGCGTCGATCCCGTTCAGCGGTTCGCGGATGATGCCGCTCGCGAACGACGAGGCCGCCTGGTTCGGCTTGCCGGGGCGAACGCTGACCGTAGGCAGGCGCAGGCTGCGTCCGTCGACGAAGCCCTTGCGCGTGTAGTCGTGCACGTACAGTTCGCCGACGGCCTTTTCCGCGCCATAGGACGACTGCGGAGTGAGCACCTGATCGTCGGGCACCGCTTCGGGAAGGTGCCCCCCGAACACGGCGACCGAGCTCGAGAACACGAACTTGGGAGCCGTGGGTTGTCGCCGGCAGGCATCGAGCAGTTGCCGCGTCGCATCAACGTTCACCCGCCAACCGAGGTCGAAGTCCCGCTCGGCCTCGCCACTCACTATCGCAGCGAGGTGGAACACGCTGTCGACGGGCCGCTCGAACACCTGCTCCACCAGCCGCGGGTCGGAAAGGTCGCCGGCCAGGGCGTGGACACGCGGATCGTCGAACGTCGGCGCTGCGACCCTGTCGAGCAGCAGCAATTCGGAGACCTTGCGCGCCGCGCCCTTGGCGTCGGTGAGCGCTGCGCGCTCGAGCAACGCCTGTGCGAGTCTACGGCCGAGGAAGCCGGCGCCGCCGGTGATCACAATGCGCATGCGTTCGCTCCAATCTCGTTCCTGCGCCGACGCCAACAACCTGCGATGCTAGAATCGTGTGGGGCGCACGATGGCGTGACAGTTGCGTGCGCCCCGCCATTGCTCCGCTGCCGCCTCGCTTCACGATGACGCCCTCGCACGCCCCTCGCCGGCTGGTCATCGCCACCCGCGAATCCACGCTGGCGATGTGGCAGGCGCGCCACATCCAGAGTCGCCTGGAAGCATTGTATCCGCGCGCCAGCATCGAGCTGCTGGGACTCACCACGCAGGGCGACCGGATCCTCGACCGGCCGCTCGCCGCGATCGGCGGCAAGGGCCTGTTCATCAAGGAACTCGAAATCGCCATGAGCGACGGGCGCGCCGATCTCGCCGTCCATTCGCTGAAGGACGTGCCAATGGACCTCAGCGAGGGCTTCACGCTGGCGGCGATCGTGGCGCGCGAGGACCCGCGCGATGCGCTGGTCTCCAATCGCCATGCGACGCTGGCATCGCTGCCGGGGCGCGCAGTGGTCGGGACCTCGAGCTTGCGCCGCGAGGCCCAGATTCGCGAGCGCTACCCTTCGCTTGACGTGCAGTCGCTGCGTGGCAATGTGAACACGCGGCTGCGCAAGCTCGACGAAGGACGCTACGACGCGATCGTCCTCGCGGCGGCCGGCCTCAAGCGGCTCGGGTTCGGCGACCGCATCCGTGAATTGCTGGACGTGGAATCAAGCCTTCCCGCACCGGGACAGGGGGCGCTTGCGCTCGAATGTCGCGCCGATCGCACCGATGTGATTGCCGCGCTCGCGCCGCTGGCGGATACGGCGACCACGCTGGCGACCTCGGCGGAGCGCGCGTTCTCGCGTGCGCTGTTCGGCAGCTGCCATACGCCGCTCGCCGCGTTCGCGTCCTGGAACGAAGGCGCGTTGCTGCTGCGGGGCCTGATCGCGAGCCGTGACGGCCGGGAAGTGATGCGCGGCGAGCGCGAGGCCGAGGTCGTCGACATCGAGGCGGCGGAAGCGTTCGGGCTCGAGCTTGCAGGTGAATTCCTGGTCCGGGGTGCGAAGCGCCTTATCGTCTCCGATTGACCGGCCCGTCAAGTGAACGTGCATCCGCTCGAGCCGCCGCCGCAACCGCGCGGTCCGCTGGCCGGTCTGGGCATCATCGTCACCCGTCCGGCGCGACAGGCGGGGGCGTTCGCCGGCAAGCTCGCGACGCTCGGCGCCACGCCGATCGTGTTTCCGGCGATCGTCATCCTGCCGCCCGCCGATCGCGCGTCGCTCGACGCGATCCACGCGCGGCTCGCCGACTACCACCTGGCCGTCTTCGTCTCCGCGAACGCCGTCGAGTACGGTGTTCCCGACCCGGCTCGATGGCCCACGGAAATCGAGAGTTTCGCGCCGGGACCGGGGACGGCGGCGGCCCTCGCGGATGCAGGCATCGCAAACGTCAGCATCCCCGCGACGACGTTCGACAGTGAGGGGCTGCTCGCGTTGCCTTCGCTCGCGAAGCTCGAAGGACGACGCGTCGTGCTGTTTCGCGGTGAACGGGGACGCGATCTCATCGCGAGCACGCTGCGCGAGCGCGGGGCGCGTGTCGACGAGGTGGCTTGCTACCGTCGTTCGATCCCCATCAGCGGCGCCGACGGGCTGATCGAGGCGCTCCGCGAAGGCCGCGCGGACGCGCTGACCGTGACCTCCAGCGAGGGGGTCGACAATCTCTGGAAGGTCGTCGGCGAAGAAGGCCGGCGCTTGCTGTCGGCATTGCCGGTGTTCGCCCCGCACGCGCGGATCGCGCAGCGCGCACGCAAGCATGGCCTTGACGTCGTCGAGACGGCGGCCGGCGACGCGGGCCTGATCGCGGGATTGCTAGAATGGGCCCGGTCCAATGCGACACCGCCCGGCGGCGCCGTCACCTGATTCCTGTTACCTGATCCCTGATCCCTGATCCTTGATCCCTGATGCCTGATACCGACATTATCGTCACCGCGCCGCTGCCCGATTTCCTCGCCGGTCCGCTGAAGCGCGATTTCTGCTGCCACGACTACTACCACGCGAGCCACAAGCCGGGACTGCTCGCGGCGGAGGGTGCACGTATTCGCGGCCTGGTGCAGGGCGGCGGCAGTGTCACGCCGACCACGCTGCTCGACGCGCTGCCGAAGCTCGAGATCATCTCCGTGTTTGGCGTCGGCTACGACGGCGTGCCGGTTGATTATTGCCGCAAGCGAGGCCTCAAGGTCACCAACACGCCCGACGTGCTGACTGACGATGTCGCCGATGTCGCGGTGGGGCTGGTGCTGATGACTGGCCGCAGCTTCGCGAAGCTCGAGCGATTCACCCGGGCGGGCGAGTGGACCAAGCGCGGGCCCGAGCTTGCCACCAAGCTTGGAGGCAAGACCGCCGGCATCCTGGGTCTGGGCCGCATCGGCAAAGCGATTGCGCGCAGGCTCGATGCGATGGGGATGAAGATCACCTACACCGGCCGCAAGCCGCAGGCCGATGTCGGCTATCGCTTCGTGCCGGATTTGAAGACGCTCGCCGCCGAAGCGGATTTTCTGATCGTTTCCTGCCCGGGCGGTCCGGGGACCAAGAATCTCGTCGACGCCGGGGTGCTGGCTGCGCTCGGCAGCAAGGGCACCATCGTCAACATCGCCCGCGGCTCGATCATCGACGAGCCGGCGCTGGTCGCGGCGCTCGTGAACGGAACGATCAAGGGCGCCGGGCTCGACGTTTTCGCCAACGAGCCGAACGTGCCGGTGGAACTGCTCGCGATGGACAACGTCGTGCTGCTGCCGCACGTCGGCAGCGCGACACGCGAGACGCGTCAGGCGATGGGCGACCTGTGCAAGGCGAATCTCGACGCTTGGTTTCGCGATGGCAAGACGCTGACGCTGATTCCCGAACTCGCCTAGTCGTCCGGCGCGACCGGTGCCTGGGTGGGCATGACTTTGGCTTCCCGCCCGGGCCACAGCACCGCGACCAGCGCCGCCAACACCAGCGCCAGCGCGATCCACTCGGCGAGGCCGGGTCGCTCGCCCAGTACCAGCATGCCGGCGAACACGCCGACCACCGGTACCGGCAGCGAAGACATCGACGACACCGTGACCGGCAGCGTGCGTGCAAGCGTGAACCACGCCCAGTGCGCGATCGCACCGGCCAGGAAAATGTTGTAGACGATCGCAAACCAGGCGGTGCCGGAAAGTGAGGGCAGCTTCGAGAGTCCGTGCGGATCAAAGAGCGGCGCGAGGATCGCGATCGGGATCCAGCCGACGATCATCATCCAGCCGCTCAGCGTGTTCTGGGGGATTTCGGGCTTGTGCCGGCGCAGCAGCACGGTACCGCCGGCCCAGGAGACCGCGGCGCCCACGATCATCAGCGCGCCGAACGGGCTGCCGCTGATCGCGGTGAGGTCGTCACCGATCAGCATCAGCATGGCGGTCATGCCCAGCGCGAGGCCCAGAGACTTCCGCTTCGACAACGGCTCATGCAGCACGACCAGAGCAATCAGCGTTGCCCATACCGGCATGGTGAACGCAATGATCGCGCTGCGCCCCGCCGGCAGCGTCTGCACGCCGAACAGCAGCAGACCATTCCAGCCGGTGATGTTGAGCAGGGCGAGCCCGATCGTCAGTGGCCACAGCGCACGCGGGATCGCGATGCTCTCGCCGGTCCACTTCGCGATGGCGAGCAGGCACAACCCCGCGAACGGCAGCGTGATGCCGCGAAACGTGAGCGGCGCCATTTCGGTGACGCCGAGCTTCAGGATCGGCCAGTTCGAGCCCCAGATCAGCGCGAGGATGAGGATCGGAACGAGCGCACGCGACAGCGCGGGCCTGGTCGCGGCCGGAGGAGTCGCCGCCACGCTCAGCCGCGATCCCGCGCGGGCAGAACCTCGCCGTACTTCGAGTGGTGAAGCTCGCGAGCCTGCGTGACCCACCCGTCGCGACGGATGCGGCCGGGGAACTCGTGGAGCTTGGCGTCGAACTCGTCGATGTCGCGCTCGGTCCAGCGCGCGATCTGCCTGTAGGTGCCGATCCCGAGTTGCTGGAGCATGCGCTCGAGCACCGGACCGACGCCGACGATGAGCTTCAAGTCGTCAGGCGACCCGGGGCCGTCGAGCAGCGGCGGCGGAGCGTTGTTCTCGAGGTCGACGACGATCTGCCGATAGCGCGCCGTTTCGGCGCGGGCATCGGCGAGCGCGGCAAAAAGCTGGCGCCGATCTTCCGCGAATGCCTGCAACTGGTAGACGGCTGCCTCGCAGGTCCGAAGATCGTGGCGCAACGTGCTCACGTCCGCTTCTAGGGCTGGCGTGGGCTGCGGTTGCTCTTCGGCTGGTGGGCTCGACGCCGGCGTGGGCCCAATCGACACCGCGGGCCGGGAGAGCGGCGGCGCTGACGCGGGCCGGTCGCGTTGTCCGCGGACGACGCCGGCGCGATACGCGACGACGAACCCGATCGCAACCACGATCAACGCGAGCAGCGTGAGTCCGTTCACGAGCGCATTCTAGCAGCGGTGTCGCGGCCGTACGACACGCGGCCTCGAGGATCGCGGCACCGACCGCTTAGGTAGAATCGACCCGAACCGGAACGAGCGCCGATGAGCGAACTTGACGTCCCTCCCTCGAACGAGGCCCCCGCCGCGGACCCGACGCCCGTGCCCGCTCGGGCCAACCGGGCCAGCGTCGTGCTGCTCGCGCTGGTGCTACTGCTGTTCGTGCTGGGCATCGCGGGCTGGCTCGATGCCACACACGAGACCGCGTCGCTTCGGGAAGAGACCGCCAGGCGGCTGGTGGGTGCCGAGGCTGCGGCTGCGCAGTCGCGCGAGCGCGAGAGTCAGCTCGCGGGGGAGCTTCGCGAAGCACAGGCGAAGCTTGCACTGCTGGAGACGCGCCTCGCCGAATCCCAGTCCGACCAGGCCGCACTGGAGGCGTTGTACCGGGAAATGGCGCCTTCCCGGGATGACCTGGCGCTCAATGAAGTCGAGCAAGTGCTGCTGATCGCCAACCAGCAGCTGGCGCTCGCCGGCAACGTCTCCGCCGCACTCGCGGCGCTGCAGCTTGCCGACGGCAAGCTCGCCCGGATCGATCGCCCGCCGCTCGGACCGCTGCGTCGCGCGCTGTCGAGCGACATCAAGCGTTTGAAGGCGCTGCCGTTCATCGACGTTACGGCGATCACGCTGAAGCTCGACCAGGCCATCGCGCAGCTCGATTCGCTGCAACTGGCGCGCGACGAACGACTGCTGCCGCCGAAACCGGCTTCGGATCCCAACCAGCGCCCGGCCTGGCAAAGGTTTTTCAGCGACATCGGGCGCGAATTGCGCTCGCTGGTCCGTCTCGAAGTGAGCGATCGTCCGGCAGCACCGCTGGTCGCGCCGGACCAGGCGTACTTCCTGCGCGAGAATCTGCGCCTGCGGCTGCTGTCCGCACGTACCGCGATCCTCGGGCGGCAGGAGGCAAGCTACAAGTCCGACCTGCGGGCCGCGCAGGCATGGCTCAAGCAGTACTTCGACGCCCGAACCAAGCCGGTGCAGCAAGTGCTCGACACGCTCGGCCAGATGCTCGCGACCCCGCTTCCCGATGACCTGCCGGACCTGGCGGCGAGCCTCGATGCGGTCCGCGCGCTGAAGGCGGCGCAGGAGCGCCGGCCGTTGCCGCCGCCGCCGACGCCTGCGCGTCCGAACCGCTGAGAGCTGGTGTCCCGAGTCAGGGATTCGTTGAAGAATAGGGGCCATCCGCGAATCGCCCGCGCAAACGGGCCGAGTTCGCTTCCAGGCGCGACGCCCCCGCGCGGCGAGGTAGGTCACCTGCCGCGCGGGGGCAACAATGCCTGGGAGCGAACCGGTCCGATTTGCACAACGAATTCCTGACTCGGGACACCAAGAAATGCGCGCGCTGCTGTTGTTCCTGCTGCTGGGTGCGATCGCCGTCGCCGTCGCGCTGTTCGCGAAGCTCAATGCCGGCTACGCGCTGCTGGTGGCGCCGCCCTATCGGCTCGAGCTTTCGCTCAACACGTTGGTCCTCGTTGCAATCGCCGCGTTCGCGTTGGGGTACGCACTGCTGCGGCTGATGTCGCGTCTGTCACAGCTCCCCCAGGAGGTGCGCGAGCATCGCCGTTCGCAGCAGGTCGAGCGCGCGCGCGCGAAGCAGGACGAGGCGCTGGTCGGGCTGCTCGAAGGCCGCTTCGAACGGGCGCGCCGCGCGGCCGACGAAGCGCTTGCGATCCCCCATTCGTCCGGATTGCCGGCGCTGATCGGTGCGCGCGCGGCGCTCGAAATGCGCGACTTCGCCGGTGCCGCGGCGTTGCTCGAGCGCCCGGATGCCCAGGTACGGAGCCTCGCCATCCCGCGACTGATGCTGGAAGCTGAAAGCGCGCTCGAACAGGGCCGCCCGGCCGACGCGCTGGCGCGGCTTGCGGCGATCAAGCGCGACGCCGGCGCGCACACCGCGGCGCTGCGGCTGGAGTTGCGTACGCTGAGCGACGCCGGGCGGCACGCCGAAGTCCCTCCGCTTGTCGACCAGCTTGTCAAACGCAAGGTTTACGACGCTGCACAGGCTGACCTGCTGCGGGCCTCGGCGCACGCGGAGGCGCTTCGAACGCTCGCCAGCGATGCCGCCGGGCTGCGCGCGTACTGGAACAAGCTGTCCGATGCCGAGCGCGCGCTGCCCAGGATCGCGCTCGCCGGTGCGCGCAGCTTCCTGGTGCTCGGCGGCGACCGCGACGCCGCGGACATCCTTGAGAAGGGCCTCGACCGGCACTGGGACCCCGCGCTCGCCGTGCTCTACGCGGAGTGCCGCGTTCCCGACGGCAGCCACCAGCTCGAACGCGCCGAACGCTGGCTGCCGCAGCACAGCGGCGATGCGATGTTGTTGCACGCGCTGGGCCGCCTTTGCGAGCGGCAACAGCTTTGGGGCAAGGCGGAGAGCTACTACGAAGCCAGCCTCGCGCTCGACGAAGGTTGGCGTACCCACGTCGCACTCGGTGAGATGCAGGTGAGGCTCGGCCGGCACGACGCGGCGAGCGCGCACCTCGCCACCGCGCTCAAGCTCGCGGTGGACGAGCTGTCGCTAACCCCGGCTGCCCGCGCCGCCGGGTCTTGACCGGAAGCGTGATGATCCGCGGCGCGCTGATCACTATGCCGCACAAGGTCACGACGGTGGGGCTGCTTGACGAGGTCACGACGGTGGGGCTGCTTGACGAGGTTACGCCGACAGACAAGGTCGCCGGTTCGTGCAATGCGATCCGCCGGGCTGCGGATGGCCGCCTTTACGGCGACATGTTCGACGGCGAAGGTTTTGTGAGGGGCCTGCGCCGCAAGGGCTGCAAGCTCAAAGGCGCGCGCGGTGGTGGTGGGCGCCGGCGGGGTGGGCTCGGCGAGATCGGCACGGCATCGGGCATGGAGAACGTCGTTGGCGCGATGCGCAGCGCCTGCCGCGCGGCGGCTCGCTGATCCAAGCGTTCAAGTTCACGGGTCCGACGCCGCCAAGTCCAACTTCAAGTTCACCGTATGTGTCGCCGGCGAAGCGGTCACCGCGAAGCCGAAAGGTCGAACCAAGCTTTGGAGGCGCTCGTTGTCCGCCAAGGCTTCACCGACGAGCTCCTTGGTTCCACGACTGCGGCAATAGTTGATGAGCTTGTTGAGAAGGATCGGGCCAAGCCCTTTTCCTTTCAAGTCGGACCGTACGATGATTGCGAATTCGGCGGTGGTGTTGTCGGGGTCCGCGATTGCGCGTGCCACGCCCAAAGTCTCGACACCCCCGTTTTCGCGCTCTCTGGTCGCAATGAAGGCCATTTCCCGATCGTAGTCGATCTGCGTCAGACGCGCGAGCTGGGAGCGCTGCAACTCTCGCATGTACATGAAAACGCGATAGCGGACATCGTCCGCGTCGAGCGCGTTGAAGAACTCAAGATGCTGTGCGCCGTCTTCAGGCCGGATAGGGCGCAGCAACACGGGCCGGCCTTGCCAATTGATCCACTCCTCGAGCTCTTCCGGATAGGGTCGGATCGCGAATCGATCGACGCCTGTTGCGCTGGTGGGCGCGACACGCATGCGCGCATCAAGCGCAAGGACACCCTGGTCGTCGGCCAAGAGCGGGTTGATGTCGAGTTCGACGATCTCCGGAATGTCGGCGATCAGGTGCGACACCTGGATCAGCGTTCGGCTAATCTTGGTGGCGTCTGCTGGCAAGCGGTCGCGGTAGCCGGCGAGCAGCTTGGAAATGCGCGTACGCGAAATGAGCTCACCCGCCAGTACCATGTTGAGAGGCGGCAGGCCGATGGCGCGGTCGGCGGTGATCTCCACGGCCGTGCCGCCTGCGCCGAAGAGGATGACCGGGCCGAACACAGCGTCGGTTGCCACCCCGACGATGAGTTCGTGGGCGTTGGGCCGCCGCACCATGGACTGTACGGTGAAGCCTTGCAGGATTGCGCCAGGCCGATACTGTTGCAACCGCCTGCGCATGGCTTGGGCCGCAGCATCGACCGCTTCCGCATTCTCTAGGTCCAGGGCGACGCCGCCCACGTCCGACTTGTGCGTGACGTCGGGCGAGAGAATCTTGAGCGCCACCGGGAAGCCGATGTCTGGCGCGATGCTTACCGCTTCCTCGACGGTCGCCGCAATCCGGGTATTGACCACCGGAATACCGTAGGCCGCGAGCACCGCCTTGGCTTCGGGCTCCGACAGCATCTCTCGTCCTTCCGCCAGAGCGCTCGTCACGATTGCGAGCGCCTTGTCGCGGTCGTGTGTGAACTCGGCCGATCTCGAAGGGGGGACCTCCATCAATAGGTCCTGGTTACGACCGTATTGCACGATTTGGAGAAACGCGTGCACTGCCTTGTCGGGAGTGTCGTAGGTGGGAATACCGGCTTGCGCGAAGTCGGCACGCGCCTCCCTCACGGCATCGCCACCAAGCCAGCACGCGAGCACGTTGCGGCCCGACTGCTTGGCCACCGGTGAGACTGCAGCGGCGATCTCTGCGCTGGGTACGATGGCTGTCGGCGCATGGATGAACAAGACGGCGTCGGCCTCGGGGTCCTCCAGCAGGATCTGCAACGTCTGCACGTATCGCTCCGTCGGTGCATCGCCGATGATGTCCACAGGATTGCCGTGCGACCAGGTGGGCGGCAGGATGGCGTCGAGCCTGCGCAATGTCTCCTGCGACAACGTGGCCAGTCGGCCTTGACCAAGAACCAGCGCATCGGTCGCCATGACACCGGGGCCGCCACCGTTGGTCAATATAGCCAAGCGGTCCCCGGTGCGCGGCCGCGCCCTCGCCAGAGTTTCGACAGCGTCGAAGAGATCCTCCGTGGAGAACACGCGCAACATGCCCGCGCGGCGAATCGCGGCGTCGTAGACATCATCCGAGCCGGCGAGCGCCCCGGTATGGGATGCTGCGGCCTTCGCACCTTCGAGAATTCGCCCGGCCTTTACCACAAGTACCGGCTTGTTCCGCGCCGCAGCCCGTGCCGCGGACATGAACTTGCGCGCCGCGGTGATTGATTCGATATAGAGCAGGATCGCGTGCGTCTCGGCGTCGCCCCCGAGATAGTCGAGCAGGTCGCCGAAGTCGACATCGGCGCTGTCGCCCAGGGAAATGAACTTCGAGAAGCCGATGCTCCGCGACTTTGCCCAGTCCAACACACCCGTCACCAGCGCGCCCGATTGTGATACGAACGCAATCTTGCCGGGCAAGGCGCTGGTGTGGGCGAAGCTCGCATTGAGCCCGAGGCCGGGAACGAGAAGTCCAACGCAGTTTGGACCAAGGATGCGCAACAGATGAGGCTTCGAGGCGGCAAGCATCGCCTCCTTCAAGGTCTTTCCTTGTTGGTCTTTGATGGCCCCGAGCCCCCCGGTGAGCACCACGACGGCTTTCGTGCCCCGCGCGCCCAGCTCGCCGATCAGATTTGGCACGGTCGCGGGCGGCGTGCAAATGACGGCGAGCTCCGGTATTGCGGGCAGACTGGCCACCGTTGGGTAGACCTTGATGCCCGCCAATGCAACATGCTTCGGGTTGACGGGCAGGATCGGGCCCGCGAACCCGCCTTCAACAAGATTGTGCAGAACCGTCGCTCCGACGCTGTGCGGCCTCTCCGTCGCCCCGATCACCGCGACGGATTGAGGTCGGAAGAAGTGCTCAAGATTTCTGATGCTCATCGTCAATCCATTGTGCGATCGGCCATGCTCAAGGGACCGAGAATGTATACCTACGCCGATCTGATTTTCTTCATTGGCTGGCCCGACACCGGCGCAATCATGAGAAGGCTCGATGACGGGAAGGGCGCAAAGGACGGGAAACCGGGCAACATGTATCAAAGACTCGGCGCCACCTCGGAAGGGCTTCAGCGTCAGTCGCAACGAACGGACGCGGCTCGCGGGTTTCTAGCTGCATAACGTTCCTGCACGTGCGGGGCTGGGGCCTGTGCCTTCACTCCGCCTCGGCTGGGGACCATTGGCGGCGCCAAGGAAGTTCCGCCGCATCGAGGAGCGGTAGCGGCGCTCGCAGCATGCGCATGTGCACGCGCATGACAGCGGCCTGACGCACACGCACAAGCACATCCACTAGCGGCGCTGCCGTTCGCCAGTCACTCCACCGGCCATTGTCTGCCACGCACCGCGCCCGCGTCGGCCACGGCCACCGCCGTCATGTTGACGATGCGGCGCACCGTCGACGACGGCGTCATGATGTGCACCGGCTTGGCCGCGCCCAGCAGAATCCCGCCGACCGTGATGCCGCCTCCGGCAG
>JBKKAZ010000242.1:0-11854 GCA_046714435.1 Casimicrobiaceae bacterium
AACGCGGCCGCGGCGCGATCGTCAACGTGATCGGCATGGGCGGAAAGGTTGCGAACAACGTGCACATCGCGGGCGGCGCGGCCAACGCGGCGCTGATGCTCGCGACGGTCGGTCTGGCGGCCGCCTACGCGCCCAAGGGTGTGCGAATCAACGGCATCAATCCGGGCATGACGCTCACCGGCCGTGTTCAGGAAGGACTGACCGTCGAATCGAGGATGACCGGCGTTGCGGTCGAGGAGTTGCGCAAGAGCTCCGAGGCCCGCATCCCGCTGGGCCGCGCGGGAACGCCCGAGGAAGTGGCGCAAGTGGCGCTGTTCCTCGCCTCCGACCGTGCAAGCTACGTCACTGGGGCGATGGTTCCGATGGACGGCGGGGCCGGCGCGGTGTTCTGACCATGGCGTACCGCGATCTGCGCGACTTCATCGCCCAGCTCGAGGTGCGCGGCGAGCTGAAGCGCATTCGCGCCGAAGTCGATCCGCGGCTCGAGATGACCGAGCTTTGCGATCGGGTGTTGAAGGTGGGCGGTCCCGCGCTGCTATTCGAGAAACCGAAGGGCTCATTCGTCGCGCCCTCGGGCGGGACCATTCCCGTGCTCGGCAACCTGTTCGGCACGCCGCAACGGGTTGCCGCAGCGATGGGTGTCGACAATGCGAACTGGGCGGAGAGCCTGCGCGAGATCGGCCGATTGCTCGCGTTCCTGAAGGAGCCCGAGCCGCCGAAAGGTCTGGTGGACGCGTGGCGCAACACGCGCCCGGTGTTCATGAAGGTACTCGACATGGCGCCCAAGGAGCGGTCGAGTGGGCCGTGCCAGGAAGTCGTATGGGAAGGCGCCGACGTCGACCTCGCGCGCCTGCCGGTACAGACCTGCTGGTCAGGCGACGTGGGTCCGCTGATCACCTGGGGGCTCACCGTCACCCGCGGTCCGCACAAGAAGCGGCAAAACCTCGGCGTCTATCGGCACCAGGTGATCGCCCGGAACCAGGTGATCATGCGCTGGCTCGCCCATCGCGGCGGCGCGCTGGACTTCCGGGATCACGCGCTCGCGCACCCGGGGGAACCGTTCCCGGTGGCCGTCGCGCTCGGAGCGGACCCGGCGACCATTCTCGGCGCCGTGACGCCGGTCCCCGACACGCTGTCCGAATACCAGTTCGCGGGATTGCTGCGCGGTGGTCGCACCGAGATCGTGAAGTGCCTCTCGCATGGTCTGCAAGTGCCGGCTACGGCGGAAATCGTGCTGGAGGGCTTCATCCATCCCGATGCCGGCGACCCCACCGGCTACCAGACCGCGGCCGAGGGCCCGTTCGGCGATCACACCGGCTACTACAACGATGTCGAGCGCTTTCCGGTGTTCACCCTCGAGCGGATCACCTTGCGCCGCGATCCGATCTACCACTCGACCTACACCGGCAAGCCGCCCGACGAGCCCGCGGTGCTCGGTCTCGCATTGAACGAAGTGTTCGTGCCGCTGCTGCAAAAGCAGTTTCCGGAGATCGCCGACTTCTACTTGCCGCCCGAGGGCTGCAGTTACCGGATCGCCGTGGTGTCGATGAAAAAGCAGTATCCCGGCCACGCCAAGCGGGTGATGTTCGGCGTCTGGAGCTTCCTGCGCCAGTTCATGTACACCAAGATCATCATCGTTACCGACGACGACGTTGACGTTCGCGACTGGAAGGAAGTGGTGTGGGCGCTCACCACACGGGTCGATCCCGCGCGCGACACGCTGATGGTCCCGCAGACGCCGATCGACTATCTCGACTTCGCGTCGCCGGTGTCGGGGCTCGGCAGCAAAATGGGCATCGACGCGACGAACAAGCTGCCGGGCGAGACTACGCGAGCATGGGGCCGCCCGATCACGATGGACCCTGCGGTGAAGGCCCGTGTCGATGCCCTGTGGAAGGATCTAGGTTTCTAGCCACGGATATTCGCCCTCGTCGCATCGCGACGGGGGCACCTAATCCCTCGTAGGTTTTTGCTTACTCGCTGCGGCGAAGCCGCGCAGTGACCGGTACAGCATCAGCCCGATCGACAGGGCTCGCACCACTCTCGCGAGGCGCGAACGGCCGAGTAGCGGCAACGCGAAACCGATCGCGAGCGCGGCCCTCGAATTCACGACACCGCGTCGCGCGGGATCGACGCGGGGCCACACGACCTGACGGACGTCGTCCGCGGCGAGCGCGAGCGTCAACCGATCGAGGTTCGCCTGTGCGATCAGGAGCTGCTTCTGCGCGGCGAGATCGTCGAGGCTTGTCACGCGATCAGCCCTCCGCGCCGCCGCCGCGCGGCGTGCGTGACAGACGCTCTCGATCCTTCTCGAACTCCGCAAGCGTCGCCGCGAATGGCTGCGGCGCGTCGCGGCCGATAGCCTTCGCGCGCAAGAGCATCAGCGCGCCTGCAACCGCAAGTACGATGGTCACGGTCGCGATGGCGACGAGCCGATGCGTGTCCCAGAACAGGACGACGACGAACGCGCCGGCGAACAGCGCGGCGACCGCGACCAGCAGAAGGCCCGCGAGCATCAGCGTCGAGCGGAGGATCAGCCGCTCGCGCTCCTCGACCAGTTCGATCCGGGCGAGCCGGGCGCGCGTACTGGCGAGCCCGATGAAACTCTCGACCAGTCCGGCGAACGCCGATCCGACGCCGCCGGCCCGCGGAAGCTTGGGCTCGCTCATCCGGTACACTGCTGCGCTCGCCGGCCCGGGCCGTGTCAGCGGCGGTGGAACATCAGGCCGAGGACGAACCCGGCGGCGGCCGCTGCGCCGATCGCCGCCCACGGATTCTCGTGCACGTACTCGTCGGTCGCGCGGGCGGCGTACTTCGCCTGATCCACCGCCTCGCCTTCGAGTTCCTTGAGGCGCAGCTTGGCTGCCAGGAGCTTCGCTTCGATCTGCGAGCGTATTTCGCGCGCCTTCTCGCCGGTCTCGGTGCCGGCGCGGCCCAAAAGTTCCTCGGCTTCGTTCAGCACGGCGCCGAAATCGTCGATGATCTTCTCGCGGGTGGTCATGTCGGTTTCCTCTTGAAGGCGCCGCAGGGACTGGCGCAGGTAGAGTTGATTATAGTCGACTGCGGTGGAGGGCGCGCGGTGCCGCTTGCCGCCCGCGGGCGGTCGTCGACGGCGCAGGGTTGACGCCGGCGGGCATCGCCCCCAAATTGCGAACTGTGCCGCAATTGGGCGGCGCTTCCCCGCTGGAGGGTTCGGTATGGCTGACTTTCCCGCGCCGCAGAATTCGGCGCTGACGACGTCCCCGCAGGCGCCGACCACGGCGGCACTGATTGCCTACGTGCTGTTCGGACTCGCCGGCCTGACGCAGATCGGTGGTTCGGGCATCGCGGTGCCCGCGCCGCTCGTCACCGTCATCGGGATCATCGGCGTCATCGTGGCCTATGTGAAGCGCAGCGACGCCCGGGGCACCTGGATCGAATCGCACCTCAACTGGCTGATCGGGACCTTCTGGTGGTCGACGCTGTGGGCGGTGATCGGCTGGATCCTGTTCGTGACGCTCCTCGGCATTCCGGTTGCGTTGCTGATCTGGGCGGTCACGGCGATCTGGGTGATCTACCGCGTGATTCGCGGCGTCGTCTATTTCAAGGACGAGCGCCCCATTCCGGGCGCGTAGAGCGCCGCCTGGCCGAACACCCATTCGGCCAGGCCGTCGAGCGCTCCCTGCGCGCGCGATGCGTTGGCATGGTTGACCATCGCGACCACGATCCAGCGCGTCCCCTTGGCGTCGATGACGTAGCCAGCGAGCGAACGCACGCCTTCGAGCGAGCCGGTCTTGAGCAGCGCGCGGCCCGCGGCCTTCGCGTCGACCAGGCGCCGCTCCAGCGTGCCGTCGGTGGCCGCCACCGCGAGCGAAGTGGCGAATTCGTCGCGCACCGGACTCGCGTCGGCGGCCGCGAGGAGTTTCGCGAGTCCGCCCGCGGTCAGACGTTCGACGCGCGACAGGCCGGATCCGTTCTCGATCACCAGGCCCGGCATCGCCAGCTTCCTGCGCTCGAGCCAGCGCCGCACCGCCCTGGCCGCCTTGTCGGGCGTGGCGGGCGGCGCTGTCGAGGTCGTTGCGAGCGTCAGGAACAACTGACGCGCCATCACGTTGGTCGAGAGCTTGTTCACGTCACGCACGATGTCGTAAAGCGGAGCAGACTGGAGAATCGCGAACGGTACGGCGCCTTGCGGCGCGCGGCCATCGGCCACCGTGCCTTCGAGATGGCCGCCGGCCTCTGTGAAATAGGTCGCGAACATGCCGTGCACGTAGGTCGGGTGGTCGAGCAGCGCGACGTACCAGTTGCGCGGCCCGCAGCGGCGCGGATAGTGCCCGGTGAATGCCACCGCCGCGACACGCGGCCGGCTGATGAATGACTGCGCGATCGACTGCCGCCAGTCGCTGCAATCGCCATCGACGAGCGGAGGCGGCTTCCCCAGCGCGATCTGCGGCAGGGCGGGCACCAGCCTGATTTCGGCGGCGTCGCCGGCCGCGTTGGGCGCGATCGTGAACTGGACCGACTTGAAGTTGACCAGCAACGCGTCGGGCCCGACGTTGTAGGGCCTGAGCGGCTCGTTGTCGAATTGCGCCGGGTCGTGCGGCGGAAGCTCGAAGTGGCTACGGTCCAGGACCAGGTCGCCTTCGATGCGCTCGAGCCCCTTGCTGCGAAGCTCGCTCATCAGCGCCTGCCATTGCTCGATGGTGATCTTCGGATCGCCAAACCCTTTGAGGATCAAGTCGCCTTTGAGCGCGCCGTCCACCAGCGGCCCGCCGAGGTAGGCCTCGGTCCGCCAGCGATAGTCGCGGCCGAGCAGCTCGAGCCCGGCAAAGGTCGTCACCAGCTTCATCACCGAGGCCGGGTTGAGCGGCACGTTCGGCTGGTGTTCGAACAGCGGCTGACGCGCGCCGACGCGCTGCACGACGACGCCGACGCTGTCGAGCGGCACGCCGGCACTCTGGAACGAGCGGCTGATCTCCGGCGGCAGTTCCGCGTGCACCGCGAGCGTGACGGCCAGCAGCACGCCGCCGCAGACGACGTTACGCATGCGCGAGGATCGCCAGCGTTGCGCCCACGAGCAACGCGAACTCCGGTTCCGACACCACGTAGGGCGGCATGAAGTAGACGGTGCGGCCGATCGGGCGCAGCAGCACCTCGCGCGCGAGCCCCTGCGCGAAACACCAGCGCGCGAAATCGGGCCGATCGGTATCGGCCTCGAACGCCCAGATCATGCCGCGGTGGCGGAAGTTCCGCACCTTCGGATGCGCGGCGAGCGGAGCGGCCAGCGCATCGAAGCGCCGCGCCTGGTCGCGGTTGCGCGCGATCACGTCGTCGTCGCGGAAGATGTCCAGCACCGCCAGCGCGGCCCGGCAGGCGAGCGCGTTGCCAGTGTAGCTGTGCGAATGCAGGAATCCGCGCGCGGTGTCGTCGTGGTAGAACGCGCCGTACACGTCGTCGGTGGTCAGCACGCAGGCGAGCGGCAGGTAGCCGCCCGTGAGGCCTTTTGACAGCAGCAGGAAATCGGGCGCGATTCCCGCCTGTTCGCACGCGAACAGCGTGCCGGTGCGGCCCATGCCGGTCATGATCTCGTCGGCGATCAGGTGCACGCCGTAACGGCTGCAAAGCTCGCGGGCTCGTACCAGATAGTGCGGGTCGTACATGGCCATGCCGGTCGCGCCTTGGACCAGCGGCTCGGCGATCAGCGCGGCCGTGGTCGCGTGATACCGATCGAGATGCGCCTCGAGCGCGCGGGCTGCGCGTTCGGCGACGTCGCGTGGAGATTCGCCAGTCTGCGCCGCGCGGGCATCCGGCGAGGCGACGGTGGCGCACTTCGACAGCAGCGGCGCGTACACGTCGCGAAACAGCGGCACGTCGGTCACCGCCAGCGCACCGAGCGTCTCACCGTGGTAGCTGCCGGCGAGGCTCGCGAACTCCTGCTTTTGCGGCCGGCCGTGGTTGTGCCAGTAGTGGAAGCTCATCTTGAGCGCGATCTCGACCGCGGAGGCGCCGTCCGAGCCGTAGAAGGCGTGGCCGAGTCCGGGTGGGGCCAGCGCCGCCAGTCGCTCGGACAGCTCGACCACCGGCCGCTGCGTGAAGCCCGCGAGGATCACGTGTTCGAGTTCGGCGAGCTGCGCGACAAGCGCCGCGTTGATGCGCGGGTTGGCGTGACCGAACAGGTTCACCCACCACGACGACACCGCATCGAGATAGCGCCGACCCTCGAAATCGAACAGCCACGCGCCTTCGCCGCGCGCGATCGGAACGATCGGCAGCGTCTCGTGCACCTTCATCTGCGTGCACGGGTGCCAGACAGCGGCACGGCTCCGCTCGAGCCAGGTCGCGTTCGCGCCGTTGCCGGGGGCGGCGCCGGTCAGACCGTCATCCTCGATTTCATTCGCGCGACCGCCGCGACCAGCTCGCGCGCGATGCCGGGCTCGCGCACCGAGTGTCCGGCGTCCGGAACGACGACCAGCTCGACCTCCGGCCAGGCCTGCGCCAGCTCGTAGGCGGTCTGGATCGGGCAGACGATGTCGTAGCGCCCATGCACGATCGTGCACGGCAGGTGGCGGATGCGAGCCAGGTTCGCGATCAGCTGGCCGTCGTCGAGGAATGCCCGGTTGCTGAAGTAGTGCGCTTCGATGCGAGCGATGGCCAGCGCGGCAGCGGCATCGCCAAGATGCGCGGGGGCGTCCGCGCGGGGCAGCAGCGTCGAGCAGGAAGTCTCGTAGCGATCCCAGGCGACAGCCGCCGGCGCGTGCACGGCCGGATCAGGGTCGATCAGCCGGCGGTGGTAGTTCGCGAGCAGGTCGCCGCGCTCCTCCTCGGGCAGGAAGTTCGCGAAGGCCTGCCAGGCTTCCGGAAAGACGCTCGCCATGCCGTGCATGAACCAGTCGATTTCCCAGGGCGTGGCGAGGAAGACGCCGCGAAGCACCAGTCCCGCGCAGCGCTGCGGGTAGGTCTCGGCGTAGGCCAGCGCGAGTGTCGATCCCCACGACCCGCCGAACAGCGCCCAGCGCTCGATGCCAAGGTGCGAACGCAACTTTTCAAGATCGGCGACCAGCATCCACGTCGTGTTGTCGACGACGCTTGCCGTCGGCGTCGATCGCCCGGCGCCGCGCTGGTCGAACAGCACGATGCGCCAGAACGCCGGATCGAAAAAGCGCCGGTGATGGGGCAGGCTGCCCCCGCCCGGGCCGCCGTGCAGGAACACGATCGGCGGACCATCGCGGTCGCCGCATTCTTCCCAGTACAGCGTGTGGCGTGTATCGACCGGCAGCCGGCCTGTCGCCGACGGCTCGGGCAGCGGAAACAGGAAAGATTCCGCGGCGAGTTGGCGGGTGGCGTCGTTCTGCATCAGCCTGGCTTGCGGTAGCGCTCGTCGACGTCGATGCGATAGCCGTTGGCGAGCCGGTTGTTCGCGTTGGCCAACGCCGTGACCGCCATCAGCTTGTTGATGTAATCGGTCTTGCGCGTCGCGCGGATGTCGTCGTAGACGGCGCGCACCTCGTGGGACGCACGCTCGTATTCGACCGGGGGCAGCAGGGCCATCGACAGTCTCCTTTGCGCCGCCCGCAAGCCCGGGCGCCGTGCGACGATTATGCCGCAGGCGGCAATCGCATCCCCGGAGCCGGGTTATGCTCGCCTCCGTTACCGGGACGCGGCACAGCAAAAGGAGCGTGCAATGAAGCAATCCTTAAGCGTCGAGCGATGCTTGCCTGCGGATGCGGACGATGCGGTGCTGGTGGGCCGGGCGTTCGTTCCGGCGCACGCGGGACCGTCGCTGATGACGGTCCGCGACGGGATCGTCTACGACCTGTCGGGTACGGCGGCGACGGCCAGCGCGCTGTTCGAGTTCGAGCATCCGGAGCGCACGGTGCGCGGCGCGACCGGGCTCGCGCCGCTCGGCAGGCTCGCCGACCTGCTCGCGAACACGCCCGTCGAGGCGCGCGATCCGGGCAAGCCCTGGCTGCTCGCGCCCTGCGACCTGCAGGCGCTGAAGGCTGCCGGGGTCACGTTCGTCGCCAGCATGCTGGAGCGGGTGATCGAGGAGCAGGCGCGGGGCGACCCGGCCCGGGCCGAAAGCGTCCGGCGCGCGATCGTTGCGGTGATCGGCGACGATCTCGCGGCCGTTCGCCCGGGTTCCCCGGAAGCCGCGCGGCTCAAGGACGTGCTGATCGAGAAAGGCGCGTGGTCGCAATACCTCGAAGTCGGCATCGGTCCCGACGCGGAAATCTTCACCAAGTCCCAGCCGATGTCCGCGGTCGGCAGCGGCGCGGAGGTCGGCATTCACCCGAAGTCCGAGTGGAACAATCCGGAGCCGGAGATCGTGCTGTTCGTAAACAGCCGCGGGGTAACGGTGGGCGCGTCGCTGGGCAATGACGTCAACCTGCGCGACTTCGAGGGGCGCAGCGCGCTGCTGCTCGGCAAGGCGAAGGACAACAACGCGTCGTGCGCGATCGGGCCGTTCGTGCGCCTGTTCGACGCGCGATTTCGCATCGACGACGTGCGGCGCACCGAAATCGCGATGCGCGTCGTCGGGCCGGAAGGCTTCGTGCTAGAGGGCTCGAGTTCGATCGCGAAGATCAGCCGCGATCCGCTCGACCTGGTGGCGCAGGCGATCGGCGCGAACCACCAGTATCCCGATGGCTTCGCCCTGTTCCTCGGCACGATGTTCGCACCCACCAAGGACCGGCACGGACCCGGGCAGGGCTTCACGCACGTCATCGGCGACATCGTCACCATCTCGGCGCCGAGGCTGGGGGCCCTGGTCAATCGCGTGAACCACTCCGACGCGATCGCGCCATGGTCATTCGGGACCCGGGCGCTGATGGCGAACCTGGCGCGGCGGGGGCTGCTGTAACGGAAAAAGCAGGGTCAGACTACTCTTTCCTCGTCGTGCTTGATCATCAAGTGCTTGACGATGCCCGATGGAAAACCCGCAATCTCCGCGACTGACTGGTAGCCCAGCCGCCGGTACAGCGCCGGCGCCTGGAAGCTGAACGTCTCGAGGTAGAACGTGCGGCAACCACGCGCGCGTGCGTGTTGCTCGAACAGCGCGATCAGGCGTGAGCCAATGCCCGCACGACGATGACTCGGGTGGACCCAGAGCTGCTGGACTTCGCAGCACCCGCCCCAGGTGCGCCCGACCGCGCCGCCGATCACCACGCCGCCGTCAGTGCGGGCAAAGCAGGCGAGGGCGCGGACTTCTGAGAGCGGCGCGGCGACTTCGTTGGCCGAGCCCAGGCCGGTGTCCACCACCTTGAGGTCGGCTGCGGCCGGGACGTCCTGAACCTCCCAGAGGAGAGCGTCGGCATTCATGTTCGACCCGCTCGGGCGCGGGCGAAAAGCGGCGATGATCACCTGCCGCGCGGTTTGCTCCGCGGCGTCGCCGCCGAAGGGGCCGCGACACGCGACATGGGCAGCATGGAGCCGTGCGGGGAACGGGACCCCGCGGGGGCGGGGACTACGCGGCCGGGACGTCGGCCTTGTCGGCGGGCGGCGCGTCTCCGGTGCCGGGGCTGGCAGCGCCCTGGGCGGCTTCCTGCTTGCGTTTCTGCTTCTCTTCCTTGCGCTGCTTCTTCTGCAGTTCCTTCTGCCGCTTTGCGAACGCGTAATTGGGTTTTGCCAACGTGGGCCGCCCTTCGGATCGGGTTGGGAAAGACGATAGATTAAGCCATCCGGCGGCCGAATGCTCGGGCCGCCGTCACGCAGCCGTCGCCCGCGGGGCTAGGGCGTGGGCTTCTTCGGCTTTTTCGGCTTCTTCGGTTCCTTGCGCTGCTTGTCGCGATTGCCCATCGAGGCCTCCTGTCTGGAATGAACGGGTGCAACGCCCAGGCTCGGGCACTGGAAGTTTACGCTCGCGGCCCCGGAAACTGCGCGCGCGCATGTGCGGGAATTACGACCGGCGCGCCTTGAACGCAACAACCTTCTGTTTCTGGCTGCCGAGCCCCCCGATGCCGAGTTCGACGACGTCGCCCGCCTTCAGGTACTGCGGCACAGGCTTGATACCCATGCCCACGCCCGGTGGCGTCCCGGTGGTGATGAGATCGCCGGGTTCGAGCGTCATGTAACGCGAGACGTCGGCGACCAATTTGGCGATGCCGAAGATCATCGTCCGCGTGCTGCCGTCCTGCTTGATCGCGCCGTTGACCTTGAGCCACATCGGCAGGTCCTGCGGCTTGCGGATCTCGTCGCTGGTAACCAGCCAGGGCCCGATCGGTCCGAAGGTGTCGCAGCCCTTGCCCTTGCTCCACTGGCTGCCGCTCATCTTAAGCTGGTACTCGCGTTCGGAGAGGTCGTTGCACACGCAGTAGCCGGCGACGTAGCGGAGCGCGTCCTTTTCCTCGACGTAGCGCGCGCGGCGGCCGATGACCACGCCGAGTTCGACTTCCCAGTCGGTGTGGGTCGAGCCTTTCGGCAGCATGATCGCGTCGTTCGGCCCCTGGATGCAGTTGGTGGTCTTGTAGAAGACGACCGGATGCTCGGGGATCGGCGAGCCGGTTTCCTTGGCATGGTCGACATAGTTCAAGCCGATGGCGACGTACTTGCCGACACCCGTCACGCAGGGCCCGAGGCGCGGTCGGCCCTTGACCAGCGGCAGCCGGTCGGCGTCGAGCTTGCGGAGCGCTGCGAGCGATGCCGGCGAGAGCGTGGCGCCGTTGATGTCCTTCACCTTGCGGGACAAGTCGCGCAGCTTGCCGTTTTCGTCGATGAGGCCGGGTTTTTCCTTGCCGGCGGGGCCATAGCGGACGAGCTTCATGGATCGTTCTCCTGGGAGACGCTATTGACTGAAACTACCGGACGATCCAAGACTGGATGACGCATCGATCATTCCCGCCGTCATTCCCGCGAAGGCGGGAATCCAGCGACTCTTGGTCGCAAAGACGCTTGGTCCCCGCCTTCGCGGGGACGACAATTGCAAGTGTGCGCCTGCCGACAATTATGGCGTCGATTCGGACTCAAATGGTCATGCCGCCGTCGCAAGCGTAGACGCTGCCGGTTACGAAGGCCGCCTCGTCGGAGGCGAGGTAGACCACCAGCGGCGCGATCTCTTCCGCCGTCGCGAGGCGGCCCATCGGCTGGCGGGCGATGAACGCCTTGCGCGCCTCGACCGGGTCGGCGAAGGCGCCGATGCGCTCGGCAAGCGACGGCGTGTCGACGGTCCCCGGGGCGATCGCGTTGCAGCGGATGCCCTTCTGGACATAGTCGGCGGCGATTGCCTTGGTGAGGCCGATCACCGCCGCCTTGCTGGTGCCGTAGACGAAGCGGTTGGCGATGCCGCGGATCGATCCCGCGACCGACGCCATGTTGATCACCGACGAGCCGATACCGTGGTCCTCGAAGTGTTTCAGCATCTTCGGTAGCGCGGCGCGGGTCACCGTGTACATCGAGCGGACGTTGAGGTTCATGCTGAACTCCCAGTCCTTCGGCGTGCAGTCGAGGATCGATCCGTGATGCACGTAGCCGGCGCAGTTGAACAGGATCGACAGCGCCGGCAGGCCGCCGACCAGCTCGTTCACCGCGGCATCGTCGAGCACGTCGAGGCGGCGCGCGGTGACGTTGGCGACCCCGGCGTAGGCGACGAGCAGTTTTTCGTTGACGTCGGTGGCGATGACGGTGGCGCCTTCGCGCGCCATGGCGAGCGCCACCGCCCGCCCCATGCCCTGCCCGGCAGCAGTGATCAGCGCCGACTTGCCGGCGAGGCGTTCACTCATCGATCATCTCCTCTTGGGCGATAGGCGATAGGCGATAGGCGATAGGCGAGCGTTGACAGGTGATCGGCAATAGGCGATAGGGGATAGGTCGGCGCGCCACCGTACTGCCTTTCCGACCGCCTATCGCCCAGCGCCTATCGCCTGTTCTTCCGGATCCGCCC
>JBKKAZ010000243.1:0-9044 GCA_046714435.1 Casimicrobiaceae bacterium
GGTCGCCGAACAGCGAGTTGCGCCAGCCCCCGAACGAATAGAACGCCATCGGTACCGGAATCGGCACATTGATGCCGACCATGCCAACCTCGATCTCCTCCTGGAATCGCCTCGCGGCGTGTCCTGAGCGGGTAAACAGCGCGACGCCGTTCGCATAAGGATTGCGGTTGACCAGCGCGATCGCGTCCGCGAGCGATTCGACGCGCACGACGATCAGCACCGGGCCGAATATTTCCTCGCAGTACACGCGCATGTGCGGCTCGACCCGGTCGAACAGCGTCGGACCCACGAAGAAGCCGCCGTCGTGTCCCGCGATCTTGAGCGTGCGGCCGTCGACAACCATGCTCGCGCCCTCGGCCACGCCCTGGTCGATCAGGCCCTTGATCCGATCCCGCGCGGCGCGGGTGATCACCGGTCCCATCTCGACATCGGCGGTTCCGGGGCCCGTGCTCACCGTGCGGGCGCGCTGCGCGAGTCCGTCGACCAGCTTGTCGGCCACCTCGCCCACGGCGACCACCGCCGAGATCGCCATGCAGCGCTCGCCCGCGGATCCGTAGCCAGCGCCGATGATCGCTTCGACCGCGAACGGCAGGTCGGCGTCCGGCATCACGATCGCGTGGTTCTTCGCGCCGCCGAGCGACTGCACGCGCTTGCCGTTGCGCGTGCCGGTCTCGTAGACGTGACGCGCGACCGGCGTCGAGCCGACGAACGAAATCGCGCCAACCAGGGGATGCGCGAGCAGCGCGTCGACCGCTTCGTGATCGCCGTGCACGACGTTGAACACGCCATCCGGCAGTCCGGCCTCCTTCAACAGCTCGGCCAGCCGAAGCGACGTCGTCGGATCGCGCTCGGACGGCTTCAGCACGAAGGTGTTGCCGCAGGCGATCGCGACCGGGAACATCCACATCGGGACCATCGCCGGAAAATTGAACGGCGTGATGCCGGCACAGACCCCGACCGGCTGGCGCATCGAGTACGCGTCCACGCCGGTGCCGACGTTCTCGCTGTGCTCGCCTTTGAGCAGATGGGGAATGCCGGTCGCGAACTCGACCACTTCCATGCCGCGCGTGACCTCGCCTTCGGCGTCGGCCAGCGTCTTGCCGTGTTCCTGGGTGATCAGCTTGCGAAGATCCTTGCGGTGGCTGTCCAGCAGGTCACGAAAGCGCATCAGCACGCGCGCGCGGCGCAGCGCTGGAGCCATGCGCCACGCCGGCAGCGCCGCTGCGGCCGCGGCGACGGCGGCATCGACATCGGCTGCGTTGGCGAGCGGCACGTGCCGGATCACCTCGCCGGTGGCGGGATTGGTCACTTCGCCGTAGCGGGTCGTGGTTGGGGCGTAGGTCGCCCCGGCGACCCACATCGGCAGCCGCTCGAGTGTCGTCAGGTCCATGGGATTACTCCTTGGCAGTCGTAATCGGGTTGAGCGTTCAGCGTTGAGCGGCTCCCCTCTCCCCGCGTCAGTGGGGAGAGGGGCCGGGGGTGAGGGGACGCCCAACGCTCAACCGCCTTTGCATTCGTGAAGTCTTGCAACGTAGCGCGCCACCAGGTCGATCTCGAGATTGACACGCGCGCCGGGAGCCAGCCGCGCGAGCGTCGTCGCTTCGAGTGTATGCGGGATGAGATTCACCTCAAAGCGTTTTGCATCGACGCCGTTGACGGTGAGGCTCACGCCTTGCACGGCGATCGAGCCCTTGGCGGCGATGAAACGAGCCAGCTCGTCCGGCACTTCGACGACGAGGCGGCGACTGCCGGTCTCGACAGCCTCGCCGGGCACCGGTTCGTGGACCCGCACGACGCCGACGCCGTCGACGTGGCCGGTCATCAGATGCCCGCCGAGCCGGTCGGCCAGGCGCAGCGCCTTTTCCAGATTCACCGGGCCGGTCGTGTCCAGACCGGTGGTGCAGGCGAGCGTTTCCGCCGAGACGTCGAAGGCGAGCCGGCGCTGTTTCGAAGTGCCCTCGATGCCGACCACGGTCAGGCAGCAACCGTTGACCGCGATCGAGTCGCCGATGCCGACGTCGTCGATCGACAGGCCGCGGGGCGCGATGCTGACGCGCGCCGCGGCCGACCCGGACTCGACCGCCACGATCTCGCCGACCGCCTGGACGACGCCGGTGAACATCAGCGCGCGTTTCCGCTAAGCACGCGGGCACGGATCCGAAGATCGTCGCCAACGCGATCGACGCCCTCGAACGCCAGCGAAACGCGCCCGCCAAGAGCGCGCGGCAGCTTCCCCTGCGCGACTCCCCGCGCGGGATCGGTGAGCAGCGACGGCGCGATGTACGCGAGGATTTCGTCGACCAGTCCGGCCTCGAGCAGCGCGCCGTTCAGCCGTGCACCGGCTTCCACGTGGATTTCGTTGAGTTCACGCGCCGCGAAATGCGACAGCATCGCGGCGAGGTCGACGCGACCCTTCGCGTCGGGCAGCGCAAGGTGCTCGACGTCGGCCGCCCATGCCGGGTTCCTCGGTCCGGCAGTCACCACCAGCGCACCGCCCTTGAGCACCTCGGCGTCGGGTGGCGTTTCCGCGTGCCGATCGACGACGATGCGCAGCGGCTGCCGGGTGGTCGCGACGCCGCGCACGGTCAGCTTCGGATTGTCGGCCTGCACGGTACCAATCCCGGTTAGCACCGCGCAGGCGCGCGCGCGCCATGCGTGGCCGTCGTTGCGTGCCGCCTCGCCGGTGATCCACTGGCTTTCGCCGTCGGCGGTGGCGGTGCGGCCGTCGAGTGTCGCTGCGACCTTCATCCTTACCCACGGCCGGCCGCGCACCATGCGCGAGATGAAGCCGGCATTGAGCGCCTGCGCCTCGCGCTCGAGCACGCCAACCGAGACGTCGATCCCGGCCGCGCGCATCCGCTCGGCGCCGCTCTCCGCCTCCGGGTTCGGATCTCGCATCGCCGCAACGACCCGAGCGATGCCGGCGCCGATCAGCGCGTCCGTACAGGGTCCGGTGCGTCCGACGTGGTTGCAGGGCTCCAGCGTGATGTACGCCGTCGCGCCGCGCGCGTCCTGCCCGCGCCGCGCCGTGTCGTGCAGCGCGGCTATCTCGGCGTGCGGGCCACCGGCGATTTCGTGCCAGCCTTCGCCGATCACGCGGCCGCCGGCCACGATCGCGCAGCCGACGCGTGGATTGGGCGTGGTCGTGTAGAGCCCCCGCTCGGCGAGCGCGAGCGCGCGCGCCATCAACAGGCTGTCCGCGTCGCCGGCGGCGGGCGCCGTCATCGCGCCCCGGTGGCGCCGATCAACCGCGCGTTCACCGCCTGCTCTTCTTCACGGGCGCCTCGACTTCGGCGAGCGCATCGTGAAAATCGGCGGCATCCTGGAACGAACGATAGACCGAAGCAAAGCGGATGTAGCCGACCTTGTCCAGCTTGTAGAGTTCCTGCATCACCATTTCGCCGACGTCGCGGGAGGGCACCTCGCGTTCGCCACGCGACAGCACCTGCTGGACGATGCGGTTGATCGCGGCGTCGACGTACCCGGTAGGCACCGGGCGCTTGTGCAGCGCGCGCTGGAAGCCGATCCGGATCTTCGCCACCTCGAAGTCGGCGCGCGAGCCGTCGCCCTTCACGACCTGCGGCATCCGCAATTCCACTGTTTCATAGGTGGTGAAGCGCTTGTCGCAGGCCGCGCACTTGCGGCGGCGCCGGATGGAGTCACCCGCTTCCGAGACGCGCGAATCGATCACCTGGGTGTCGGCGCTGCTGCAGCACGGGCACTTCATGGGGAATCGGGGCTGGGGACTAGGGGCTGGGGACTAGGGGCTAGGGGCTGGGGAGCATTGACGTCTCACGTGCGTCGGAGGCACCCAAACAATCGCTCCAATCTCGCAGCAATCGATGAAACGCCCCTCACCTGCAATCCGCCCCCTAGACTCTAGCCCCTAGTCCCTAGCCCCGACGTTCTAGCCATACACCGGAAACTTCGCGGTCAGCGCCGCCGCCGCGCTCCGAACGCGCGCGATCACCTTGTCGTTGGGGGCCTCGAGCACATCGGCGATCAGGTGCGCAAGCGTTTCCGCCTCGATCTCGGAGAACCCGCGGGTGGTGATGGCCGGACTGCCGATGCGGATGCCCGAGGTCACGAAAGGCTTCTCCGGATCGTTGGGGATCGCGTTCTTGTTGACCGTGATGTGCGCCTTCTGCAGCGCGGCCTCGGCGTCCTTGCCGGTGATCTTCCGGGCGCGCAGATCGACCAGGAACATGTGGCTGTCGGTTCCGCCGGATACGATGCGCAAGCCGCGCTCCTGCAGCACCTTCGCCAGCACGCGCGCATTCTCGAGCACGCGCTCCTGATAGACCTTGAAGTCGTGACGCAGCGCCTCCCCCAGCGCCACCGCCTTGGCGGCAATGACGTGCATCAGCGGTCCGCCTTGCAGGCCGGGAAACACCGCCGAGTTCACGGCTTTTGCGTACTCCGCCTTCGCGAGGACGATGCCGCCGCGCGGGCCGCGCAGCGTCTTGTGGGTGGTCGTCGTTACGTAGTCGGCCACGCCCACCGGCGAAGGATAGACGCCGGCGGCGACCAACCCTGCGTAGTGCGCCATGTCCACCATCAGCTTCGCGCCGACCGCGTCGGCGATCGACTTGAAGCGCTTCCAGTCGATCACGCGCGAGTAGGCCGAGGCTCCGGCGATGATCAGCTTGGGCCGGTGCTCATGGGCGAGCCGCTCGGCCTCGTCGTAGTCGATGAGTTCGCTCTCCCGCTCGAGCCCGTAGGCGACGACCTTGAACCACTTGCCCGAAATGTTGACCGGCGAACCGTGGGTGAGGTGCCCGCCGTGCGGGAGGCTCATGCCGAGGATGGTGTCGCCGGGGCTTAGCGCCGCGAAGAACACGGCTTGATTCGCCTGCGCGCCCGAATGCGGCTGCACGTTCGCGAATTCGGCGTGAAACACTTTTTTCGCGCGCTCGATCGCCAGCGTCTCGGCAACGTCGACGAACTCGCAGCCGCCGTAGTAGCGCTTGCCCGGATAACCCTCGGCGTACTTGTTGGTGAGCTGCGATCCCTGCGCGGCCATCACCGCCACGCTCGCATAGTTCTCCGAGGCGATGAGTTCGATGTGCTGTTCCTGGCGCAGGTTCTCGCCGGCTATGGCGGCCCACAGCTCCGGGTCCGATTGGGCGAGGGTATGCGAGCGGGAAAACATGGAAAACTCGAGGGCTGCCAATCCGGGCCGGGGAAGCTGCGAGTGTAGCATTCCCGACCGTTGCTTCCCGGGTCCATCGGTGCGCGCACTTAGGCGCCGCGCGCGTCGTGGTCGACGGCCGGCCGCGCAATGGCGAAAGACCCTATAATCCGTTGCCCCGCGACGAACTCGTACGAACACCTCGGCTTGCTCCGGCACCGGCGCTCGATTGGAGGGGAATTCGTGAAAGCACTGCTCGCCCTGTCCCGCGCAATCGACGCGATGAACGCGCACCTCGGCCGCTTCGCCGACGTCTGCGTGGTCCTCGCGACCGTCATCAGTGCCGGCAACGCGATGGCCCGCTACGCATTCGACAAGTCCTCGAACGCCTGGCTCGAGATTCAGTGGTACCTGTTCGCCGCGATGGTGATGCTCGGCGCCTCGTACACGCTCAGGATGAACGAGCACGTGCGGGTCGACATTCTCTACACCCGACTGTCCGATCGCGGCCAGAAGTGGCTCGACCTGATCGGCACGCTCATGTTCCTGGTCCCGTCGATGCTCATCATTGCCTGGCTGGCGTGGCCGTTCTACATGCAGTCGTGGTCGATCCAGGAGACCTCCACCAACGCCGGAGGGCTGATCCGCTGGCCGGTGAAGGTCCTGCTGCCGCTGGGGTTCGTGCTGGTCGCGCTGCAGGGTCTGTCGGAGATCATCAAGCGCGCCGCGGCGCTGCACGGTGACACGCGCCTCGAGACCCACTACTTAAGGCCGGTCCAGTGATCCCGCTAGCAATGATGCCGCCGCTGATGTTCGGCGCGCTGGTCTTCGTCATGCTGATCGGCTTTCCGGTCGCATTCTCGCTGGCGGCGCTCGGACTCAGCTTCGGATTCCTGTCGGTTCAGCTCGGTTTCTTCGACTTCTCGTTCCTGCAGGCGATCCCGCAGCGGATCTTCGGCAGCGTGCTGTCGAACGAACTGCTGCTCGCCATCCCGTTTTTCACGCTAATGGGGGCGATCCTCGAGAAATGCGGGCTCGCCGAAGACCTGCTGGACTCGATGGGGCAGCTGTTCGGATCGCTGCGCGGCGGGCTCGGCTACTCGGTGATCATCGTCGGCTTCATCCTCGGCGCGATCACCGGGACGGTGGCCGCGCAGGTCATCGCGATGGCGCTGATCTCGCTGCCGGTGATGATGCGCTACGGCTACAACATGCGCTACGCGACCGGCGTGCTCGCCGCGTCCGGCACGATCACGCAGCTGGTGCCGCCCTCGCTGTTGCTGGTGGTGCTCGCCGACCAGCTCGGCCGCTCCGTCGGCGACATGTACCTGGGCGCCTGGGGACCTTCGATCCTGCAGGTGCTGATGTTCTGCCTGTTCACATTCCTGATCAGCGTCTTCCGCCCCGAATGGGTCCCGGCGATTCCCAAATCGGAGCTCACGCTGCACGGCTGGGCGCTGTGGAAGAAGGCGCTCGCGGGCATCCTTCCCGCCGGCGTGCTGATCTTTCTGGTGCTGGGCACGCTGTTGATGGGTCTCGCCACGCCGACCGAGGGCGGCGCAATGGGCATGATCGGCGCGTTGGTGCTCGCGGTCGAACGCAGTCCGCGCCTCAACCGATCCGGCCGCATCGCGTTCTGGGTCGGCGTCGGTGCCGCGTGCGTCGCGGCGGCAATCGGGACGGTCGCGTTCAAGTCGGTGCCGTTCAAGATCGTCATCGGAGTGATGTACGCCTGCATTGCCTATGTGTGCATCTGCGGCGTGCTCATTCCCGAGCTTCGCAAGTTGCTGGTCCGCGCGGTGCAGGCGACCATGCGGCTCACCGCGATGGTGATTTTCATCCTGATCGGCTCGACCTGCTTTGCGATCGTGTTCCAGGGCGTCGACGGTGGCCGCTGGCTCGAGCACCTGCTGACCGACCTCCCCGGTGGGGCGTGGGGCTTCCTGCTGGTGGTCAACCTGTTCGTGTTCTTCATCGCGTTCTTTCTCGACTTTTTCGAGATCGTCTTCATCATCGTGCCATTGCTTGCGCCGATCGCCCAGAAGATGCTCGCCCCCATTGTCGGCGAGGACGCCGCGCTGATCTGGTTCGGCGTGATGCTCTGCGTCAATCTGCAGACCTCGTTCATGCACCCGCCGTTCGGCTTCGCGCTGTTCTACTTGCGCGGCGTCGCGCCCAAGGAGGTCAAGAGCTCGGACATCTACCTGGGCGCGATCCCGTTCGTGGTCCTGCAGGTCATTCTGGTCGCCCTGGTCATTGCGTTCCCGAAGGCGGTCACGGTGCTGCTGCCCGAGCAGCGCCAGTACGATCTCGACAAGATCAAGATCGAGATGCCGGATGTCCAGGAGACCGAAGACCCGATGCTGCGGATGCAGCGCGAGGCGACGCAACCCGGCAAATAGCGGCGGTGAAATGTCGCTCCCGGGAAGGCGGCAGCCTAGCGTCTTTCGCTCAAACGCCACTGGCTCCCCGACGGAGTTCATCCCCGCGAAGGCGGGGACGGGGACGCCACAAAGACAAAGGCTCCGCGGCTTCCGCCGCGGAGCCTTCTCACATCCGTTGCATCTTGCTACTTCTTGGCGTTCGCCATGAAGTCGTCGTAGGTGTTTTCGGTGAAGCGCATCCAGGAAATCGAGTCGTTGCGGAACGCGACCGTGTGGTCGTAGAGCTTCTTGAAGTTCGCGTTTTTCGCCGTCGTCTCGGCATACAGCTCCAGCGCAGCCTTGTAGCAGGCGTCCATCACGTCCTTCGGGAACGGACGGAACTGCACGCCCTTGGCGATCAGGCGCTTCAGCGCCGGCGGATTGCCCGCGTCGTACTTCGCCATCATCCAGACGTTGGACTCGGCGCAGGCGGCTTCGAGGATCGCCTGGTAGTCCTTGGGGAGCGACTCCCACGCTTTCATGTTGACGAAGATGTGCAGCGCCGGTCCGCCTTCCCACCAGCCCGGGTAGTAGTAGTTCTTCGCGATCTTGTCGAATCCGAGCTTCTCGTCGTCGTAGGGGCCGACCCACTCGGCCGCGTCGACCGTGCCCTTCTCCAGCGCGGGATAGATCTCGCCGCCGGCGATCTGCTGCGGCACCACGCCGAGCTTGGAGAACACCTGGCCGGCGAAGCCGCCAATGCGAAACTTCAGGCCCTTCAGGTCCTCGACGCTCTTGATCTCCTTGCGGAACCAGCCGCCCATCTGCGCGCCGGTGTTGCCGGCGAGGATCGAGTGGATGTCGTAGCTCTTGAGGAAATCGTTGAACAGCTGGTCGCCGCCGGCCATCATCCACCAGGCGTTGTACTGCCGGAAATTGAGACCGAACGGTATCGACGTGCCGAACGCGAAGGTCGGATCCTTGCCTATGTAGTAGTACGGCGCCGTCTGGCCGCATTGCACTGTGCCGCTCTGGACCGCGTCGGCCACCTGCAGCCCGCCGACGATCTCGCCCGCCGCGAACACCTGCACGTCAAATCGCCCCGAGGTCGCTGCGGAAATGCGCTTCGACATGTTGTCGGCAGCGCCGAACAGCGTGTCGAGGCTCTTCGGGAAGCTGGACGCGCAACGCCACTTGATCGTGGGCGCAGTCTGCGCGAAGACCGGCGCGGACCCGGCGGCAAGAATGCCCGCCATGCCGCTGTGCTGCAGGAACGAACGGCGCTTCATCATGTGCAACTCCTCCTGGATTCGTGTCGACGGACTACCGGCGTGGATTCTAGTCCTGCGGGGCCGGTAGCAACAGGCCCCTCGCGGCGCGGTCCGAGGCAGACGTGGGGCCCTCGCCTGGCGCCCTGGCGTTTCGAGTGTGGGCCCGGCGCAACTAACCGGCAAGCTTTCGCACCGCGTTGAACAGCGCCCAGGACCAGCCCGCCTGGCGCTCGAGCATCTGGGTGAAGCGGATCAGGTAGCGCGCGTTGCCGGTGTCCA